>CAJUIY010000001.1 GCA_910586865.1 uncultured Bacilli bacterium
TCTTTTATTTTATCATGGAAAGATTTCTATTTACACAGATTTATTTACAGACTCTTAATTCCATTTTTATAATTGAAAATCATATTAGAACTAACAAATTATTTCGATTTATAATAATAGCATCTCTATACCCTTATTTTTTTTAATAAATACTTTGAGATGACTTACAAGTAATGTTCATTTCATAGCGAACTACTTTTCCTTCTAATATAGTAATAAGAGGCTCGCTATCTTTTGGACAACATAGTCTATTCTTCTTTAGGACTAATTCCTCATTACATTTACTTCCTATGATACTATCTTCAAAATCTAATAATGCACTGCCCTTACTACCACACTTACATTGATACTTTAATTCTAATTTATCATAAGTAGAATAACATAGATATCCTATATTTTCATTACACTTATCACAATACATCCAACCACCATAATTAGTTGCTAACCTCGTATTTTCCAATTCTTTTCTTTTTAACACCCTTGACATCGATTCATCTCCTTTTTTTATTTTCTATTATATTTCTATCTCTTCTGTTAAGACCTATTCTTTTAAAATGATAGAAAATACTTAGTAACACTCAAATCCCTTTTGATATAGTTTTTCTCTAATTTTATATTCTAATTCATTCCCCTGATACTTTTTACTCAATTTTTGGTAAAGTTTTCGATATTCTTTCTCTCGTAATTCTTGATCACTATCTAATTGTATAGTTTGTAAACATTCATTAAGAATACTTCTCTTAAATCCTTGTTTGGATAGTTCATTAAATATCTTTCTTTTTAATAAATGATTTCCTTTATTACGATTTGATTTAATCATTCTATTTATTTGTTTTACTATCTTTTCCTTTTGTATATCGATTGTATATTCTTCCATAACATCATCGATTATTTCACTAGAAACACCTTTTTCTTTTAGGTCACTTTTAATTTTATAGGGACCATTGGAAGTAGTAATTAATCGATTATTTAAAAAAGATTTTGCAAAATTTCTGTCATTAATATATCCTTGCTTCTCTAATATATTAACAGCATTCTCTATATTAGAAAATGAATATTCCTTTCTTTTTAGATAATCTATTACTTCTTTTTTACTTCTTACTCTCGTATCTATATATTTAAGGCCTACAGCATAGACATCCTGTTTTTCATTTTCTTCTAATATTTTCTGTTTCAATGACTCAGATATATTTTTTTTTAAAAGAAGTTCTAACTTTAGAATTACATCTTCATACACATCAAGTGTTTCAGAGTTATCAAACAATAAGCGGTATTTTCCATTTTTTAATTTTTTATAACTTTCTATTTTCATCCTTACCACCTCAACAAAATTATATAATACATTTGTTTGTAATGCAAGTTAAAAAAAAGAAAAAGATATTAACTTTTTCTTACGGTTAGAAGCCCTTCAATGACTTCTTCCAACGCCCTACCTATATTCTTTTTACACTGATAACTCGATTCCGGCATCTGGAGATAATTTGTTTTTGATATCTCCTTACTACGTCTGGCCGCTATATGAACAAGCTCATATTTAGAATCCACTATGTTCAGTAATTTATCTATAGATGGATAAATCATAATATCACACTCCCTAGTATAATCATAAAATAGGAGTGTCAAGAAATCAAGTTATGTGACAAAATTAGACATATTTTTTGACATAAATTATTTTAATAATTTACATATCAATATTTGTCAATTATCTAAATTGGTTACATGAACCACATTGAACATTACTTACTGTATTTTCTTCACAGCAAGAATATTCAGGTCTATAGGTATGTTTGTACACATGATGATTGATGATTCTAGTTCTAATTGGGCAAACATGTGGAACTTCATGAACGATAGTTCTATGAACACATCTTTCTTTTACAGCTTCTTTAATTGGGCTACAACAACTGCTACTCATCATTTGGCTATCCATTTGACTATTATTCGTGATATCAATATCTACATTCATATCTTGGTCTACTACATTGTTATTTCCAGCAACAGTTTGATTAAAATCAAAATTATTTGCTCTTCTAAACATATATGATTCCTCCTATCTAACCTATCTTATTCAAAATCAGAATCATTGACTATTTATATGCCCAATATATATTAGAAAAGACAATCCATTTAATGTACTTTCTTCATTACTGTCTTTGCTTTAGCATTTAATTTTCTCTAAAATGGCATTTTAAAGTTTCCTTTTGAAAACTGTTTCATCATTTTTTTCATTTGATCAAATTGTTGTAATAATTTATTTACTTCTTGAACGGAAGTACCACTTCCTTTTGCAATTCTAGTTTTACGACTAGCTTTAATAATCTCTGGATTTCTTCGTTCTTTAGGTGTCATAGAAAGTACGATTGCTTCTACATGAGCCATCTGTTTGGGATCAATTTTAACATTATTTAATCCCATTTTAGAAGCACCAGGAATTAATTTTATTAAATTCTCAAGTGGTCCCATTTTCTTCATTTGTTTCATAGTAGACAAAAAATCTTCTAAGTCAAATTTACCTTGCTGCATTCTTTTTGCTGTTTTTTCTGCTTCTTTCTCATCTATTGATTCACTTGCTTTTTCCACTAAAGAAACAATATCTCCCATTCCTAAAATTCTACTAGCCATTCTTTCAGGATCAAATGTATCAAGACCATCCATCTTTTCACTAACACCTATAAATTTAATCGGAACATTTGTTAAATGCCTAACCGATAATGCAACTCCGCCTCTTGTATCTCCATCTAATTTTGTTAAGATAACACCAGTAAGAGGAAGATTATTATGAAAACCTTCAATTACATTAATCGCATCTTGCCCCATCATCGAATCAATGACTAATAAAATTTCTTGTGGATGAATACTTGAATTCATATTTTTTAATTCATCCATTAATTCTTCATCTATGTGGAGTCTTCCCGCCGTATCCACTAATACATAATCATAACCATTATCTTTTGCATAAACTAAAGCATGATTTGTAATTTCAACAGGATCTTTTTTTCCTTCTTCAAAAACTTCAATATTTAATTGCTTTCCAATTTGTTTTAATTGATCAATCGCTGCTGGTCTGTAAACATCACAAGCTACTAATAAAGGCTTTTTGACATGTTTTTTTCGTAGGAAATTAGCTAATTTTCCGATTGTAGTCGTTTTTCCACTACCTTGAAGTCCAACAAGCATTAAAATAGCTGGATTTCCCTTGATATTTAATTCTTCTTTTTCTCCACCTAATAACTCCGTAAGCTCATCTTGAACAATTTTAACAAACAAATCACCAGGTTTAATACTTTTCTGTACCTCTTCGCCAAGAGCTTTTTCTTTTACAATGGTAGTAAACTCCTTTACCACTTGATAATTAACATCAGCTTCCAGCAAAGCAAGTCTAATTTCTCTCATCATTTCTTTGATATTATCTTCTGTTATTTTTCCATATCCTTTTACCTTATGAACTACATTTTGAAGTCTTTCTCCTAAATTTTCAAACATTTATAATCACCTGATTATTATTATACCGTATTACAAAAAAGAAGTAAAATAAAAGATGCCCTAGGCATCTATCTATATAGTTGCATTCGAATCCTTTATAGGAACGGTAATCATTGGTTGTGTAGCTACAGGGTTACTTGTTCCTGGCATAATTGGCGAACTGTTAAAACCTGGAGTCACTGGTTGGCTAATTGGTTGTTGTACAGGTTGACTCGGAGTAGCAGGAGTAGCGGTTTTATTGACACTACCTGCTCTTCCATTCCAAATATTAACAACATCACAGTTACCACTTCTTGGTTCAGGTTCTGGCATTCTAAGTTTTACAATAAGGGGAATCGTAAAAGCCATTCCAAAACCTAAACAAGTACCAGATTGTAGTGTCTTTTGTTTTTCAACAATTTCATCACTAATATTAGGAACCATTTTTCGAATATAATCCACATCCGTAGGATGGTTTATCTTAAAGATTAAAAAGCTAGAACATTGGGAAATAACCGTGTCCGATAATTCAACAGGTCTTTGTGAAATTAGTCCCAATAAGACTCCATATTTTCTTCCCTCTTTAGCAATTCTTTCAAAAATATTATACCCCAGTAAGAAACGGTCTGTATCATTTTGAACATATCGATGTGCCTCTTCTAGTATCAAATTAAACGGAATAGACGCACGATCTTTTAAATTCTTACAAAAATCAAATATTAATCTAGAATAGACTTTCGTAATAACCTTGGCAAACCAATCATCCACATCATCAAAATTAATATTAACAAACTGATACTTCTTTCCATTACTAATAATTAAAGAAGATAAAAATTGTTCCTGTGTAACATAATCTTTTACATCAAAATACTTTGCATACTCACCAACAATTAAAGCATGAAGTCGAACTTTAATCGTTACCGCATCAGAATAAGTATTTTTATTCCTTAACCATCCTTCACTAATCAAAGTAAAGTTAAGTGCTTTTTCTAAGGTATCAAGGGTATAAAATTGACCTCCCTTTGGTTCATAAGAATCAAATTCTTCTTTAATAAAACTCGTTACATACTCTGTAAGTAAGACACTTTCTGAAAATTCTCCTTTGGAATCAATTAAGAAACATTCTCTAAACTTTCTAGTATAACCAATTCCTTGAACAGGAGATTCCAAGCTAAACTCTTTGGTAGAACAACTTTCTAAGATAGAAAAAATTTCATTTCTTTTATTAGGAGAAGTTTCGTTGGTATATAAAATAGACATAATGGCCTTAGCAATCAAGTGATTTTTAAAATCATTGGCATTTTCACCATCTTCTGAAAAGATAAGAGACAACTTTAACATTCTTTCAATAATCGGAATTTGCGAGTGATTCGTAATTTGTAAAAGTAAAGATAAATCATCTACATTTAATAACCAAATTGGAACTCGTAGTTTTTCCCCAATCCCCTCTTTTTCATTAGTAGAAATAAAACGATAATTAAAATTGGGATTGATTGAGTTTAAATTTCGAAACGCATTATAATATTCCGCAGAGGAATCAAACATAATAATATTTGACTTATAAGGAAATAGACCTTTATCATGAAATAAATTTTGAATTAGTCTAGATACTCCACAACTTTTTCCAGCACCACTATTACCAAAAATAGCAAAGTGATTACTAAAAAAACTGTTAACATTCAAATAAACAGGATGGTCATTATAAAATGGACTAACACCTAAAGGCATAAAACCAGGTTTCGCAGAACCAAGAACAATGGGAATCTCTTCTTTTTCAATGACTCTTATTTTAGCATCCAAAGAAGGTTTTCTAAGAACTCCACCCATTAACCTACCATTGACGATTTCTCCTAAAAATCTGGCTTTTACGATTTTTCCGTCCATATCATCAATTTCACCTAGTATTTTTTTGTCTTTATCTTCAAATAATAAATGAAGATTCATTAAGTTAACAGATATACTAACATCCTCTTTTACTTTTATATTTGCCGATTTATCACTAATATACACTATCTTTTCAAACATTAAAATCCCTCTTTTTCTTCTACTTCTTCTATTATTTATAAACCAATTATACTAAATTTACTATATTTTGACAAGTGGAAAGTACTAGTAGAAATTCACAATAATTCTTCTAATTTTCTTTTAATACTTTCTTCTTCTACTCTTTCCGTTATTTTTTCTAATTTTATCTTTTTTTCATATAAATGTAACTTTTCTTCTAACTCTTTTAATTTCTTAATGGTAATTTGAAGTTGTTTATAAATAGCATTTCTACTGATTTGATAATCGGCAGACATCTCTCCTAAGGATAGATTGTTAAAATAATAATCTTCAAAGTATTTTCTTTGTTTATCTGTTAACAACTCAAAATAACAATCATACAAATTATTATATAGAATATAATCGTCCATTTTATCACCTACATAAAATCTTTAAATAATCCATAAATATATTTTTCAATATCAAAGACTTGTAAATCTTCTTTTGCCTCACCTAATCCTATGTATTTTACAGGAATTTTCACCTCTTCTTTAATAGCCAAAACAATACCACCTTTTGCAGTACCATCTAACTTTGTCAGTACTACTCCGGTAATATTAGTAATTTCTTTAAAACTTTTCGCTTGGGAGATGCCATTTTGACCCGTTGTTGCATCTAATACTAATAAAGTCTCATGTGCCCCACCTTCTATAAATCCAGAAATCACACGATTCATTTTTTCTAATTCTTTCATTAGATTCACTTTATTTTGTAGTCTACCAGCCGTATCAATTAACACGACATCATAATCGTTATTAGTAGCATAGTCTAATCCATCATACACAACACTAGATGGATCTGCACCCTCTTCTTTGGAAAAGAAACTAACCTCCACTTTCTCACTCCAGCTTTTTAATTGTTCAATTGCTCCTGCTCGAAAGGTATCCGCTCCAACTAGTAAAACTTTCTTTCCTGATTCTTTTAGTTGATAAGCAATTTTTCCAATGGTAGTCGTTTTTCCTACTCCATTTACTCCAACAAAAAGAATCACAGTAGGTCCTTCTTTCGCATAATTAATTTTATTAACTAATACCTCATCACTTACATAAATAATAAATAGTTCATCCACAATCACTTCTTTTAATAATTCGGGATCTTCTATCTTTTCGCTTTTTACTCTATCTTGTAAACGTTCTATAAAATCCATAACTGTATTCACACCAATATCTGCCATGATTAATATTTCTTCTAGTTCTTCAAAATACTCTTCATTTACTTTTTTATACTTATTAGTAAGTAATGCTAATTTAGAGACAAAACCTTCTCTTGATTTCGTAAGACCCTTTTCATAAACTTTCACATTACTTTCTTTTTCTGTATTATTATCACATTTATTAGAATCTATCTGTGTATTAATTTCTATATTTTCTTCCTTGTTGTTACTTAAATTCTTATCATGAACCTCTTTACTAGTATCTTTAAACATGTTTTTTATTTTGTTAAATATTCCCATTCCTATCACCAACTTCATTATATCATTGAAAGATATTACTGTAAATTGATTTAGTAATTGATTTTTCTATCCACTCTAAGATATTTACAAAATTCCTTTTTTATTGTATAATCATCATGGTTAGTTCTTTTATGTATAAAATTAACAAAAAAAACGAAAGGAGTACAAAAAAATGAATAACAAACCGAATGAAACGAAGGTAGTTGTTTTAGGAGGTTTAGGAGAAGTCGGGAAGAATATGTATTGTGTAATGCATAAAGACGATATTGTTATTATTGATGCGGGAATTAGTTTTCCTGAAAGTGATCTATTGGGGGTTGATTACGTTTTACCTGATTTTACTTTCTTAAAGGAAAATGAAAAGAAAATTAAAGCTTTATTAATTACTCATGGTCATGAAGATCATATTGGTGCCATTCCATTTTTGCTTAGTCAAATTAACATACCTGCTATCTATGCACCAAATCAAGCAAAAGAGTTAATAGCAGTAAAATTAGAAGATAGAAATATTAGATATGATAATTTATTCGTTTATACCGAAGACACTAAACTAACTTTTGGAGAAATTGAGATAGAATTTTTCCGCACTACCCATTCCATACCAGATTCACATGGTATTAGTCTAACAACACCAAATGGTAGAATTGTAACGACTGGAGATTTTAAACTAGATTTAACTCCAATTGGACCTATGGCCGATTTATATAAAATGGCAACATTAGGACATGAAGGAGTAGATTTATTAATTAGTGATTCCACTAATGCATTAAACGAAGGATATTCAGCCTCTGAATCCAAAGTAGATGGAGCTCTTGGAGAGATGTTTGATCGATTCAAAAATAGCCGTATTATTATTGCCACTTTTGCATCCAATATTTATCGTTTAAAACATATCTTTGAATCTTGCTACAAGCATAATAGAAAAATTTGTATTTTTGGTAGAAGTATGGAAAATAATATCAACATTTCTATCAAGGGAGGATATATTAATCATAAGGATTTATTAATATCCCCAGAAGAGGCGAATCAATTAAAACCAAATGAAGTTACTATTTTATGTACTGGTTCCCAAGGAGAACCACTCGCAGCATTATCTAGAATTTCCAACGGAACTCATAGACAGATTAAATTAAGACCAGATGATGTAGTCATATTTTCATCTAGTGCTATTCCTGGAAATGCTCTTAGTATTTCAAAAACAATTAATAAACTATATTTAAAAGGAGTTAAAGTTTACACGAATAAAGCACTTGCCGATTTACATACCTCTGGACATGCTAATGAAGATGAATTGAAACTAATGATTCGCTTATTGAATCCTAAATATTTAATGCCATTTCATGGAGATTATCGAATGCTAAAACGTCATGCTGATATTGGTATTGAATGTGGTATTCCTAAAGAGAACACTTTTGTATTAAAAAATGGAGGATCATTATCTATTCATAATCACGTCATCACAAAAGGAGAAGAAATTTCAGGTGAGGATATTTATGTAGATGGTAATCGAATTGGTGAAATTGGAAGTGCTGTATTAAAAGATAGACAAATGATGGCAAGAGATGGGATATTAGTTGTTATTATTAATGTAGATATGAAAAAACATGAATTGTTAATTAAACCAAACATTACTACAAGAGGATTTATACTAATAAATGAAAATGAGGAATTACTAAGAAAAATTGAGGAAAAAGCAGGAAGTATATTAAAAAAAGAACTTTCCAATCACCATTCTACTTTTGCCTCTATTAAAAGTAATTTAACAACAGAACTATATACTTATATTTCAAAGCTAACAGGAAGAAACCCAATTGTTTTACCAATCATTATTGACATTAAAAAAGAAGCAAAAACAGAAGTTTAGTGAAAAAAATCTTTCTATATAAAATAAAAATAGAAAGACTTTTTTTCTAAAGTAATAATAAATCTATTTTAGTTATATTATTGTTTCATTACATATTAACATTTATTTATACGAAAAACATTCCATTTTCTGGAATGTTTTAATACGTACTATATTAGTTTATTTTGCCTCTTCTTGTGCTCTGGTTTCTCTTACTACTGTAATCTTTACGGTACCAGGATATTTCATCGTTTTTTCTATCTCTTCCTTAATATCTCTTGCTATTTTATGTGCTTTTAAATCATCTACTTCTTCTGGTTTAACAATGACTCTCAACTCTCTTCCTGCTTGAACAGCGTATGCTTTTTCTACACCATCCAATCTGTTTCCAACCTCTTCTAATTGAGTTAGCCTTTTTATATAATTTTCTAAGGAATCATTTCTAGCACCTGGGCGTGAGGCACTTAGTGCATCGGCAATTGCAACAATGACAGCAATTGTACTATTCGCTTTTGTGTCTCCATGATGTGATGCGATAGCATCAATAACAACTGTATCTTCTCTAAATTTTTTAGCAATATCAACTCCAATGTCTACATGACTACCTTCCATTTCGTGATCAATTGCTTTTCCAATATCATGTAAAAGTCCTGCTCGTTTTGCAAGTGTAATATTTTCACCAAGCTCGGCAGCAATTAATCCAGAAAGATTAGCCACTTCAATAGAATGTTGTAAAGCATTTTGACCATAACTAGTTCTAAAATGAAGTTTACCAATAATTTCAATCAATTCTGGGTCAAACTTTGTTAGTCCTAATTCAAAAGTAGCATCATTCCCATATTCAATAATCTTTTGTTTCATCTCTTTACATACTTTATCATATAATTCTTCAATTCTAGTTGGATGTATTCTACCATCCTTAATTAAAGTATCCAAAGTTACATAAGCAATTTCTCTTCTAAGTGGATCAAAACTAGAAAGCACCACTGCCTCTGGTGTATCATCAATGATTAAGTCAACACCAGTAATAGCTTCGATTGTTCGAATATTTCTACCTTCACGTCCTATAATTCTTCCTTTCATATCATCATTTGGAAGTTCAACAACAGTAACTGTTTGGTCACTTGCAATATCGGCTGCATATTTTTGCATTGAAGTAACAAGTAATTCTTTCGCTTTTTTATCTACTGTTAGTTTCGCATCATTTTCGCATTCTCTAATATATTCTGAAATTTCTCTAGACATACTATCCTTTACTTGTCTCATTACTTGCTTTTTTGCTTCTTCTTTACTAAAACCAGAGATTTTTTCTAATAATTCTAATTGTTCTTTTTTTATCTCTTCCACTTTACTTTTCTCATTTTGGATTTCATCAAGACTTTCTGTCAATTTACTTTCTCTATCATCTAATGCTAATTCACGTTTTTGATACATTTCATCACGCTTATCCATATTAGACTCTCTTTGTAATAATCTAGCTTCACTTTGCTTAATTTCTTCTTTTTTCTCTTTGATTTCTCTATCTAGCTCCACTTTTAATTTGTGTTGTTCTTCTTTTTGTTCTAAAAGAGCATCTCTTTTTAATTTATCACTATCTATCTTTGCCTGTTGCAACATTTTATCAATTTTTTTTGATGTTGAGTTTTCTCTAAAAGTATTAATGAGAAAAGCAACTACACATCCTAACACTAATCCAACTATTATAAGTAAAATGGAGAATACTACACTATTCATTTAATACCTCCATTTAGAATATAATTTTTAATCATATCTAATTCTATTGTAGAGGTAATTTTAACCCTTGTCAAGAAAAAAGAAATTCACTCTTATTTTAAAATCTAGAGAAATCAATCATATGTCACACTTTTTATAAAATTAAAGATATTTTTATAATTAAGTTGTATATAAGTATTCTTCAACAATTTGATTTGGACTTTTAAACCCTAATACTTTTTTAGCTATATTATTATATCTAGCATTATATCTTTTTACCTTTCTTTTTAAATCTTCTACTGATTTAAATTCTTGTTTGCTATAAAATATTTCTCCATCTATTTTGTGGCTTCTTTCTACTTTTCCATTCTGCCATGGTGAATAGGGTCTAGTTCTTATATGTTTTATTCCTAGTGATTCTAGTGTTCTTTCAAATAATGTTGGTTCGTTTGTATCAATTTGATTGTTTACGAATTCAGGTCCATTATCTGTTTGGATTGTATTTATTTTTAACCCAAGTGAATTTTGTAATGTTTTTACAAATCTACTTGTATTGGTTACACTTTTTTCATCTACTATCTCCAATATTCTTTTTCTGGAATATTCATCTATCGCTGTTATTTGATAATATTTCTTATCTTGTGTGTCAAACATCAAACTTTCCTTAGGTACATATTTTATATCCACTTGTACTTTATCTCCTGGATACCTTCCTCTTATTTCTTCATGTTTTGTATATCCTTTACGATATTTTCTTTTCTCTTTTGGCATTTTACTTATTTGCTTTACCATGGATCCATAGCTTCTTTTATATCCACGTTTTTTTAATTGAACATATACCTCTGCTAATCCATCGTTTCCATATCTGGATTTTACTTTTTTTATTAAGTTTATTTCTTCTTCAGTGTGGGTATTAGGATGATTATGTGGCTTTCTAGATTTTAAAGCTAAGCTTCTTACTGTACCATCATATTTTTCTAGTTGTCTATACACA
The DNA here is from genome assembly GCA_910586865.1 of uncultured Bacilli bacterium. Lineage (GTDB taxonomy): Bacteria > Bacillota_I > Bacilli_A > RF39 > UBA660 > UMGS995. Next base: position 11,509 of record CAJUIY010000001.1, read on the forward strand.
AATTTTCTATTTGTATGATACCTTCTAGCTGCTTTCGTTACTCCATTTTTTATTGCATATTCACACAATATCTTTCTATATCTCATTTCTTCTGTTATAATCTTCATAGATACCACTCTTTCGTATAATTTTTGTCTTTCAACTTAATTATACCAGATGGTATCTTTTTTTATTTTATTTTTGTGACATATGTATTATAACTCAACAAAAGAAATTCACTCTTATTTTAAAAAGTAACTTTTAATAACCTCATAATCAGAATAATCTTCATACCGATCTTCAATTGCCATATAAGAATCTCTTCCCTTACCTATTATTAGTACATAATCATTCTTTTTGGCAATGGAAAGTGCCCTTTTAATGGCCTTTTTTCTATCAATAATTCTTAGATAATTTGTCTTATTTGATTCTTTTAACATATCATCGATGATACTATCTACCCTTTCAAACCTTGGATCATCCATAGTGAAAATAACAAGATTACATTGTTCTAATAATAACTTTCCTATTCTCGCCCTTTTTTCTTTTTCTCTCCCACCAGCAGCACCTGTTACTACAATTAAATTTTTTGCTTTTTTCTTAAAGCATTTGATTAGAGATTCTATAGAATGATAAGTATGTGCATAATCTAAGACTATTTTATAATCATTGGAAAAGGATAATACTTCGCCTCTTCCTGGAACACTGCCTAGTCCTTTTATCTTTTCTATTACTCTAACAATATTCATCTTTTCTAAATAACAAACAATAAAACAAGCCGTTAAATTATATACATTATATTCTCCCAAATAAGGACTTTCAATATGATAAATTTCATTTTCTTTTTTTATATCAAAATAAGTTTTATTTTCTTTTTCTACTATATTTAAAATTCTAAAGTCACATTGGCTTGACTTTCCATAAGTAATTACTTGATTTTTCTTTATCTCTCGCAATCTTTCTTGAACGATATCATCTCCATTCGAAATGATAATACCATCTTTTTCTAATAACTTCGTCAAACTCATCTTAGCTTTAATATAACTATCTATATTTTTATGAATATTTAAATGGTCCTCTGTGATATTGGTATAGATAACATATCGAAATCGAAAAGAAGAAACCCTCTTATGTAAAAGAGATTCACTAGAAACTTCTAGCACACAATTCTTACACCCATTTTTTTCTAACCCACTTAAATAATCATAGAGCTTTTCTGTCGGTGGGGTTGTATTATTGATTTTAGTTACTTGATTTTTATATTTAATGCCATTTGTACCCATGTAAGCAGTATTATCTTTTTCATTTAATAACTCGCTTAAAATAAATGCCGTTGTCGTCTTACCATCTGTACCAGTAACACCAATTAAATTTATATTATTTTGATAATCAAAAAAATTTATACAAGCATTCACTAATGCTCTTCTCAAATCTTTTCTTTTTAGAATAGGAATAGTAGCTTCATAATCCCTATCCGTAACCACTGCCTTTGCACCATTTTTAATCGCTTCTCCAATATAATTACTATGATCTACAAAAAATCCTTTGGTTGCGATGAACAAATCTCCTTCATTAACTTCTCTAGAATCTGTTTTAATTCCAGAAATCATTGTTTGATATGGACATTTTAAAATCTTATTTAATGGTTTCAATACCATCACCTCATAGTAATATATGCGATAAAAAAAGAGGTGCTTTTTACTTTTCGCCCTCTTCTAATGATATACTATAGTATTCTCTTACTTTCTTTTCGATTTCCTCTTTTAATTCAGGATGCTCTTTTAAAAGTAATTTCGCATTTTCCTTCCCTTGACCAAGTTTTTCACCATTATAAGAAAACCATGCTCCTGTTTTTTGTACGATACCAGCTTCTACACCCAAATCAATGACTTCGCCCTCACGTGAAACTCCTTCACCATACATAATATCCACAATGGCAGTTTTAAATGGTGGTGCCACTTTATTCTTAACTACCTTAACAGTAGTTTTATTTCCAACTACACCATCACCCATTTTTAATTGTTCATTACGCCTAATATCTAATCGAATCGAAGAATAAAATTTCAAAGCTCGTCCACCTGGTGTTGTTTCAGGATTTCCAAACATAACTCCTACTTTTTCCCTTAATTGATTAATAAAAATGGCAGTTGTTTTTGTTTTATTAATCGTACCAGATAATTTTCTTAAAGCCTGAGACATCAACCTTGCTTGTAATCCAACATGAGAATCTCCCATCTCACCATCAATCTCTGCTTGAGGAACTAATGCAGCAACAGAATCAATTACAATAATGCTAACGGCTTCACTTCGAACCAAAGCTTCACAAATCTCTAATGCTTGTTCCCCTGTATCTGGTTGAGAAAGCAATAATTCATCAATATTAACTCCCAATCTTTCTGCATAAACAGGGTCTAATGCATGTTCTGCATCGATAAAGGCTGCTCTTCCCCCTGCTTTTTGCTGTTCTGCAATTGCTTGTAAGGCAAATGTTGTTTTACCACTTGATTCTGGACCATATATCTCAATAATTCTTCCTCTAGGATAACCTCCAACACCTAATGCAATATCTAAGGATAAACACCCACTAGAGCAAACATCCACTTTCAGATGCCTATTATCTCCAAGCATCATAATAGATCCTTTTCCAAATTGCTTTTCTATATCACCTAACACTTGTTCTAGTGCTTTATCTTTATTTATTTCTTTTGTTACTGTCTTACTCATATAAACCTCCTCGTAAATAACTTACAAATTCATTGTAACTTATTTTTTTTCAAAAATCAAGTATTCTTTCAAACAATTGTTTGGTTAAACGATTCAAAATTAAAAATTCTTTATCAAAAAAGAGTTTTCTTGATATGAAAAACCCTTAATTTATAAATTCTTCTTTAGAAAAAATAATATTTTTATTTAATTTATAATACTCTATCAGCGAAACAATAGACATAATAGTAGCAAAGAACAAGAAGAAATCGGATACCCTAATATTCATCGCCTCAAATGGTAAATTATAGAAAAAAGTCAATACCGTTCCTATCATCAGACTAGCTGTTTTAATCTTACCACTTTTGATAGCGGCTACCACTTTACCTTTGCTAGCTGCTTCCATTTTAATCGCATCTACAATAATATCACGTACTACAATAATAATAGGAATAATAACAGAAATAAAGCCATGTGCTGCAAAAATAATTAAAACAGAGTCAACAAGAATTTTATCAGCAATAGCATCAAGCATTTTTCCTGTATCCGTTACCTGATTATTTTTACGTGCCAAATATCCATCAATAAAATCGGTAATACTAGCCACAATAAAGATAACTCCTGCTACCATATATTCACTTTTTAACGATATTCCTAAGATTATCACTCTCGGCCAAGTAACTCCTACTGTATAAAACGGAAAAACTAATATCGCAATTACTATAAAAGATAAAATAATACGTAAAACTGTTAATTTAGTTGGCAAATTCATAGATTACCTCCTCATTACTACCTACTAGAACTCGACTATCAATGGATTCTTTGTTTAAAAGCGAAAGGAAAAGAAAAATAACAATCACAATTGCTGCCACAATACCAATAATGATAAACACGCTTCTATAATGAAAACGTTCTTTATATTCTTTTGTATATGGTGATTTCACTTTCTTTTCTTCTTTTTCAATATCCAGTTGCCTTTTTGCTTCTAATATATCATCTAAAGAAATTTTAGAAGTATGCTCGAATAAAAAATCATTAAACTCTTCTACAACAACATTAGGATCTAACCCCAAATACTTTGCATAATTTTTTACATACTCTTTTAATTTATATACATCTTTAAAAGCTCTTAAGTTGCCATTTTCAATGTTTTCTAGTTGTGATGAAGAAAGTTCATTATCTTCTGCTGCCTCTTCAATACTAACGCCATTTTGGAGTCTAGTATCTCTTAAATATTCTCCCAATTCTTTCACACTTACAACACCTCTTTTAAAGAATAATCATTATAAATAATACTTTATAAGCCATGTTCTGTACCTATTTCTAGGCGACAAACATCTATCTACTGATTTCTCAGTCCTTGACTTGGTTCCTTTTCCTCATCAAGACTCCCCTACCATAATTTGGGTTTCTCACTCGCGGGGTTTACCACGTTTCACCTTTTAGTTTCCTAAAATATCGTCACTGCGGCACTTTTCAGAAGAAAACCATATTTATAAAACTTAGGTTTTTACTTCGCCGTTAGATTTCTCTACTCTAAGTTATTTTTTCCTTAGACACGAACACTACAATCATCTCAGATTGTGTGAGCATGGACTTTCCTCTATATCCTATAAGATACAGCGTTTGTCAAAGTATTATTCATCTTTTCCATATACCATCTTTTCAAGATTAGACAATCTACGTAATAAATCTACATTAGTAACCTCGGGCATATCACTGCTACTATTTTTCACAATCTCTGCATTCGTCTTCAACGTTCTAAGTTCTTGCTTTAATCTCATGATTTCACCAAGTAAATCTGCTTTTTCTTTTTCTAAATCATTAATAATAGTATAAAACTTCTCATAGTCTTTAATAATGATATCTAAGTATTGATCTACTTCCTTCAATCTATAACCACGTGTATCGATTTTAAATTCTTTTTCTAAAATTTCCTGTGGCGAAAGTTCAATTTTATTTTGATACATTATAAATCACCAATCCCTTTATCTATATTATACATTATTGAGTTTTTTTGTCAAATAAATTAGGATAGCTAATTACCTCTTTTCTCTTTGCGTACTGTGTATCTCCCAACATCCTATTTAATATTTTAATTATTTCTATATGATTCATTTTCATCACCAGTATCATTTTACTAATATTTTTTCTATTTGTCTTGTAATACGACAAAACTAGACTTTTTATTTTTTTCTAAATAATCGAAAAAGATAGAAATTTTTTTACATTTATAGTATAATACAAAATAGGTGGTTATATATGAATTATCCAAATGGGATTAAGAAAAGCGTTACCAATCATCATACCAACTATGCCAATCGAGGAATGATGCTAGAACAAGATCTTAATTCTACCAATATATACTACAGAGAAATAGATAAAGCATATATTTATAAAAAGCCTACCCCAATTAAAATAGTAAACGTAGATTATCAATCTAGAAAACTCGCAACCATAAAGGAGGCTTATTTTCTAGAACCTTCTACTACTGACTATAATGGTATTTATAAAGGAAAGTATATTGATTTCGAAGCAAAAGAAACCAAGAGTAAAACCTCTTTTGCCTTGGAGAATATACATCCTCACCAAATAAAACATTTACAAAATATAAAAAATCAACAAGGAATTGCTTTTTTAATTGTTCGATTTACGAATCTAAGTCTTACCTTTTTGTTGACAGCAAATGATTTCTTTGACTTTTTAGAAAAAAACAATAGAAAGTCCATTCCTCTTAACTATTTTCAACAAAAAGGATATTTATTAAAAGAAAAGCTAAACCCTAGAATCGATTATTTAGAAATTGTAGATAAATTTATGGAGGAAAAAAATGACAAAAAAAGGAATAAAAAAGAAAAAGACAAATAGTAATACAAAAAAATATAAAACAAAAAATATTAAAGGAAGGATACATACCGATCCGGCAAAACTACCAACAGGAGCTAAAATTGTACTATCCATATTATTAGTTATCTTACTAGTACTTTGTTTCATTAATATGGGATTTTTATTCACCGTCTTTGTAGCGGTAATGATTTTAGTAATTATCGGAATCGCCAAATTACTAGATTCTGCAAAGAAAAATAGCAAAAAGAGAAAAGTAATTAATATCATCTTAATTCTATTTTTGATTATGGGTATTCTTGCTTTATCTTTATTTGCTGCATTCTTAGTTTATGTAACCGTAAATGCCCCAAAGTTTGATACTAGCCAACTTGATACCAAAGAATCGACTATCATTTATGATAAAGATGGAAAAGAAGTTATTAAACTAGGAGCAGAAATGAGAGATAAAGTAGAGTTTAATGAGCTCCCTCAAGTTCTAGTAGACGCGATTATCGCAACAGAAGATTCTAGATTTTATCAACATAATGGATTAGATGTACCTAGATTCTTAAAAGCTTCTATGGGACAAGTATTCGGAAAAGCAAGTGCTGGTGGTGCTTCTACCTTATCCATGCAAGTAATCAAAAATAGTTTCACATCAACAGAAGCTAGTGGTATCAAAGGAATTATTCGTAAATTTACTGATATTTATTTAGCTGTATTTAAACTAGAGAAAAACTATTCCAAAGAAGAAATTATAGAGTTTTATGTAAACAACCACTTTTTAGGTGGAAATGTATATGGTGTTCAAGAAGCTTCTCGAGCTTATTTTGGGAAAGATGTATCTGACCTAAACTTGAGCGAAGCCTCTATCTTAGCAGGTATGTTCAAATCGCCTAACTTATATCGTCCTAATGTCAATCCAAAAAATGCTACTCAAAGAAGAAATACGGTTCTATATTTAATGAAACATCATGGGTATATTACCGAAGAAGAATATGAGCTAGCAAAAAGCATCCCTGTTGAATCTTTAACTAGTGAACAAACAAATGCAACAACTTCTAAATATCAAGGATATATTGATACCGTGGTGGAAGAAATTGATGACAAATATAATGTAAATGCTTATACCACTCCATTATTAATTTATACCAATATGGATAGAGGAAAACAAGATGGCGTAAATGATGTTTTAGATGGTGTTACGTATAGTTGGATTGATGACAAAGTACAAACAGGTGTTTCTGTTCTTGATTCACAAACAGGAAAAATATTAGCAGTTGGAAATGGCCGTAATCGTAGTGGAGATGGAGTAAACAGCTTTAACTATACAACCCAAATCAAAAGACAACCAGGATCTTCAGCAAAACCATTATTTGATTATGGTCCAGGTATTGAATATAACAACTGGTCTACTTATACGCTATTTGATGATGCCCCTTATTCTTATTCGAATGGACAATCAATTAAAAACTGGGATAATGGCTACTTTGGAACCGTTACGATGAGAAGAGCTTTATCTACTTCTCGTAATATTCCAGCATTAAAAGCGTTCCAACAAGTAGATAATAAAAAGATTATTGAATTTGTAACAAATCTTGGTATTGAGCCTGAAATATCGAACGGAAAAATCCATGAAGCCCACTCTATTGGTGCATTTACAGGAGTATCTCCACTTACTATGAGTGCTGCTTATGCTGCCTTCTCTAATGGTGGATATTATAATGAACCTTATACTGTTTCTAAAATCGTCTTCCGCGATACGAATAAAACGGAAGAACATAAAGTAAAACCAAAACAAGTTATGAGTGATGCCACAGCCTTTATGATTTCTAGCATCTTACAAGATGTTGCTCTTACTGGTGGAACTCCTAAAAATGTAGCTGCTAAAACTGGTACAACGAACTTTGATGATGCAACAATGGCAAAATATGGACTACCTGGAGATGCGATTCGTGACTCATGGGTAGTTGGCTATACAACAAAAACAGTAATTGGAATGTGGTATGGTTATGATAAAATAAGTAAAGAATATTGTTTAAGAAACCTTCCTGCAACCATTCAAAAAGATAAACTTTTCCAAGCCCTTGCGAAAGCAGCTTTTGAAAGTAACCGAGAAGAATTTAAAATGCCAGATAGTGTTGTTAAGTTAGGAATTATTGCTGGTTCTAATCCTCCGCAAGTAGCAAAAAATGGAGAAGGAAATGTTGTCTATGAATATTTCAAAAAAGGACATGAACCAGAAGAAGGAGCACAACAAATATCTAACAAACTAGAAACCCCTGGAAACATAAAAGTGAATTATAGTGGAAATAAGGTAACGATTAGTTGGAATGCAGTTCCAAGATTAGAAGGCGATGAAAATTATGGTGCCTTAGGATATAATGTCTACCAAGATAATACACTTCTAAAATTTGTAGAAGGAACTTCTTATACCTTCGAAACAGCAAATCCTTATGCAACTTATCGAGTAGTTGCTACTTATAAAAGTTACAGTGGTGCCCAAAGTGAAGCTGCATCTTACCAATTAACGGAAGATGCAAAAGAATCAGACTTCAAATGCGATTGTGGAGGTGAATCCGAAACAGTAGATGCAGGTTCGGCACTTCCAACAGGAAATATATGCACGATTAAATATAAAGAAAAACCTTTACCAAAAAATGAGTATAGTATTGCATCAGCAGATACAAGTGCATGTGAAGAAAATGGAGTATTTACATCAACAAAAAAAGCGTGTACAATTAATTTCTTCTTCAAATATAAATCTATAACAATAAAATGCCCAAAAAATTATATAATTAAAGAAGTAACAACAACGCCTCCAACACCACCACCAACCACTCCAGACCCTGATCCTAACCAAACTCCATAAAATCAAAAATAAAATAGGGAAAATTCTCTATTTTATTTTTTTCTGCAAATATCTTTTAACTTGCACTCCTCACACAATGGCTTCATCGCTTTACAATGATATCTTCCAAATAGGACCATTTGCAAGTGTCTTCTCGCCCAATCTTCTTTTTTGTAAAACCTCATAAGTTTTTGCTCTACTTCACTCACTGTAGCATCCATTTTAGCTATTTTTAACCTTTTGCTTACTCTTTCCACATGAGTATCTACCGCAATGGCAGGCATATCATAGTATTCGCCAAAGAAAACATTAACCGTTTTTCTCCCAACTCCCGGAAGAGATTCTAATATTTCTCTATCAACAGGAACTTTAGAGTTATAGTTTTCCACTAAAATTGTGGATATTTTATTAATATACTCACTCTTCTTACGAAAAGATCCAAGCGAACGTATTATTTTTTCAATATCCTTTATATTCGCTTTAGATAACGCCTCTAAAGTCTGGTATTTTCCAAATAAAACCTTCGTACATTCATTCACTCTTTTATCTGTTGTTTGAGCACTAAGCATAATAGCAAGTAATAATTCATAATCATTCTTATAATTTAATTCACATTTCGGATCTGGAAATAATTCCTCTAAATAGTCTTCTACTAATGCTTTTTTATTACTCATCTTCATCAAACCAATCCCAATCCATAATATCTAAATCAATTTCTTTCTTACTATCTTCCTCACTTTTTATTCTTCTTTTCTTATTATTTTTTAAAACATCCTCTTTTGTTTTAATTCCTGCTTTTTCCCATTCATATAATATCTTATCAATATATCTTAAATTAGATACCCCATTAAAGGTAGCTTCTTTTAAAGCCTCTTTGATTAATTCCTCACTCATATTATTATCTAACCAAGCTTTTATAATCTCAAATTCAATGGGACTTAAAGTTCTTCCAAATTCCTTTTCAATCACTTCGAAAATATTTGATTTTGAATTATCTTTTTCCTCACTCATATTTTCCATAACAATTAAGGATAATTTATTGAAAAAACTCTCTAAATTGATAACTTCTTCCATCACTTTTTTTTCGGTTTTTCTTACATCTACACTTAATAAATCCTTATCATTTAAAACAGATACTTTTTCCATTATAATACCTAAATCCATATTCAAATCAAAAGCAAATTTAGAAGGATCAAATATCACTTTATTTCCTTGACTATATAAATACATAAGAAAGATGAAATCATCAAGTTCAATATTTAATTTTTTGTAGTATTTCATAATATATAGTGGAATTACAATATTGCCAGCACTATACATTTCAACAAGTTTAGAACTCTTCAAAATAATCATCTCCTTTTTTCCATATTATAAATCAAACTCTAATAAAAAACAAGAAAAGAGGATTTAATGCTTTTTTATTGATACCTTTTCCTTATATATTCTAATATTGTTTTTTCTTCATTAACAAGTCTATGATATAGAATTTTACTTTCTAAATCACAATATATTTCTTTTAAATACTCTCCTGGTCCTCTTTTTAGTAACTCCATAATTTGATTACTAGTAATAGCAATATCACTCTTTGAATGAATTGGCAAACCATTATAAGCCTTGGTAATTTCTTTTCTTTCTATATTCTTCATCGTTCCAGCAATCGAATTAACATATAGACCATATTGATAAAGTGTCATGGGATCTAAATTATCCTCATTCATTACTTTATTTATATTATTAATTAAAGTCTTTTCGCTACTTGTAAAAGGATAAATATCTATCACATTCAACATACTCCATACGCTAATTAAAGAATCTGTATTTTTAATTTCTCTTAATCGTTCTAACTCTAGCTCTTTATCTAAACCAAATTCTAATAATAACGAGATACCTCTATTCACATTTTTACTAGCAAATATTTTATCTAATTCTTCTTTTTTTCTATTATAAGATAAATCTTTTAATAAATGCTTTGTTAGTAAAATTGCTTCTTTTATCTCATCGCTTAATGAAAAATTAAGGCTAGTTGCAAATCGAATAGCACGAAGAATTCTTAAGGAGTCCTCTTCTAATTTTTCTTTTGCATTACCAATTGTTCGTATTACTCTTTCATGTAAATCATCTTGACCTTTCAAAAAGTCTAAAATCTCTTTATTTTCATCCATACAAATGGAATTTACAGTGAAATCTCTTCTTTTTAAATCTTCTACTAAATCATCAATATATTCAATTTCTACTGGTTTTCTATTATTAATGTATTTTATTTCTTTTCGAAAAGTAGTAATCTCATAACGAACTTTTTTTCGAACGATAGTAATAGAACCATAATCCGTTGTGGGTAATAAAGCATCCTTAAATATCTCTTGTAATTGTTTTGGAGTAGCATTTGTTGTAATATCAATATCATTAGATTCTATTTTTAGTAAATAATCTCTAACAAATCCTCCTACAATATAAGCTTTATAACCCTTTTCTGTAATTTCAGTTAATACTTTACAAGCTTCTTCTACCATTATACCACCTACTGTTATTATACCATTTCTAGGATAAAAAGTCTTTTTTATATCTTAAGTTTTACAACAATTGGCAAATGATCACTTGCCTTAGTACCAACTTCTGCCACTATCTTTTCTTTGATAATCCAATTTTTAGGAACAAAAATATGATCAATAGGATATTTTCTATTTTTAAGAGTAGGTTTATCCACTCTTACAAAACTTATATTTATTTTTTCCATCTCTTCTATAAAATGATTAAAATAATCCTTTTTGATAGAACAATTAAAATCTCCCATTAATACACATTCACATCTATTTTTTTTTATCATAGATAAAATTACTTTTAATTGCTTTTTTCTTATATAGTCTGATTTTTGGTCAAGATGAGTATTATAAACATTGATTCTTCTGTTATGTATCATAAAACTTGTATAGGTAATAATACGAGGAATATGAGGAAAAAAAGGAAGTCTCTTTGTCTTAGAATCTAATAGATGGCATCTAGTAATAATAGAATTTGATTCATTATATCGTCTAATAATTGATATCTTATTACCAAAATTTGTATAGCGATACTTTCCTGTTATAAAATAATCTTTCGGTAAAATCATACATAAATTTTCTTTATAAGTTTTTGTTAATTCCTGTACACCTAAAATATCAATATGATAACGATTAATGAAATCTACCAAACTTTTTACATGATTACCAAATTGATCTACTCCAGTATAATTTTTTAATTTATATTTATTTTGTATATTAAAAGTTGCGATAACAAGTTCCATAAATCCTCCAAAAAAAACGCCTTCTGGCGTCTTATACTATAAATTAATTTACAGCGTCTTTTAATGCAGATCCTGCTTTAAATGTAACTGCATTTCTAGCAGCAATCGTAACAGTTTCTCCCGTTCTTGGATTACGTCCTTCACGTGCTTCTCTTTTTGATACTGCAAAAGTTCCGAATCCAACTAGTGGAATTTTATCTCCATTTGCTAATGCCTTTGTAATTGTATTTAGCATTGCATCAATAGCTTTTGTTGCATCTGCTTTTGTTAATCCTGCTTCTTCTGCAACAGCTTCAACTAATTCTGCTTTTTTCATAATTCTATAATACCTCCCTTGTTTCATTAAGCATGTTATGCTTACATATCAAACTTATCATGAAATGAAAGAAATTGCAATAAAAATGAGTAAAAAACATAAATTTTCCAAAATATTTGATACCTACTCCTCTACCAAAAGAGAGTATTTTTAAAAGAACTAGAACTCCCTATTTTTTCTCTAACTTTTGGTTCATACCTCTTAAAAGAGAAATTATTTCACCCATGCCATAAAAAAATACGGTTACCATAAGACCTATAAACCAGATACCAATAGTAAGGGAGAAATTAAATTCTGTCATGGAACATTGATCATAATAAAGAGAAGAATAATTTCCACAAGATGGAAATAAATTACCAAATAAGAATCCAATACCAACAAAAATCCCCATGATAACATAACTAAATATCTGATAATTATTTACTTTATTTGAAGTTACATTTTTAGCTACTTTTTTTAATCTTGGAAAATCCTTTGCGACTTTATCAATTTCATCAAACATATCCATTATTTCTTCACCTTCTTTTCTTTATTACTAATAGAATCTAGATGTACTTGGTATAAATAGAGATATCTTGATATAGCAAAATAATAAGCTGTTCCTATTAAGGATAAAACAACGCCATCAAAACTTACTACATTAATCAAATTGACAATTAATAATATACTTGCAAGTATGATAATGGCATAAAAATAATTATCGTTACTTATCTCATTAAATGGAGAAGATTCTAATTTTAAATCCTTCCAAATTCTTGTATTCTTAAGTAATACGTGAATAATATAAATAAGTATTATAATATTTAAAAATAAATTTATCAACGATGTAATACCAAATGATCTTATAATTGTTAAGATTGAAGTAAGAGAAAAGATAAAATAAACTACTACTAGAAATAGATTTAAATAATGAAAATATTTCTTTAAAGAATTCATTTTAAGGGGGACGAAATAAATTAACCATATCAAATAAATACTATTATGATTTAATAAATTTCTAAGAATATTAGCTGTTGATAAATTATTCTTTACTGCAAATGATTCTGATAATAGTAACATTAATACAATGAAACTAATAGCAATATTAGTTATTATTCTTGGATTATCATACCATTCCTTTTCTTCTTTTTCCATTTCTTTCATGTAACCACCTTCTATATTATCATTATATCATTAATAAAGAGAATAAAGTAAGAAAAATACGATTTTCCTATTACAACAGAAAAAATAAGTAAAGTTTTGTTAAATTTTCTACCTAAAAAAAAGAAAAAAGCAGTAAATCAATCACAATTAATTTTTTCCTCTTTTTTTCTTTACAGGAACTACGTTTTCAGTATTTATTTCCATTTCTTTCATCAAGTAAGTATTTAGGTAATAATGCATATCAAAATAGCCAAATGGTATACCAGCCATAATGATATCTTTGGTAATAGCAACCTTTTTTCTTGAATCACCATACCACCTAATAGGACATCTCTCAAACCAAGCTGTCTCTCCTACTTGATAACTATTTCCATCCGATAATTGGATTTCCTTTTTTCCAAAACGAGGTTTTATTACCGTCTCTGTATAACGGCTTCCACCTTCTAATTCTATTTCCATTAATTCTTGTGGTCTAAATTCTTTTTTATAATCATTATAATTCCTAGAATCTATCGTATATTTTTTCACAATCATAGCTTCTTTTAATTCTTTTTTTAACTCCTCTAATTCCTCTTTTTTCGTTTTTGTAGCAACTTTATTTGGGTAATAACCAGCTTCTAGTTCCATGACATTATTATTTATTTTAACCATATCGGTAGCATTTTGAGCTACGATAGAATATGGTAAAACTACACGAATTCCAACATCTCTAGTAACTCCTGAGAGATAATTTAATGAACCATTATAATAAACAACCTTTCTTTTATCTTGCTTAAGCCTTGTTTCTGTCCAATAGTATCCTGTTCTATTTGCTAATGAATTCTGATCTTCATTAATATAATCCGCATCACTTACATAGCCGCCTAAAGCAATCGCATAATCTGTTATTGCTGCTTTTATGCCAAATTCATGAAAGAAACTTAAAGATTGCCTACCAATAATTTGTTCTTTTGTTAATAAGGTCAAACTCATAAATATCACCAAACATTATTATACACAATGTTTTTATTTTAGAAAATATAAAAAAGAGAAGTTAATTCCCTTTATTGAAAACTTATATTTTTTAAATCCTTCATTACAGATTCAAATGGTTTCGTAATATCAGTAGGTAACTTATCTAAGTCGAAGAAACGAAGTTCTAAACTTTCTGAATCCCCTCTTAAGGATCCTGAATAAGTATTTGTTATAAAAAGAATATTAACAAAATACATTTCATCTTGATTTGGATAAATATGATGTTGTTCTTCACCAGAATAGATCTTAAAAATTTTTAAATCTTTTTCTAAAATAGTCAGACCCGTTTCTTCTTTCACTTCTCTTATCACGGTCTCATAAATTGTTTCTCCTAAATCCATAGCTCCTCCTGGATTACCCCATAACCCATCGTCACTTCTTTTTTGTAATAACACTTGTCCTTTTTCATTAAAAATAAGACAGCCACAACCACACATTAGAATTGGATCATGTCCGATAAATTTTCTAAGTTTCTTTACATATTCCATCGTATCTCTCCTTTTTAAAAGGATAACAAAAAAAAGAGAATAAGTAAAATTATTTTCTACCAATTCCCTTTAATAATTGTTTTGGAACACCTACTTTATCCGTTTGAATCTTGTCTATTAATTCACTAGACAGTTTTTCTTCAAACGCCTCTATTTGTTCATTTAGAACATAAACTATTCCACTAATAGCATGTGATTTTTCTTCTGTCTTCGTAATATCTTTTGCAGAAGTATAAGCCTCAAGTGCCATTTCACAACAGAATAAGCCTCCTGTTAAATCAGGATAATATTGTAATTTTTCAGAAACACTAATAGCATTATGTGCTTCTTTAATAAATGTTAGATTCTCTTGCATAGCGTTATATCTTCTTTCTGCATCCAAATCTAAGTTAGCACCTAATACTCTAATACCAGTTTCTAGCGTTTCTATTGCACTAAGATAATTAAATTTTTGTGAAACTTCCCTATATTGATTATCCATATCTCTATATTTCTTTGTATATTCGTCTAGAATTTCTAGTTGTTCTTTTCTCTTTTTTCTAGTATATAGAAATAAATTGACTGAGGCTTCTTCTTTATCCACATAACTAGAAGCAGTAAGATATTGAAATAATGTAGATAAGATTTGTTGCCAATCTGTATATTCTTCAAGAATAAAATCATAATTCATCTTACCAGGATATTTCTGTTTTAATATTTCTATTGCTCTTACTTTTTTATTAATATCTTCTAATAAGTATGCTCCTGCAAAATCATCTATGGTCTTCTCTATAATTACTCATACCATGAATAAACTCACTAATTTCTTCATCTGTCATTTCTTTTCCCAAAAATATTTTATCTATTATTTCATTTTGCTTTCGTTTGCTAACTTTTTTTTCTTCTTCTTCGGCAGCTTTTACTCTTTTTCCACGCTTAGATTCTTTAACAACTCTAAGTTGTATACCCATAATATCACTATATAAAATGTTATTACATATAATTTCGATTTTTTTCTCTAAGGATAATTGCTCAAATCTCTTATCAGTTATTTTCAACTTTTTTGATTTTAAATACTCTACTGCTACTTCGAGATACTCCCCATCATTAAAATCAAAATATTCTTTTTCTTTTAGTTCCCTTAAAGAAGGCTCTTCATATTCATAATCTGTCTCCTCTAAAGATACGCCACATTGCTCTGCTATTTTTCTTATTTGTATTGGAATGGAACTAATTTCTTCTATCTGTTTTTGTGATAAGAAAGAGTTCCAATTCATATTTTTTACTCTTTCTGCAATATCTTTCATTTGAAATACAGAAGATAAATCCATACTATTTGAATCTTGTGTCGCTTGTGCTAATAATTTAAATGTGCAATCTTTCAACATAGACATAGTATTCTCTTGAAAATAATGCATCTGTTTTTTGATACGAATTACATCGTCCATTATCTGGTCATAAGAAAACTCCTTTGTATAAAATTCCCAACTATTATTTGTATATTCTACTACTACCATTTTCCTCTTTTTTTTATCTACGATGCTGACCTCTTTTATTCGCTCCCCATCTTTCAAATTACCATATACAGAGAAATATTGATATAATATTTTTTCTTGTTTTTCATAAAAGTCCGCATCTTCTAACATCTTCCTAGCATAAAGGGTTGTTGCTATTTTCTCTGCAACCTCTCTATTACTGGATCTTTTTCCATAACTATCTCCTCCTTTTTTGTTCTATATGATACAATATTTTAATAATAAATACAACTCATTTCTTTTTTTCTTAATTTATGATATACTACACATAGTTTGGAGGGGATACTATGGCAGTTCCTACTATCGCTATTGTTGGAAGACCAAATGTAGGTAAAAGTACTCTATTTAATAAAATCGTAGGCAAGAAAATAGCAATCATCGAAGATATACCAGGAGTTACTCGGGATCGCTTGTACCAAGAAGTAACTTATCATAATAAAAAGTTCTTCTTAATTGATACTGGCGGGATTGATGTGTCTGATGAAAAATTCAATGAAGAAATTAAAGTACAGGCAGAGATAGCCATTAATGAAGCAGATATTGTGTTATTTCTTGTAGATGGAAAAGAAGGAATTACACATAATGATATAGTAATTCGAGATATTTTAAGAAAGAGTAAAAAAATGGTTATTGTCGCTATTAATAAAATCGATACCAAAGAAGCACAAAACAATTTATACGATTTCTATGAATTAGGATTTGATTCTTATATTCCAATTAGTAGTATTCATAATACAGGATATATTGAATTAATGGATATGCTTACGATGGAGTTTAGAGAAAATGATATGGAAGAAGAAGATACTCGTATCAAATTTTCTATAATAGGACGTCCTAATGTCGGAAAAAGTTCTTTAATGAATGCCTTATTAAACGAAGAAAGAGTTGTTGTTTCTGATATTGCTGGTACAACAAGAGATGCGATTGACACGGTATTAAAATATCATGGAGAAGAATACGTTATGATTGATACTGCTGGTATGAGAAAAAAAGGAAGAGTGTTTGAGACTATTGAAAAATACAGCCTGCTTCGTTCTATGCGTGCGATAGATCGGAGTGATATTTGTCTTGTTATCATTAATGCAGAAGAAGGAATTACCGAACACGATAAACATATCGCAGGATATGCGATTGAAAAAGGAAAAGGACTTATTTTGGTTGTCAATAAATGGGATACCGTAAAAGATACCACAATCAATGATTATAAAAAATTAGTTCGAGCAGAATTTCAATTTGCACCATATGCACCTATCGTCTTCTTATCTGCACTTACTAAAAAAAGAATCCATACCCTAATGCCAGAAGTCATCAAAGTAAGCGAGAACATAAAGAAAGAAATAAAAACTAGTCTTTTAAATGATGTGATACTTGATGCTTATCAATTAAATAAACCTCCATCTTATAAAGGAAACCGATTAAAGATTTATTTTTCTAGTCAAACTGGAATCAAACCTCCAAAATTTACATTAAGAGTGAATAATAAGGGGCTTGTTCATTTCTCTTATGAAAGATACCTAGAAAATAAATTAAGAGAAAATTTTGATTTGGAAGGAACTCCTATTATTTTACAATTTAAAAATAGGAACGGTGATGAATAATGTTTTTTCAAGCAAAAAATCCAAAAACAGAAATGGATAGTCTAAATCGAGCATTGGAAATACTCCAAGATAGATATTCTAAAAAAGTAATTTCTATTGAAGAATTTTCAAAAAAATGCGAAGAAATTGTGAAAAAGAAAGAGAAGTATCAAAAAAAATTAGAGAAAAAGGAAAAGAGCAATTATTAAAGCTCTTTTTGTTTGAACGTTTTATAAGAAGGAACATATAATAAGATAGGAGGAGAACTATGTTTGGAGATAATTTTTTTAAAAAAGTAGAGAAAAAGACAAATGTCAATAAAGATACCATAATGTCTTTAGCAAAAAAACTTCAAAATTCCAATATGAAGGATGAAAAAGTGTTAAGGGATATGGTACAAGAAATATCAGCAATTACAGGAAAAGAAGTATCCAAAGAAAAAGAGGATAAAATTGTAAATGCAATCGTACAAGATAATGTACCAAAAGATATTGATAAAATGTTTTAGAACTATTAAGTTCTTTTTTTATACACAAAAGTAGCTAAGAATAAGAAGATAAATTAGAAAAACTAAATAATGGTAGTTATTTTAAAACATTATACGATAATTAGATTACTCAAAAAAGTTACAAAGAGAAAAAAAGAAGATGCCTTAGCATCTCTATAAAAAAAGGAGAGTAATACTCAAATTATTTCAAAATATACTAATTTGCCAGGAAAAGAAATAGAAAATCTTAGAAATATAAAACACAACTAGGAAGTGAATGGAATTATCTTCTTTTTATATAACTGGTAGCCACTTCAATAGAAATTTTCCTTAGGATATCATTTTTTTTACTTTTTTATACTCATCTTTTGTAATATCTAATCCTAAAGACAATCTTCTCTCTAGGGTATCTCTTTTAGTATCCTCTAATAAATGATAAAACTCTTTTGTAAAATGTCTATTCCCTCTTATAAATTTAGCCTGTTTGAAATCGTTTATATATCTTTTTGTAGGAGATGAAATGTCAGAATTAAAATCATACCCATCTAATAAAAAGTATGCTAAATACATTTTTAGTACACTAGTAATATCAGAATAATTAATATCACCACTAGATAAATAATTAATTACTTCCTTTAGGGAATGGTATTCCGCTAACTTTTCTGTAGGGCTAATAGAATCATATTTTTCTTTTAAAGATTTCAACATCATCGTATTTCTAATCATTTCCTCTTTTAAAGGTCGATAAGAATTAGATAGCATCAAAAGAAATGGTTTATATAAGGTATGAATGGGATGTAGTTCTAACTTTACCAATTTCGCTTCTATATCTGCATTTTTTTCTCTACTTATTTTATTTTGTAAAGCGTGGTCCATCTCATGTAATATCATATGTTCTAAAAATATTTTTACATACATATCTTGATGATTCTTTTTGATAGTATGTTCAACAGAAGAATTAATGCTTTTTAAAAATTCATTCATCTTATATAGATCAACAATTATCATTTTTTTCACCATACTATAGGCCATTGGAGAAGAATAAGATTGCGATTTATCTATAAAACATATACCATTAACATACTCATCTAAATTTTTCTTATCACAAGTAGTGTATATTAACTTTTCTAAGGCACTCTCATTAACCTCTGTATTCTTGTTTATTGCTCCATCTAGAATATCCATTATAGTATCATCCATGACATTTCTCTCCTTCTTGGCACTATATCTTAGCATTGATTTGGATTTATGTCAAGTTTTTAGACACATTTTTTCGAACAAATTCATCGCATTTACTTTTATTCCAATTTCCTTTTGACTAGCAGAAACATTTTAATTAATTATTGCTCGTATTACTTATTAATTTTCAAAAAATGAAAATTAATAAGTAAACCCGTTTAAAGGATATACAATGTTTCTTTACTTGTCAAAAGTTTTCTCGGAATAATCGTAAATACTAAGCTATTGCTAAGTTAGTAATATAATTATTATATTTTTGATTTGGTGTAATATATCCTAATGTACTATGTATACGTTTGTTGTTATACCAACTCTCTATAAACTCAAATATCACCATCTTTGCTTCTTCAAATGTTTCATACACACCGTTATTCACTTCCTCTTTTTTTAATATGGCATTGAAGCTTTCCATACTTGCATTATCATATGGGTAGCCTTTTTTGCTGTATGAATGTCTTATTTTTAATGTGGATAATAAAGTTTCATAATTGTTTGATGTGTACTGACTTCCTCTATCTGAATGGAATATTCCATCTTTCTCTAATCCTCTGTTTGTAAGCGCTTTGTTAAATGCATCTATTACTAAGTCATCTGTCATTGAAGTACCATAACTCCAACCAACTACTTTTAAATCAAACAGATCCATTACTATTGCTAAATAAGTCCAGCCTGTTTCTTTTGTGTATATGTATGTTATATCTCCAACCCATTTTTGACTTGGCTTATCTGCTTTAAAGTTTTGTTCTAATAGGTTTGGATATTCTTTTGTATTATCTGTTTTAGAACTGCCTGAATGATTGTATTTCTTAACTGTTATGCTTCTAAGTCCTAAAAATTTCATTCTTCTAGCAACTCTTTTTTGACTAACTTTTACTCCCTGACTATTAAGTATTTTGGTTATTTTAAGTGAACCATATCTTCCTTTGGATTCATCAAATATTCCTGTAATTTGTACAACTAATTCTCTATTGGATTCCTTATAGGAATTAGTTGTATGGTTACAATGATAGTAATAAACTGAGTGGTGTAGTTCTAAACACTTACATAATAATCTAACATCATAGACTTCTTTGTTGTTATCTATGAATCTGATTTTATCTTCTATTTCTTTGAGAATATGGCTACTGCTTTTTTTAGGATTTCCACCTCCTGTTCAAGCTCTCTATTTTTCCTTTGGAGTTTTAGTATTTCATCATTATTAGTAACTTCTCCAGTTGATGTTGTTATTGTTTTATATTTTTTAATCCAACTATCAATAGTACTTTTTCCTATGCCATATTCTCTTGATAATTCTGATATTCCTTTTCCAGATTCATATAAATTTACTACTGTCTTTTTAAATTCTTCATCATAAGTTTTATATTGTCTTGCCACAGACACGACCTCCTTCTTTGATTTGATATTATATCACATCGTTCGAAATTTCGTGTCTATATATCTATACTAACACCAATTTTATAAAAAAACAAGTAGAACTATTTCTCTATTTTCCTTTTCAATGAATATATTATTTTTTCTTTACATAGATTTAAATGAATAAAGGAGAATGTATATGGAAAAGCAAGAAATTATTAAAAATATAGCAGCTCGTAGCGGTGGTGATGTCTACTTAGGAGTTGTTGGAGCTGTTAGAACGGGAAAATCCACATTTATCAAAAAAATGGTTGAAACCTTAATTGTTCCTAATATTGAAGATGAATATGAAAGAAAAAGAGCACTAGATGAAATTCCTCAAAGTGCTGCCGGGAAAACTATTATGACTACAGAACCAAAATTCGTTCCTAATAATGCTGCAACTATTAATATTGAAGACTTTAGCTGCAATATTAGATTAGTAGATTGTGTTGGTTATGTAATTGATAAAGCAGTAGGTGCAGAAGATGAAAATGGACCAAGAATGGTAAAAACACCTTGGTACAACGAGGAAATACCCTTTGTAGAAGCTGCAGAAATTGGAACAGAAAAAGTAATCAAGGATCATTCTACAATAGGAATTGTAGTTACAACAGATGGATCAATTGGTGAATTTAACAGAAATGATTATTTAGAAGCGGAAAATAGAGTCATAAGTGAGCTAAAAAGTATTGGAAAACCATTTATTGTACTTTTAAACTCTACACATCCTACTCTACCAGAAACAGAACGTTTAGCCTCATCCTTAAAAGAAGAACACAATGTTCCTGTTATGCCAATTAGTATTGAGGCAATGACAGAGAAAGATATGTATGATATTCTAAAAGAAGCATTATATGAATTTCCTGTATTAGAAGTAAAAGTAAACATGCCCGAATGGATTGCTATCTTAAATTATAGTCATCCAGTCAAAAAAGAATACATTAAATGTATTAAGGAAAGTGTCATAGAAATTGACAAATTAAGAGATATTGAAAACATAACGAAACATTTCTTAAGTAGTGAGATGATTGAAAAAAGTTATTTATCGGAAGTAGATCCATCAACTGGTATCATCACAATTACATTAACGGCACCAGCTTCCTTATATAATAAAACATTGACAGAAATTATAGATGTAGATGTCAAAAATAAAGCAGATCTACTTTCCCTATTCCAAGATTTTAACATTGCAAAAAAAGAATATGATCAAATAAAATATGCTTTAAAAATGGTAAAACAAACTGGTTATGGAGTAGCAACACCATCTCTTGATGATATGAAACTAGAAAAACCGGAGATTATTAAACAAGGACCTAGATATGGTGTAAAACTAAAAGCCATTGCCCCTTCCATTCATATGATTCGTGTCGATGTAGAATCTACCTTTGAACCTATTATTGGTAGTGAAGTACAAAGTAAAGAATTAATTGATTATTTAATGAAAGATCAAGATGCAGATCCAACCAGTATTTGGAAAAGTGAAATATTTGGTAGAAGTCTAGATAATATTGTTCAAGAGGGAATCCAATCAAAGATTAGTTTAATGCCAGATAATATTAGATATAAATTACAACAAACACTTACAAAAGTAGTTAATAAGGGTTCTAATAACATGATTGCGATTGTCATTTAGAGGAGTTATCCTCTTTTTATTTTTTTTCCTCGTGCCATAATTTTCTTTACATCATCTCCATAGATGATAGTTGCCATATCTAAATACTTATTACAATTATCAATTTCATCAATATCAATATAAAATTTTCCATTATAATATCGGTTCGTAGCTTCTTTGCATAAATTATACTCCTCTGTTTCTAATAAAAATTTTTCATTCTTATAAATAATAATTCGAAAATCCACTTCATTTGTAAATTCATTATCATCTATTTTTATTAAATTTAAAAAGGCTCCTATTTTTTGATTCACATAAGCTTTTATTTTATAAAAGCCACTTAAATTTAAATGATATCTTCTATCTATTTTTAAAATAATGTCTCGAATAATCATTAATAAATCATCCTTATCTTTCATATAAAAATCATCAAAATAAAATTGATTAACAAATACATTCATATCTTCTTCATTAAGCATTTCAATCTTCAAATCTATCACCTACACTATTGTATGAAAAAAGAATTAAATGGTTTCTATTACACTTAATTCTTCTAACTTTTGTAAGACTTCTTTTACACCTAATTTTGTTACACTGGAGAATACAATGAAGTCATCTCCAACTACTAAATCTAATGTATCTAGAATCGTTTTTATATTTTTATCCTTCTTACTACCACCTACTTTATCTGCTTTTGTGGCAATTACAGTAACTGGTACTTTATAATATTTTAAAAAATTATACATTAAAATATCATCATCAGATGGTTGATGTCGAAAATCGACTAATAGAAATACTCTTTTTAATTGTTCTCTTTTTTCTAAATATTCTTCTATCATCATTCCAAATTTTGCTTGTGTTTTTTTATCTACCTGGGCATAACCATATCCTGGAACATCAATGATATAAAACGTATCATTTACAGAATAGAAGTTTAAAGTTTGCGTTTTTCCAGGTCTAGAGGAAATATGAGCAATATTCTTTCGTGATAAAATCGTATTAATAAAACTACTCTTTCCTACATTACTTCTTCCTACCAATAAAAATTCTGGTTTAACGGTATCTGGATATTGACTTCTTCTTGTAGCAATTACTTCCAAATCTGCTTTTTTAATCTCCATCTTATTCCACCTCCTGTGTCTCTCTATATTTTTTGACGGTCAAATCTAAATCATCCACTAATTTCATTGCTTCATCAAAACTCTTAAACTTAACCCCACTAGCAAATTTATGTCCTCCACCATGATATTTTTCTGCCACCTGATTAATTTCTGGTCCACGAGAACGAATTGAAACTCTTATCAAATCATTTTTCACATCCTCTGTTATCGTTAACCATACATAAACTTCTTCAATAAAATTAAAATTATTTACCATATTTCCAGCCGAAGCGGAATCCACTTCCAATTCATTAATTATTTGATCCGTTATTTTGATATACCCTACTCCATTTTCGGTTACTTCCATATGAGTTGACATATATCCCTCTAATCGAACTTCTCTTAATGGTCTTTGATACATTCTTTGATATACTTCATTGATACTAAATGGATAATGTTCTAAATAATAGGATACCAATTGAAAAGTTTTGGAAGTAGAACTATCAAATAGGAATCGGTTTGAGTCTGCAACTAAACCAATAAATAGAGTTCTGGCAATCGAAATATTACAGAATAATTTCGTTTCCTTTAATAAATCCATAATTATTTCGCAGACAGAAGATTTTTCATCCTCAATCAACTCCAAATCACAAAATTTTTCAATAAATGGATGATGATCAATTTTAATCATTTTACTAAATCCATCAAAACTAGGTATATCTACTCGTCTTTGATCTGGAGTATCTAAAACAATTAATAAAGCATCTTGATAATTTTCGTACTTATCTAACGCTCCAATATATTTAAACTTATTACTTCCCGTTCCAACGGCAGATACCTTTTTATCTGAAAAAGTTAGACGAATAGAATCTCTTAAAGCGATTTGGCTTGCCATCGCATCCGGATCGACTCCTATATGTCTTGCGATTACAATGGTATCATATTTTTTTATCTCTTTTACTATTTTTTTATACATACCTTTACCTATTAATAAATGATACGGTATCTCTAGCAATCATTAATTCTTCATTCGCCGGAATGACATATACTAAAGCTTTTGAATCATTTGTATTAATCTTTCTAATCTCACCACGGAAATTATTTTTTTCTTTGTCTATTTTTATTCCAAGGCAAGATAATTTTTCAACAATTTTTTCTCTTATTCCTATATTATTTTCTCCAATACCAGCAGTAAAGACTAAAACATCTACTCCACCAAGCAAAACATAATATTGAGCAATATAAGAGACAACCGTTCTACAATATTTCTCTCGTGCTAAAATACATCTTTCATTTCCTTCTTCAATTCCCTTTTCAATATCTCTAGCATCCGAGCTTACTTCGCTCAATCCTAAAAGACCAGAACGATGATTCAAATCATCAATCACTTCCAAAGCATTTTTCCCTTCTTGTTCCATGATATACGGAATAATAGAAGGATCTACACTTCCCGATCTTGTTCCCATCATAATACCAGAAAGTGGAGTAAATCCCATAGAGGTATCTACACTTTTTCCATCTTTTATCGCACAAACAGAACCACCACCACCTAAATGACAAGCAATGATTCTTAAATCTTTTCTACCTTCTAATTCTTCTATTTTAGAAACTAAATAACGATAACTAGTTCCATGAGCTCCATACTTTCTAACATGATAATTTTCATACCAATCATAAGGAACTGGATATAGATAATTTTCAGGTTCTAAATCTTGATGAAAAGAGGTATCAAAAACAGCTACCATTAAGGTATTTGGTAATACTTCTTTAAAAGCTCTCATAACAAGTACATCATCTGGATTATGTAGAGGAGCAAAATCCCTAATTTCATCAATATCCTCAATTACCTTATCTGTAATCAAAATCGAATCCTTATACTTATAAGCTCCCGATACCACTCGATGTCCAATACCATCGATTTCATCTAAAGAATGAATAATATTAAGTGCAATTAATTTATCTAGTAACACCTTAACAGCAATCTCTTGATTGGGAAGATCAATTTCTTCTTTTATTTTTTCATTGTTAAATTGAATCGTATAGAAACTACCATCAATCCCTATTCGTTCAAACAATCCACTGGCAATCACACTTTCATCATTCATTTCCAATAAACTAAATTTTAAAGTACTACTGCCTGCATTTACTGATATTATTTTCATTTTTGCACTTCCTTTCTATATTTATTATACTATATCTTTTCCTTTTTTCATACTAAATTTATGCTTTTTCCAAAAACAAAAGATAGCCCCTAATAAGGTCTATCTTTTAAGCTATCATTACTTATTGTTGTAGCTTCCACTAACTTGGTTAAGTCCATTTTGAACTAAACGTCTTGTAATTTCACCACCAACTGATCCGTTTGCACGAGAAGTAGCATCTGGTCCTAAATTTACACCTAATTCGTTAGCTATTTCATATTTCATTTTTTCAATAGCTTGTTTAGCTCCTGGAACTCTCATTTTCATTGAGCTGTTTGAGTTGTTATTCATTTGTTTCACCTCCTATACACTTATAGATTGTGAAATTTTTTGAATTTCATACACAATATTTATTGGAAATTTATTCCTATAAAATTTTCTCAAATTCAGCTTCGAAATCAGTTATCGTCATATGTTTTACTTCTTGAACTGTTTCTTCTATTAAACTTTTAAAATCAAAACGTTCTTCCATTTTCATACAAGCTTCTAACTTTGGATTAATAACAGGATGTTTTGGTACAAAGACGGTACAACAATCTTCAAATGGTAAAATACTAATATCATAAGTATCAATTTTTTTAGCAATATCTATAATTTCCAACTTATCCAAACAAGCAACAGGACGAATAATAGGTAAATTAGTTACTTCATTAATTACATTCATACTCGATAAGGTTTGTGAAGCCACTTGTCCAATACTTTCTCCATTTACAATTACTAATGCATCTAACTGTTTTGCCAATAATTCCATAATTCGGTACATCATTCGCCTCATAATTGTAATACCATAGTCTTTATCCACATTTTTATAAATTTCTTCTTGAATTTTTGTAAAATTAACAATATGTAGATTTATTTTATTAGAATATTTTGCCAATTTTTTACATAAATCAATTACCTTATTTCTTGCTTCTAGACTGGTATGAGGAATCGCCTCAAAATAAACAGCATCTACTAAAACTCCTCGCTTCATTGCAAGATAACCAGCAACAGGAGAATCGATACCACCACTTAACATTAAAAGTGCTTTTTTTTGAACTCCTAAGGGATATCCGCCACATCCTTTATAACCATTTGTATAAATATAAGATTTACCTGGTCGAACTTCAATTTGAATCAAAACTTCAGGATAATGCACATCTACTGCTATCTGATCTATATTTTTTAATAAATAAGAACCAATCATAGGATTTATCTCTGTACTTTGGTAAGGAAACGACTTATCACTTCTTTTGGTTTCAACCTTAAAAGTCTTAAAAGTTTGATTTTTCATTAATTCTAATACTGTTTCTTTGATAGTATCTATATTAGTATCCACAATATACGCAATATGATACATATGAATACCAAAGATATGATTTAATATATCTTTTATTTTTTCAATATCTTCTTCTTGAAATTTAATATACATTCTAGAAATATCTTTTGTAATAGTAACATCATAATTTTTTAATTTATTTTTAATATTTTGATACAAAGTATTCACAAAAAAATTTCGATTTCCTTTTTTTGTGGTTAATTCTCCATATTTAATTAAAATAACTCTTTCCATCTTCACCACTCCGAATGTCTTTATTATATAATAATTTTAAAATTTTTCATAGAAAAAAGGACTTAAATCCTTTTATTTTTCTATTTATCATAGAGAGCCAACATTTTACGGTATATTCCCTCATCCGCAATAGAACATGTTTTTAAAACTAAATCCAAAGATTTCTTATATTCTCCTTTATAAAAATAGTCTTCTGCTTGAGAAATTCCTTCATCTACTTCTTTATAATAAGCTCGAAACCGATTCCCATAAACAATTGACTTTTCAGCTAGTATCGCTGTTTTTACCATTTCATTAGTTGTATGATATAATTTTAATACCAAATCACGTGCTGTATCAACTCTAGTGTTTAGTGTTTTAATCACGATTGGCTTTCTCTCTAGCTCTTTAATCACTTCTGCCATCGCTTCATTCGCTTCTTTTAATTCCACAAAATAAATATCTGAAATAATAGGCAATTTATAACTACGCATTTTATTTTTTGATTCTTTTAAGAAATGTTCAATATCATTTAGTTGTTCTCTTGCTCTTAATTCGTCATCATACATATTTCCAAGAGACTTTAAGGAAATATCCAAATCTTCTTCCATTTTTCGAAGTCGAAGCATCAAATCTTCTATCTCCTTATGTAACATAGAATAAGGAGCAGATAGATTTTCTAATTTCTTCATCAAATTAGCATAATCATCATTAATTACCATTAACACTTTTTTTACATCATGTATAATTTTGATATCATTCTCTTCTAAATCATACATATTCTTAATATCATCTAATTGATTATAAATATCTTCTACTATTTTATTCGTTTTATTTAATTTTTTACTAAAATCTTTTTCAATTTCTTCAAATACTTTCCTACTTAATCTTTCTTTTTCAAAGTCAACAAATAAAGAATCTAAATAATCTAAAATTGTTTTCAATTCAAACATACAATCTGTTAGATTTAGAACTTTAATCTTATCTAAAATACCATCTACATTTTTTTGAGACTCCTCAATATTATAATCGATATTTAAATATTCCAAAGAATATTCTTCTTTCTCCATTGCTTTTACAGTATCATCGATTTCTTTTATTCTTTTAGGAATTAATTGTTTTGCCATTAGAAGCAAGTCTGGCATTTCCTCGACAACGATTGCCATATGATCAATCATTGCATCTAGAGCCTTCACTATTTTTACTACTTCTATGTAATCATTTGCTTCCATTACTTTTTCAAAATCCAAAAACTTCTTTTCAATATTTTCTAACTGTAATTCAACTGCTTCTTGCATATCATCATATAGATTTTTATGATTTTGGTAAGAAGAATTTAGTTTTCGATATTTTGTCTTTAATTTTGTAATAATACTTCTATACTTTTCCTCACTTAAAGTAATATCTTTAATCTGCTCCAATAAATAATTAGATTTCTCTCTTGCTTTACAAATTTCTAATTCTGCTTGAGCAATTTGTTCAATACACTTTTTATAATCTCTTTTTTCTAGTGAAGAATCTAATTCAATTAAAATATCATCAATCAATAAAATATTCTTTTCTTTAATCGTTGTAAATTTCTCATTCCACTCATTGTATTTTTCTTCCATCATATCATTCTTTATAATAGGTTCTATTTTAGATAGCTCTAATGGTACAGGAGTACTTAATACTTTATTTTTCTCAACTTCTAAACGCTGTGCCATCTTTTCATAAGTATTTTTAATTTTTTTTCGAATAAATAAAAAGCAAAGTAGAAGAATAATAAAACAAACGAAAACGATTGTACTAATCACTAAAATTTGTCCTTCCATTCTATCCACCTCTTATCATATATTTTATTGTAACACAAGTATTTCTCTTTTTCTACAAATTTCCACAAATTGTTAAAAATTACTATTCTCATTTTATTAGAATACCCAAAACTAAAAGAAAGCATTATAAAATAATAGGAAACCTAATAATTTTTCAAGAGCCTAAAAAAAATGGAATCATGAAATTTCATTTCTTAATTAGATGGAAAGATATTCTTTGTTATCTTTTTTACTTTTTGTACTTCTTTTTCGATTTTTTTCAATTTTTCTATAGGTGATATCACCATATCCTCTGAAATCTGTTTAATAGGAGTGTGAGTTGTTAACATACCATTTTCTAGTGCTATTAACCTATCCTGATAAGTAAATTCTCCTTTATTATCTAATGAAACCGTCTTTCCAGCAGTTGTTTTTTGAAACTTCGACCAAATACCATATTCTAAATCAATAATATCTGTTTTAATGCCCTTCTTTTGTGTTTCCAAAACTACATGAGATATTAACTCTATATCCGTTAAAGATAATTCACATATTTTTTTATAAGCTTTTTCAATTTCAATTGGAAAGGATAATCCTAATAAATAGTTCGATAAATCTTCTTCATTTGGTAGCATAGAAACACTATCTTTTATCATTTCAGATTGATTAGTAACAGACAAGGAAAAGTTATTTTCTTCATTTAATATAGTAAAAACACATTTTCGCATTTCAAAATAACATTTGAAGATATAATCATGATTAAAACAAATGGTACAAGATTCTGTTTTATCAATACCAGCTAATTTTAATAAATATCCAAATTGCTCAGCTGTATTCTCTCTACAACCATTCTTAGCATAACCTTGAGATAACCATTTAGCAATATTTTCTTTTGCTTCATAATTTTCAAATTTTACTATTGGTATCTCCATCTTTTCATTATGTAATGTTTTATTAAATAAAGTCATTATATTTCTCCCTCTTTCATAATATCCCTAATTACTTCATTTCTTTTCTACTAATAGAATAGCATTTTTCGTTTTTGATGATAACTAAATTTTATCATTTATTCTACATCTATAAATACTAAAACACTATACAAACAAGAAAGAAGATAGACCAATGAATATCTACTTTAGGAGTAAGAGGGAATGCAATAGAACAAGAAATTAAAAAGCTTTCCGAAATAAGGTGAAAAAATACCACCCTGATATCAATCCAACAAAAGAAGCAGAAGATGAAATAAGAAAAATTACGGAAGCCTATGAAATATTATCAAACGTTGAAAAAAGAAAGTCTTATGATGATGAATTAAAAAGAAATAATAGAATACATTTTGAAGAACAACCCAACAGTACTCAATCTAATCCTTATACTTCTTATTCGGAAGAAAGAGATGAAAGTGATTTTGAGGATTGGATTAAAATCTATTTAAAATCTTACGTTCCATGGACAATAAGAAGAATGCTGACAAACATAGAATCTTTAAAGAAGAAAACATAACTTCTGATTACATACCATATTATTTGTAGATTTCTCTAAATAATCTTTCAATTCACAATCCCAATATTCTTTTGAAGAAGAGCAAAATATAAAACCCAAGATTAAAAAAGGGTGGTACCGCCATAAAAATAATTTTATAAAACACTTGATATTTCAACCATTTTATCATATAATTAATACTGCATATTGACTTAGATGGCAAATTTAGAGTTCTTTAATGTGTTATTTATCGTTTAGTAACTGAAGCCATTAGGTGAAAAATAACTCCCTAAAGTTCGACTAAGTTAGATTTAAGTATATGTAATATTTTAGAAAGGAGAAATATTATGTCAAGATATACTGGATCAGAATATAAAAGAGCTCGTCGTGTTGGTTTTTCCATATCTGAAACGGGAAAAGAATTAGCTCGTCGTCCATATGGTCCTGGTCAACATGGTAATGCTCGTAAGGGTAAATTATCAGACTACGGAATCCAATTAAAAGAAAAACAAAAAGTTAGATTTATGTATGGATTAAGTGAAAGACAATTTAGAAAGACATTTGATGAAGCTTCTAAAATAAAAGGTATTCATGGTACAAACTTCTTAAGACTATTAGAATCTAGACTTGATAATTTAGTTTATAGAACTGGATTTGCATCAACAAGACGTGGTGCTAGACAATTAGTAAATCATGGTCATGTTACGGTTAATGGAAAAAAAGTAGATATTCCATCTTATCGAGTAAAAGTTGGAGATGTTATTTCTTTAAAAGAAAAAGACAAAGAGCTTAAAATAGTATTAGATTCTTTAGCAAAAGTAGTAAAAAGAGTGGAATTCATTAACTACGATGATAAGAAAATGGAAGCTACTTATGTTAGATTACCTGAGAGAAGTGAACTTAATGCTGATATTAATGAATCATTAATCGTTGAATTCTATAACAAATAAAACTTGGAAATTCCAAGTTTTTTTATTTTTCTAACTCTATGTTACAACAATTTTCAATTTTTATTTTGGATAAATCACTAGTTAAATCGGTCTTCTTAATAAGATGATATAAAGCTTTAATAACCGCTCCATGTGCTACTACTAATATTCTTTGATTACCATAATTTTCTTCTAAATCCATTAAAAATTCTTTACATCTTTTCATTAAATCCTGAATCGGTTCTACCTTATCTTCTTTATAATTTAAGAAGTAATCCCAGTACTTTTTAGAATCATAAAGGTCTACACTCTTTCCTTCTAAATTTCCTAAATTCCGTTCTTCTAGTCTTTTATCAACTTGAATTAAAACTCTATCTCCTACTAGAATCATGGCTGTTTCTACGGTTCGCATTAAAGGAGAAGTAAAACAGATATCAAAATTCATATCTTTTAACTCATCCTTCAACTTGTAACACTCTCTTCTACCAGTATCATTTAAAGGAATATTACTTTTTCCTTGGAGAATTTTCCTTTCATTATATTCTGTTGTTCCATGTCTCACTAATACAATTTTCACTATTTTCCTCCAATCAACTTTCCAGATTTCGTATAATGAATAAAGTTTGCCACATAACTATGATCATCATAAGTAGAGTAACCACTTATTAAATACCCATTCTTCTTTAATTTTATATCAGTAAAATAATCATCTTTTTCATCTCCATATATTTCTATGAATTGTTCTTTTAAATCCGTATCATATTTAGCCAAAATACCATCATAAGAAAACACATTAACTTTATCGGTGGATTTCTTTTTATTATATACTCCTGTTTGTCCAGCAATCACAATATTTTGTTTATCATCAAGAAGAACTCTATTGAATCGTTCCATTCCGTCTTTTTTGTAAGTAGCTTCTCCTATTTTGTTAAGATCCAAATCATATTTCACTAATAAACCATCTGTATCATAATCTTGTTTATCTTCTTTCACTTTTTTACCACCAACAACATATAAATAATTTCCGTCACTTACCATTCCAGTAAAACCAAAACTATCTGTAAACTCATAATTAACCGTATTTATTCTTTCCAAATTAGGAGTATATTTTGAAACAATCCCTACATTAGAAGCGTCTTTTCCTACCGTATAAAGAAATTCTCCATTTATTATAATATCATTATAAATTCCTGACTTAGATCCACCATAATTACTTCTTGCAATTTCTTTTAAATTCTTATCGTATTTAACAATAAAACCCCCACCTTCATCCGAAAAGCCAAGTGTCATATTCTCATAGATACTTTGACCAACAACAAGATAACCATCATCCACCACTAAAACATTGGTAAATTTAGAATTCCCTAGTACTTGAAACGTATTTTCAACGATTTTTTCACCATCTAAATCATATTTTACAATAAGAACCGAACGAACACCATCCTCATGCTCTTTTTTATTTTTCTCTATACTTCCAACAGCGATATAAGAATCATTATCTTTTTTTACACTAAAATAACTACTATTATATTTGTTATTATAAAGTTTTTCCCATTTCTTATTATCATTTTCATCATAAAGGGTTATTTTTGCTTTCTCAAAGCCATTTTCATTATTATTATTACTTCCAACGGCAATATAAGAATCCTCTAGAATTTCGAAACCATTGATACTATCAAAATACGTTTTCTTCGTGTTATTATCTTTATATAAAAATAGAACAAATGCATCTATTATTAAAACAACTATGCAAAAAATAACAATACTTCTTAAAACTATTTTTAATTTATGATTCACTAGCAACAACTCCTTTTAAATGAATTCTATAATATAATATTTCTTTTTTCCTTTTCTAATAATTACATATTTCTGTTCTATAGACACACTTCTAGTAACCTGAAACTCTAAATCTACTTCTCTTTCTCCATTGATATAGATGGAACCATTGGTAATAAACTCACGTGCTTCCCTCTTACTAGTACAAATATTACTAGTTACTAATAAATCTACCAAGTTTAATTCTTCCTCTATCATCATTGGTGGAATGCCTTTAAAAGCCATTTCAATATCAGAAGATGTAAAGGATTTCATATTGCCACTAAATAAAGCTTCACTAATTTTTACCGCTTGTTCATATTCTTTTTCTCCATGTAAGAAAGTAATCACTTCTTTTGCTAATGTTTTTTGGGCAATTCTTTTTTCTGGTTGTTTATTATGTTCATCTAATATCTTCTCAATCTCTTGCTTTGATAGAAAAGTATAGACTTTTAAATAATTATCCATCATAATATCCTCAAAATTGATTAGATATTGATATAATTCATAACTAGATGTTTTCTCTTTGTCTAACCATAAAGCATTTCCTTCACTTTTTCCAATCTTTTTTCCAGTAGAATCGAGTGTTAGTGGACAAGAAAAAGCATATACAGATTCATCATTTAATTTTCTTATTAATTCAATACCCGTCGTTAAATTTCCCCATTGATCGGAGCCTCCAAATTGCAAGGTAGCCCCATAGTGATCATGAATATATTTAAAATCATATCCCTGTATTAACATATAAGAAAACTCTGCATAGGAAATTCCGGATTCCATTTGTCTTTTTACTAAATCCTTATTAATCATATAAGACACGTTCACATACTTACCAATATCTCTTAAAAAGTCGATAAAATTATAGTTTTGAAACCAATCATAGTTATTAACTACTAGCGTATCTTCTCCAAATAACTTTTTCATCTGAATCTTTATTTTTTCAAAATTATTTTCTACCACTTTTATATCCGACTTTTCTCTTTCCTTTGTACCTCTAGGATCCCCAACTCGTCCAGTAGCTCCTCCCACCAAAATAATAGGTTTATGCCCCCCTCTTCTTAATCTTTCAATAACCAAAAAGGTTGGAAGTTGCCCAATATGTAGGCTATCGGCAGAAGGATCCGCACCAATATAGAAAGTCAACCCTCCTTGATTTATTTTATCTTCTAAGTCCTCTCCAGCGGTATCTTTTATTAATCCTCTCCATTTTAAATCTTCAAATAATGTCATTTTTTAATCCTCCTCAAATACCAAATTTTTCATCTTTTCTAAGTCATAACCATAATCTGAATAAATTCCTTCCACATCTTTTGTGGTTATCTTCTCTTTATCAATTTCTAGTCGATTCAAAGTTTCATAAACTTCTTTTTCACATTTTCCTTCAATCTCTAAATAAGTAGGAATAAATGGCCAACTATCCATATCAATTTCTACTCCATCTAATAGATATTGGCATCTTCTATTTTCTTGATATCCTTTTGGTCGATATCCCAACTCATTAAGAATTAAATTTGTTTTTTCAAAATCATCTACTTCAATTTCTAACTCTTTTGTGCCATCTATTTTTTCTGAAACAATGTCTTTTATAGTAAGTGTAGT
The DNA here is from genome assembly GCA_910586865.1 of uncultured Bacilli bacterium. Taxonomy (GTDB): domain Bacteria; phylum Bacillota_I; class Bacilli_A; order RF39; family UBA660; genus UMGS995. The sequence continues at coordinate 46,383 of CAJUIY010000001.1, forward strand.
CACCTCTCCATTCGTTCTTAAGCGAATCCATTTCTTATCCTGTTTTGGTATGAAATCATAAACATATCTTCTTTGTAAATAATCAAATTTTTTTACTGCTCCCAAACTCTCTAACTTCTTTGTAATCTTATCTACATCAATTTCCAATATTCTTACTTCAAATTCCGTATTCATCCTTATTATCTTCTCCTTCCACCTTGTATTACTTTCAATTTCGCTTTCTGCTTCTCATGTTCCATTAAATTTAATCTCTCATTTATTAAAAACATAGATACTTTATATTTTTTTGATAATCTCCTATTATTCATACCTTTTTCAATATCCGTTTTAAATATCTTTTCTGGCATTAATAATTTTAATGCATAATGATAAGCTTTTTTATCAAAAGACTCTTCTTCCAAAAGACCTTTACTAAAATACCCCTCATTATAATATAATTGAATATAACAATACATATAAGTACTTATAAATCTCCTCGCTTTTTTTGATACTTTTTTATTAATATAGATACCATTCCATGACGAATCAATAACAGATAGAGCCCTATAATCTTTCATCACCATAGATGGAGTTGACATTACTGTTATTCCAGAATCTCGAATCACTTTTCCTATATTTGGAACTCTATTAACATTTAATTGTTCAAGTAGTAAATCCTGACGATATATTTTTAAATTTTTCATAAAACCTCCTAAAACAAAAACTATCCATCCAAATAAGGACGAATAGTTCGTGGTACCACCTTAATTCATGAAAGAATCATGCACTCATTATCTTAACGCGAATAAACGATTTTTCTCCTAATAGGTAATTCATACTTATCATTATCTTAGTTTACACCAACCACTAAGTCTCTTTTAGTAATTACTAAGTACTACTTGTTATTAATCATTGAAAATTATATATTCACTATATCATATCTATCAATAAAAATAAAGTATCACTTCTTTTTTTTCTGAAAATTTTCTTCTTTTCGATAATCTTCTATTTCTTTACCATTAAATAATTTAATATGAGTACAAAAATAATTTTCACCAATAACCGAACTATTTACAAGATGTGTTATATACTGAGTTTGATTATCAAATCGCCATTCTAATGTTGGATGAAGAATATCTTCTCTATCTTTACAAATAAGCGAATACTGAACAGTGGGAATATCTAGTTTATTTTTCAATATATTAGCAATTTCATATAAAGAAGAAACATCATTATCGTCCATAATCAATCGTAGGTAATCATTGCCATAATCAAGAGAAAAATAGTATTCTTTATCCTTTTTACAGGATATATTATGATAGTTTATTATAGCAGAGATATTATTTTTTCTCAGTAACTGAATTAGCTCATTTATATTAAAAAAAAGAGAGCTATTACCATTATTATCCATTTCTACCTCCAACTAATTATATGCTAATTAGAAGAATTGTTGTTATTTTTATAATTCTATTATCGTACTTTTATTATTTGGTGACCACAATAACAGCACGAGCTCCATAAAAGTTTCGGGATACAGCAACATCTGTCAAATATCCTCCTTGATCAAGAATAATCGCTCTATTTTGAGAATCTGTATAAGCCTGCATAGTGTAATATCCATTATTATTAGTAGCACCATTTTCTGTATGAATATCGTCTACCGTTCCACCATTTTGAGTGGATTGTTTTAAATAATTATTCATCCAGATTGGACAGGTTCCACTTGAACTTGAACCAGTACATCCTACGACAAATGATTCTTGAAACGTTATCATTCTCGCTTTTGCACTTCTACTCTCTAAAGTATATTTATTCTCTGTACATGCAGTGTAGACATCATTAGAAAATCTACAGCTAGTAAATGCATTTGTTCCATTAAAATTTGTTGTTCCCATAGTATAAGTTTGTGTAGTAACATTACTCCAATTACTTGTAGTATCCTCTAACTTCTGAAGAATTTTTGATGGCCCTAACGTATTATTATTCTCATCATTCCATGCAGTATTATATACTGTATTTTCTCTTTGTTGTAGTGTCATTGATTCGCCATCGTCATGTAACACATAAAAATAATAAGAATTTTTATCATTTACTGCATATTTGATAATCGTACCTGGTAAACATGATCCTACCGTTTTGTTTGTATAACAAGTAGTTGCTACACAAGTTGCTTCTTCCCCTGTAACACAGTAATTACTAGACTCTGCTACTTGATTGTAAGTATAAGCTGCTGAAATATTTTCTTTTTCTGGAGTATTCGCTTCACTATTTTTTATTTGAGAAGCACTTACTCTTATTTTACCATAAAAAATAGAACCCATTGCACTATTATCAGCATCCTTATCCATCCACACTTTTAAAGTATAACGGTTTGTTTGCCTTTTTGAAATCGTTCCTGAATCTAATAGTCGATCAGAATCCTTACGAATAGTTGAAAGCAGGTCCGTTGCAACCTCTTGACCGTTTTTGGTCAAACTATATTTAACAAATCGATCTGGCATTTTTACCTCTGCAACATCAAGAGGTAAATCTGATAAATAAATACTATAATCAGAAGCAACCGTTCCTCTATTCCTTAATTCAAAAGTATAAGCCTTTGTCTGCAATCCTTTTTCATCAACCATTGGAATAGTGTTTTTTAATAAAATACCATCACTAATTTCATCGTCTAAAATCAAATCCAAATAACCAGCTCTTATAACATTTTCTGTTTTACCAGTTACTGAAATTCTTAACCAAGCATAACTTCCTACCATAATAGAAACTAAGATAAAAGCCAATAAAAACACTTTTTTATTATTTCCTGATTTTTTATCTTTCATGATTCCCACATCCAATCTCTATTATAATGAAAGTATAACATAATAAATATTTTTTTTCAATTATATTTCCTTTTATATAATCAGTTAAACTGAAACCTGAGACTATATTATTTTGAATAATTACTCATTTTATGTAGAAATCCATGAAATTTTTATTGAGACTTCAATATTTTTTTAAACAATAAGAGTAGCATATTTTTTCGTCTTACCAAATCTAACATTAATAAGGAAGCATACGAAATTATTTTATGAAATAAAAACCTCCAAAATTGGAGGTCCATGAACTGTTTACTATATTTCTATCGATTCTAATTTCTTTAAAACATCTTTTGTCACTTCTACTGCTTTATCTCTTACTTCTTCTGCTGCATTTTTTAAAATAGGAGTTCCTTTTTCAACAGCCAAATCTACTAGTTCATCTGCTTTCTTTTTGATTTCGGCACCTTTCTTTTTCGCAATTTTAAGTACTTTTTCTTTATCTAAATCCTCTAGTTCTTTTTTGATTTCAGCAATTTTTTTATCAAATTCCTCTTTTAATTCTCCTGGATCAATTTCTTTTGCTTTTTTGATTAACTCTTCCATTTTATTTTTTAAGTCTTTTCTTAATTCTTTTCCTGGTTTAGGTGCAAATAATAAACCTAATCCTGCTCCTACAGCAGCTCCTAATACAAATTTTCCTGCTCCTTTTTTATTCATAATAATCATCCTTTCTCTTTTTTCTTTTAAATATTTTATCAAAAACTGACACTACACCATTTACTACACGTGCACTAATAAAGTCTATGCTTGTTGTAGTTTTATTAATAACATTAAATATATTATTCAATGAATTAACCTTATCTTCTATATTATTTAACAATGCCTCTATTCTATCAAATACTTGTATTAATCGTAATCCTAAGATAATTAGTATTACCATTAATATAATACCCAAAATATACAATATAATAGGCAAAACTTCTGCAAAAGTCATAAAAATCACTCCTTTTAATCATTTTCATACATAGAATCAATTAAATCGAATAAGTTATCTTCATCTAAATCATCACCATTATCTTTTGGTTCTTCTCTAATCATAGTATTCTTATTTTCATCATCATTTGATTCTACCTTAAAATCCGTATTTACTTCCTCATTCATAATATAAGGACCTTCTTCTTGCTCCTCTTGGTATCTAGTATTTCTTTTTTCATTAGCAGTATCTTTATAATCAACATTATACTCTAAGCCTAGGTCTTCGAAATATTCTTCCGCATCTCCCATAGTAACCTTTTTTACTTCTGGTTTCGATTCACTTAAATCTAATAAATCATTGTCCATTAAACTACTAGCTTCCATTTCAGGTTCTTCGTTATGTCTTTCTGATGTCAATTCTTCTTCCAAAGTTCCATATGCCCTATTTCTTACTTCATCTACATTTAAGCTTTCTCTAGCATAAGTACTAGTAAGTCTAACTTCCCTTCTTGTTACTACATCCTCCCTTTTATAATTTTTATCTAAAATACCATAAATAGGAGATATAATCGGAGAAGGCTTGAAATATGTTTTTTCTTCCTTTTTCTCATAACCACCATATTCTGGTTCCTTAATTGGCATTTCATCAATACCATACGGTTTTATCTTCTTTTCCTTATTAGTGATTGCTGTATTCAGTCGTCTTCTTTCTTCAACACCTATTTTTGGAGATTCAATATTATCAACTTGAGGCTTCTTAAACTTTTCTTCTTTGGTATAAGTAAATTCGTTATCACTAACCATAGGAAATGTAAAATCTTTTTCCTCTTCTTTTTTACTTTCTACTTCTTTATGCACTTCTACTTCTCTTTTTGGCTCTTCTAAGTCTTCATGTGTTGTGATTCGCACTTCTTTCTTTTCTGGAAGAACAATTTTTTTTGCGATTGGTTTTTCTACATGACTTTCTTTACGTTGGGGTTTCGCTTCCTTTTTAGAAGCTTTCTTTCCTTTTTTTGTTTTTTCTTCCACCTCAACGTATTCTTCTTCGAAAAGAGCATTTTTTAACTTATCCATTAATTTCATGCATATCTACTCCCCTTCTTCAACTTTTAAGTTATCCTCATCGATTTCTTCTTCTTCAATCTTTTCATATTCTTTCACATAATCAAGGAAATCATCTGTCTTCTTCTTTGTATTAAATATATCATATGTCTCTTCTTTATAATCTAAAATATTTTCACCAATTGTTGTTGATAAGACATTTTTATTATACTTAACAGAAGAAAGCATAGCACCAATATTAGTTAATGCATCCCTAAGACTATTTTTATTTACAAATGCTTCTACCTTCATATAATGATACATTCCCTCTACGAAATAACCATTCGCATCCTCATTGATTTCTAAATAACCAAAAGAATCTTTATACTTAATTTTTTTAGAATAAAATGCATTTTTATCTACCTTATAATTCTTCTTGACTTGATGGTAGTAACTTACTACATCCACATATAAATAAAAATAATTATTGTCCTTATCTTTTAATGTTGCATTATAAGCATCTTTACTAATAAAGGTTAATCCTTTCGGAATATAGTAACTATAACCATCAAAATTAGAATTCTTAATATTGGTATTTCTTTTTATCATTGTATCAACAATAGAATCAATATCCCCACTTGATAAATTAGCATTACTACATCCTGTAATACATAAAACCATACCGAGTAATATCCATAATTTTTTCATATTTCACCTACTCTTACATTTTATTATAACAAAATTTATAGAAAAATAAAAATATTTTAATCGACTATTTACTCTTTTGGACAGATGAGGTAGCATCGAGTGAATAAATAGTCATTCCCCTACTTACAAATTTATCTTCATATTCTGTTGTAATAAAGACTTCCTCCTTACTATGTAAATCAAGTGAAACACTCTCTAATACATAACCTTTCTTACTGATTTCTTCTAACGAATATTCAAATAATTCTCTATTGTCAGTTCGCATTTCTATTTCTTTTTTTTCTTTAAAGATAACATCATACTTATCTAAAAAAATAGGACTAGTTAATCTTCTTAAATGATGTCTTTTTTTAGGCCAAGGATCCGAAAAGTTTAGATAAATTTTACGAATCTCCTTAAAAAAGACTTTATCAATTTCTAAAGCATCCATTCGTATGAAATATAAGTTAGAGTACTCTTCCTCTATATGATTTAATGCTTTTGCCAAAATACTATCAAATTTTTCAATACCAATAAAATTAATATTAGGATATTTTTTCGCATTTTCCTTAATAAATTTACCCTTCCCCACTCCTATTTCAATATAAATGGGATTCTGATTTTGAAACAAAGCATTCCATTTACCACAATAATCGTCGGGGTTCTTTATTAAATACTTTGACTGATTTAGTATCTCCTCTTTATTTTTTACGTTTCTAAGTCTCATAATATCCTTCCTTTTTTGTTATCCTTATTCTATCACAAACTAGTCCCATTTGCATATAATAAAAAGAATAAAGGAGTAAATTATGAATTATATGCCTTATCCATATATGCCAGATATGAATAATATGCCACAAATCGATCATTCATACCAAGAATTAGAAGGAAGAATTAGTAGACTAGAAAGAGAAGTTAGAAGATTAGAACAAAAAGTAAGTAGATTAGAACAAAAAGAGATGAAACCTCTATCTAGTACTCCAAATAATTCTATCAATGACAATTCTAGCATATATATGGTTTAGAACACAAAAGTGGTGTTCTTTTTTCTTGTGGGAAAACGTCTTTTATGATAAAATATAAAGTAATTTCTGAAAGAAATAAAGGAGAGATTTGGTGGTAGCAAAAAAAGAAAAATATTTCAAAAATTAGATTATTTATTTAAGGAAGGAATAAAAAATGGTAGTATTTCTCCCTTTGATAAAGAACTTTATGAAAAAATGAATCATACTTATGTGAAAGGAATTCCTGTATCAATATTTAAATCCAGCCTTACAATCATGGAAAATGTCTCGATGAAAGTTTATATATGTTCTTTTGCTTCCAAGATGCTTTATTAGTAAGAGGAAATTGTATAGATTTAGAATTAAAGGATAAAAATCCCTATCATGGATGGATTGAAATAAAAGATGATGTATATGACCCCTCTCGTCTATTAAAATTTAAAAAAGAAGTTTTCTATCAATTATATAAACCAACTAAAATTATAAGCTGTAATGTAGAACAATATAAAAAGATTAGCAAAGAAAACAAAGAACTTTTAGAAGAGGTACAAAATACAACATTAGAAGATCTTCAACCAAATGGTAAAAGAAGAGGACAGTTATTTTTGATAGCACCAATATTACAAGCTTTGGCTAATGTATCTAAGGTAGAAGGATTCCAACAAGAAGTTTATCAATATTTTGAGTCTATCCAATATGAACCAATAGAATTAGAACTACCATTTCAAAAAAGAAAATAATTTATGAATAAGAGGTTTTTGAAAAATTTTTCTTCTTATTTATTTTTTTATGGATAACTTCGTCCTTTGTGGTATAATAAATATATATAGTAGATGAGGTGATATCTTTGAAATTAGTAGAACTAAAAGAAACAGATTATGAAAAATTTATAACAGAACACAAAGAAAAATCACATTTTCTTCAATCTTATATATGGGGGGAGTTTTCAAAAAAGAAAAAAAAATTAACTCCCTATTATTTAGGACTAGAAAATAAGAATCAGCAAATAGTTGCTACTGCATTGTTATTACAAAAAAAATTACCATTAGGATATTCCTATTTCTACTCTCCTCGTGGATTTATGATTGATTATTTAGATAAAGATTTATTATCTGAATTGACTCATAAAATAAAAGATTATATAAAACCGAAAAAAGCAATCTTCTTAAAAATAGATCCACCTATTATCATTCGAAAAGAGAATTATTTAGGAGAAGAAAAGAAATTAGAATATAATGTGGATACTATCTTTCATAATTTATCTCAAGTTGGATTTAAACATCAAGGATTTACTAAAAACTTTGAAACGATGCAACCAAGATATACTTTTCGAATTGACTTAGAAAAAACACAAGAAGAAATAGACAGTCATTTTTCAAAAACTACCAAACAAAGAATTCAAAAAGCAATTCGCTTAGGTACGAAGGTAAGAATTGGTACAGAAGAAGATATCGATACTTTTTATAATTTAATGCTTCTAACAGAGGATAGAAAAGATTTTGTATCTTATTCAAAAGACTACTATGAAGAATTATTTTCTATTTTTAATAAAAAAAATAATGTAAAATTATTTATTGGATATCTCGATTTCGATGAAGTATTAAGTCATTTAAAAGAAGAAGAAAAAGAGCTAAACAAAAAAATAGAGGAAATAGACCCTAATACTTCTAGTAAAAATGGAAAAAGAAAATTAAAAGATTATAAAACATCTTTGGAAAATTTAAAAAAAGAAATAGAAAAATACCAACAAGCAAAAGAAAAATATGGAAAGACAATTGCGTTAAATGCTCATATGATTATTCTTTATCAGGAGAAAGCATGGGTACTATATGCAGGAAATCATAATGTATTAACCGAAAGTTATGCCAACTATCATACTTACTATGAACATATTAAATATTGTAAAAATCACAACATAAAAATTTATGATCAATTTGGAACGATTGGAGATTTAGATAAAAATAATAAAAGAATGGGGTTACATGAATTTAAGAAAAAATTTGGTGGAGATTATATCGAGTTTATTGGCGAATTTGACTATATTACCAATCACTTTATGTACTTTATTTTCACAAAGTTAGTACCATTATATAGAAAGATAATTCGATTTAAAAGTAAAAAGGAGGTAAATTATGAGGCTAAGGCAAATAAATAAGAAAGAATTTGAAACGTTTTGTAAAGCATCTCCACTTAGTAACTTTTTTCAAACAAAAGAATATGCAGAACTAAAAAGAAAAGAAGGCTACCATACTTACTTTGTAGGTCTAGATGATAGTGGTAGACTTTTAGCAGCAACATTACTAATATCGAGTGAATTTACTATAACAAAAAAAAGGGTATTCTTCTGTCCAAGAGGATATATTATAGACTATAGAAATCAAGAACTACTAAATACATTTACCAAAGAGTTAGTTGCTTATGTGAAAGAAAAAAAAGGAATCTTAATAAAGATAACTCCTAACTTAATGTTAAAGGAGAGAGATAAAAATGGAGAACTTGTCTCTGGAGGAATGAACAATAGTAAGTGTGTTGAAAATTTACTAGATATTGGTTATAAGAGAATTAGCTCCTATTATCTTGTTAATCCTAATTTTTTATATACTTTAGATTTAAAAGGAAAAAATAATGAAGAGATATATGAAAATATCTCTTCAGATGTGAAAAGTATTATTGAAAGAAATGAAAAAATAGGAATTACAATCTCAAAAATAGAGAAAGAAGATTCTGATAAATTTTTAAGTATCTTAAGAAATTGTTCTAATCGTATCGACTATTTTAAAAAAAATGATAAGAGTTATAAAAATGTAATCTCTATATTATCGAATTATAATATGATTGATGTGATAACAGCCGAACTAGATATTGACAAGTACCTCGAAGTTACTAGAAGAAGCTTAGAAAATGTATTAAATGATAATGACCTATCTGCTCAAGTACAAAAACAATTGGAAATTATCAATAGCCTCCAATATAAGTATGGTCATAAAGTATCTTTAGGTACCCTTCTTGCTGTTTCTTATAACAATCAATATTTAACCTTATGTATCGCAGGCATGGATAAATTTAAAAATTTTGATCCAATCTCTACTTTAATATGGGAGAGTATAAAAAGAGCAAAAAAACTAAGTGCTACAAAATATATCTTTTATGGAATGGATATTAATCTTGAAAAGGAAAATAACTTGATACATTATTATCAAAAATTTAATGGAAAGGCTGTAGAATTAATTGGAGAATATGATTTCGTAATTGACCAAAGATATTATCAAAAATATTTGAAAAAACAAGAAAAAATAAAGAATAAGAAATAAATTATTCTTTTTTATTATAAGAATGTAAAGTATCTGTCATCTTTTTATAATTTATTGTAGATAAAAACAATATGTGCCATAATGAAGATAGAGGTGAAATAATGAGTAAAAATAATGACTATTATAAAACATTAGGAATTTCCAGAAATGCAACTGAAGAGGAAATAAAAAAAGCCTATAGAGAAAAATCTAGAAAATACCATCCCGATAACAATCCTCAAGATCCAAATGCAGAAAAAATATTTAAAGATATAACGGAAGCATACAGTGTACTATCAGATGATAAGAAAAGAAAGAAATATGACTTAGAAACTCTTAATACATCGAGTGAAAGAAGAAATCAGGCTTATAACAATGGTTCAAATCAAAAAGGTTATGGAACGGTGAAAAGCGAAATGGATCACATTTTTAATCCTTTTGGCAATGTGAATTCCAAATCCTATAAAAAGAACTCTTTTGGTAATTCTTCAAATAAAAACAATAATTTTGATGAAATTATAGCAATTGAAAAGGCAATGAATGAGGCACAGGAGAAGTTAGACGCCTTATACCGCGAATTACGAAAACAAAGAGATGATACTGATTATGAAAAGCAACTTCGCCTATTTGAGTCCAAATTAAAATCAACGGAAGAATATCAAGAAGCAGTAAATTTTATTCAAAAAATAAGTACTAAGAATAATTTAACCAAACTATTTATTACTAGTAAGAATAGAGTACGCTATGAAGAAAATAAAAAATATATAGAAGAAGTAAATAATAAAGTTAAAGAGGAAAAAATAAGATTAGATGAAAAAAGAGAGGAAAAGAGAAAGGAGTTAAAACAAAATGAGACAGAGATATTTAGAAAAATAGAAGAAACAAAACAAAGGAAAACTTCACTAGAAAGGGAATACAACTTCCATCCATTATTTAGTTCCTATGAAGTCCATAAAATGACAGCTAACCAAAAAAAAGATAATAACCCAAAAACAGAAAAAAATAAAAAATAGGTATACTTACTATACTTATTTTTTGTTATTTATTTTCTTCTCTTAGTAAATTTATCCATCATTTTTTTACCAAAAATTGCTTCAATCGAGTTTGTTTTATACATATAGAAGAAATAGACTAGAATTCCAACTACAGCATACACTAAAATGATGATAATATTTAAAAATCTAGTAGGAGAAGAGATTGGTATTATAAATTTAAGTAGAAATAAACTAATCACCATAATAGAAGTTCCTAATAGAGAATTTAACATTTGCTTTATTGTCATTTCATAGTTAACACCACATTTTCTGTTAAGTGCTACTAGACAAATCACAAAGGATAAAACATAACCTATAATAGAAGCAAAAATTGAGCCATAGTATGCAGGTAAGCCTAAATCATAGAATTGATGGATTAATCCAACATTAATTAATGATTTTAGTAAAAGACCAGATAATAGACTGATAAATACAACCTTGTAATATTTTAATACTTGTGTAATCGTAATCGCTGTTGTAAATAAGGCCGTAATTAAAGCAACAAATACATAAAACGTTAAAACAGAAGAACCATATTTACTTGGACCATAAAAAATCATATAAGCTGGTTCCGCTAAAAAACTTAAACCCACTGTCATAGGAAGAATAAGAAAAAATAACATTTGAAAGCTTTGATTAATCTTTTTATGAACATCTTTCATATTTCCTACTACTAAAGAGGATGTTAAGTTTGGAGTTAGAGAAACAATCATACCTGTTGATATCGAAATAATAATCATATTAAACTTAGCTCCCCAAGTAGATAAAATACTCATAATACTTTCTGCTGTTTCCGTTCCATAAATAGGACCCAATGTTTTTACAACGGTTACAGTATCCACCATACTATAAAGAGATTTAAAAATATCAATCATAATAAGTGGAAAAGCATAAATCATTATCTTTCTGAAAATGGTCTTATTGCTAATTTTTGGCTCCTCTACTTTTATTTCCCTTTCTGTAAATTTACTTTTATTTTTCCATCTTTTTTCAATTAAATAAAAATAAGAAGCAAAAGATCCTAAAGTTGCACCAAAAACGGCTACTCCAACGGCAGTGGTTAAAGAAAGATGAAATACTTTTAATGCCATAAAGCTACCTATTACAATAACAGCAACTCTTACAATTTGCTCAAAAACCTGAGAAATAGCAGTTGGTGTAATAAATTTATGACCTTCGAAATAGCCTCGATAAATACTAAGAACTGGAACGACAATGATAGCAGTTGATATAATTCGAATGACATAAGTAACATCTTGAATCGTGTTTCCACCTTTTAAATCTCCAAGTATGGCATTAGCAAGTTGTGGAGCAAAAATAAATAATATAATAAAGCATAAAATACCCAAAGTAATAGCAATTTGCTTTCCTATTTTAAAAGCTCTTTGCTTGGCATCATAATACCCTAAAGTTTGATATTCACTAATAATTTTACTAATAGCGAGAGGAATACCTGCGGAAGAAATTGCCATAAAAACTAGATAAATTGAGTAAGCATATCCATATAATGCACCACCTTTTTCTCCAATAATTGAATAAAATGGAATCACATATAGAATACCTAATATTTTAGTAATGACAATTCCAAGAGTTGCAATAAAGGCACCTTGCATAAAATTATTTTTTTTCATGACATCCTTATTTCTATTTATTTTTTCTCTTTTTTTTCTCATTTCAACTACTCCTTTTTTAAGTAATAGGTAACACCTATTATTTATTATATCATAATTTTGTAAAATAATTTTTTTATATCCTAATTTTAATAGAAAAGAAAAGGTTACGTTACGGTAAATAATTGATTTTCTTTTTTAAAATTATTGTTTTTTCAACTTTCATTGTCATAATTAAAAATAGAAAAGAAAGAGAAGAATAATGGATAATCAAAAAAGTTCAAATCAATCTATTGAATCAATCAAGAAAAAGAAAAATATACCAATAACAACCATCTTACTAGTAATAACCATATTAGGAATGAGCTTTTATATCATGTATGAAAAAGAAATTATCTTTTCTAATATCAAAGTACAAGATAAAAAAGAAAATAAAAAAACATTGAAGAAAAGAATAAGCAGGATAACAAAGAAAATGAATTACTAGAAATAAAATCATTAGACATTTCAAAATGTTTAAACAATACAACAAATATATATAGTAATTACACTGAATTTTACATAATGAATAATCAAACAGTTAAATATACACCAATGTTTGTAAGAAAAACAGATAGTCAGAATGATACCTACTATGAAATAAACTATCGTTTTCAAAAAGGAACAGATGGAAAAATAACGGGGACTCATTTCGCTACTAATGGTACTTTAGTTGATGTAAAAAGTGTTGTGAAATTGTATTCAGCAGATACTTCTAATAGAATTAGTTGGCGTACTACTAAAGGAGCAACATAAATATAGTAGTTTCTATGATTTGGGAGCTATGATACCACAATAATTAAAAAACTGATTTTAGAATTCATTTTCTAAGAATCAGTTATTTTAATAATACACAATCATAGCAGAAAAACAATAAATTTGCTCTTCTCCAAGCATCGCACAACTCACTTGATATTTAATATCTACTACTTCCTTTTCTAATCCATCTAAGAAGTTATTGACAGATTCTTCTAAATCTTTTTCATTCTCTTCATCGAATATTTTTACCTTCATTTAATCACCAAGGAAAGTATAAATAATTTTTTCCACAAAAATTGTTGAAAAAAGAGAAAATTACCTTCTAGACTTTAAATATCTTTTCACTTCTTTTGTATTTTTATAATCAATGCTCATAATCTCATCTAATCGCTTCATATTTAGATTGGCGTCATATTCTCTATTAAAGGATCTCATGAAGCTTTTTGCTCGTGCATAACCCTTGGATGGAAGGTCTCCATTGGCATACAACAAACTAAGCATTACTAACTTTAAAGTTTCATCTCTTAATACAATACTATCCTTATGATTTAAAACACGTTTCTCTAATTCTTGATAATCTATTTTCTGCGGATTTCTTTGTAATATACTATATAAATCTTCTACACTTTCAATTTGTTCAGTATCTTCTAAAAATTCGTCTTTTTTTAATTCCCATATATCAAGGTCATCGATGACTCCTTCGGAATCAACAGAAATGAGCTTCCGATGGGGAAAATCATAGGAATCATTCTTTGTTAAAGTAATCATTCCACCATAACTACATTTTAAAAAGCTTAATTGATCATGGCGTAATTGATACTGAAGTTGTTTCATATCCAATAATTTTGATAATTGAATACACCTATCAAGTTCTGCATCTTCTTCTCTAGATACCCATCCCACACTATCCAACATTTTTGATGGATATTTAAATTCATAAAAACGAGTAATCTGATTAATTAAATCTTGAATTTCATTTAAACTCAATATCGTAGAAAAGTTCTTTTTTCGCATTCTATTAAAGTGAGATAAAAATTTAGGATTTCTTTTAACAATATACTCCTTATTATCTAGTTTTTCAAAATTCTCCCATTCTATTCCAAGCATATGATATCGCATCCTCTCTCTATTATTTTATCCAAAAAGTTTGTGGATAATGATTATTTACAATAAATAAGTCTATTTTACTACAATATTTACTATTTTGTCTTTAATTACAATTATTTTTACTATGGTTCCGTTTTTTGTATGATTAACTACATTTTCAGCATGTAAGGCTTTCTCTTTTATTTCTTCTTCGGAATCATTCTCCGTTATTTTAATCGTTGCACGAACTTTTCCATTGACTTGAACGGCTATTTCTTTCTCGTCTTCTTTTGTTTTTTCTTCCTCATAAGTTGGCCAAGATTCAAAAGCAATTGTATCTTTATGCCCTAACATCTCCCACAATTCTTCCGCAATATGAGGTGCTACTGGATTTAAAAGTTTTACAAAGCCTAAAGCATACTCTTTTGGAAAAACATCTTCTTTATAGACGGCATTAATAAAAATCATCATTTGACTAATAGCCGTATTAAAATTAAGTGTTTCAAAATCATTTGTAACCTTTTTTACTGTTTGATGATATATTTTTTCTAGATTTTGATTTTCTTCTTCTTTTATCTTTCCAGATTCATAAAGTCGGTAGATTCGATCTAAGAATTTTTGAGCTCCTTCTACGCCTTGTTGGCTCCATGGTTTAGAAGCTTCTAATGGTCCCATAAACATTTCATAAAGTCTTAGAGTATCTGCTCCATAATCATTCACAATATCTAGGGGATTTACTACATATTTAGGATATCTTTTTCCCATTTTAATTCCATTCGAACCCAAAATCATTCCTTGGTGAACTAATTTTTTAAATGGTTCTGCAACAGGAGATAATCCTTTGTCATATAAATAACGATTCCAAATTCTTGCATACATCAAATGACCAACAGCATGTTCAGGACCGCCAATATATAAATCGACTGGCATCCAATGTTTTAATAGTTCAGAGTTTGCAAAACAATCATCATTATCAGGATCAATATATCTTAAGAAATACCAAGAAGATCCAGCTGTACCTGGCATCGTAGAAGTTTCTCTAACACCTTTTAATCCATTCTTTTCATACACTTTCCAATCCGTTGCATTTTCAAGTGGAGCCTTACCATTATGACCTTTATAATCTTCAAGTTCTGGTAAAACAAGCGGAAGTTCCTCATCATCTAAAACATGAATACTACCATCTTCTAAATAAACAACTGGCATTGGTTCTCCCCAATATCGTTGACGAGCAAAAATCCATTCTCTCATACGATAATTTACTTGCTCTTTTCCACAATTATTTGTTTCCAACCAATGAATCATGGTATCAATTGCTTCTTTTTTATTCATTCCATTTAAATCTAAGAAGTGATGATTCTCTACATTTTTAGAATATTCATAGGTTCTCGCATGTAGCTCATCTTTGATTTCTGCATCCACCATATCCTTCGATACCCATTCCACTAAAAAGTCTTCATCATCGTCTAAGTTTTGACTGTCTTTTTTGTCATTTATTAACTTAAATAAAAATCCTGTTGAAATAATATTAAAATAGATATCTTTATTATAAGCATAATAATGATGATTAATCTTTGGTAGAACAGCCACCAATTCGATATTTTGGTAACCAGTTTCCTCCTTTACTTCTCTTAAAGCACATTCATATGGAGTCTCTCCCTCATTAATGGAACCTCCTATAAATAAACGACCACCATTATTCCCCCAATTAATAGTTAAATATTTATCATTCTTTTCATCATAAACAATAGCAACAATAGAATTCTTATGTTTTTCATTTTCGTGAGGATTTCCAGTAATATCTAATGGTGGACAAGAATTGATATGGATTCCATCTTCTGTCATCGCACCTTCACCATTTATTACACGACTAGCATCATACTTATGTGCTTCCGTAGTTAAGGAATCGATTAATTTTTCTTCCTCTATCCATAAAACATCTGCTAAATTAGATTCCTCTTTTGCTCTATCTTGCTTTTCTAAGCTATTTAATTTACCAACAATAGTATGACATGTAATATGACGATTCACATCTTTATGAGCAGCATAGAAATTATCAAAATAAATAAACTCTAATTCTTTATCTATTGTTATATCCGTATATCCTGTTTCTTCAACTACTTCTCTAATACCAGCTTCCATTGGTGTTTCATCATCTTCAATACCACCCATTACAAAGTTAATCCAATTAAACTCTTTATTATGAACACATAAGTATTTATTTTCCGTTGGATGTTTTATCACAACATTAACAACATTTCTCTCGGTCATTTTCTTATCTTCTCTAATAGTAGATTCTCCTGTACCTACAAATGACTTAGCTAGTACTTGAACTATAGGAATATCAAACTTTTTAGCGAATTCATAATCTCTCTCATCGTGAGCAGGAACAGCCATAATAGCTCCCGTTCCATAGCTTGCTAAAACATAATCCGAAATATAAATAGGTATTTCTTTTTTATTGACAGGATTAATCGCATAAGCACCAATAAACACTCCTGTTTTATCATGATTAAGTTCCGTTCTTTCTAATTCGCTTTTTTTGGCACACTCTTCCTTGTACTTTCTTACTTCTTCCTTCTTATCTTCGGTTGTTATGATATCAACAAGTTTATGTTCTGGGGAAAGTACACAATAAGTAGCACCAAATAAGGTATCGCATCTAGTCGTAAACACCTTAAATTCTTTATCTGTATCTTTCACTTGGAAGGTTACTTGAGCACCGATTGATTTTCCAATCCAGTTTCTTTGCATTTCTTTTGTCGATTCTGGCCAATCAACTTCTTCTAAACCTTCTAATAATTTTTCAGCAAAAGCAGCTTGATCAATAACCCATTGCTTCATATTTTTACGAATAACAGGAAATCCACCTCTCTCACTTTTTCCATCAATTACTTCATCATTTGATAAAACTGTACCTAACTCTTCACACCAGTTAACTGGCATATCAATATATTTGGCATAACCATCTAAATATAGTTGTTTAAAAATCCACTGTGTCCATTTATAAAACTTTGGATCACTTGTTTTCACAAGTCTACTCCAATCATAATCAAAGCTTAAAGACTCTAATTGTTTCGTAAAGGTCTCAATATTCTTTTCCGTAAACCCGTTCGGATGATTTCCTGTTGTTACTGCATACTGTTCAGCAGGAAGTCCAAAAGAATCATATCCCATTGGATGAAGTACATTATATCCTTGCATTCTCTTCATTCTAGAAATGATATCCGTTGCAGTATACCCTTCTGGATGTCCAGCATGAAGTCCTGCTCCTGATGGATAAGGAAACATATCCAAACAATAAAACTTTGGTTTACTAAAATCCCAAATATCCGTTTTAAACGTCTTATGGTCCTTCCAATATTTTCTCCATTTTTTTTCTATTTCTTTAAAATTATACATGTTTAACCAATCCTTTCTTTTTATAATATCTACCAATAAATCCATAGCTTACCATTACAATAGGAACCGTTAAGAGGAGTGCTACCAAAAGCTGAATAAATGTACTATCAAACAAGAATGTAATGGCAACTAATACCGTTATATCTAAGGAACTAACAATGGATACTACATTTAATAATCTCTGATAATTAACCTTTTTCATATCAATATGATACCGATAAATTAAATAATTTACTTCTGATAATTGTTTTTTTGTTTTCCCCTTTTTATACCTTTTCAGGATAAACATTTGATAAATTAGAAGAATAAACAGAAATATTAAAACAAAAAGAACAAATTGCTTCATAGAATGCCTCCTTAAATAAAAAAAGTCCCTATCATATAAGGACGAATTTTTTCCGTGGTACCACCTTACTTCATATCAAATATGCAGCTTAATAGAGATAAAGGTCTTACCCTTAATATTATTAGGATAGTCAAGTTCATCATTCTCTTCCATCTATTTCCACCAATCATAGACTCTCTAAAGGAAAAAGAATCACTACTGCTACTACCAATATTTAAAATATAGTTTTAGTATATAAAAGTTCTCCTACTTTTTCAAGATATTTTTGGTAAAAATAACACTAAAATCTTTTTCCAATCTCACGCTTTGTCATTGCATATCCTGTTTTTTTCTCATCAGACAATTTCGCTTCTCTTAACTCTTTAACCATTTGATTACTTGACTTTCCATATGCAAAACACATATTTTCATTTTCAGATTCTTTTGCTAAGTCAGAGGGGTAAGCTACTTCGTTTTTTCTAGCAACTCCGCCTTCTTTTCTTCTAGCTCATGAATTAGTTCACTGTTTGACTTATTATTTGTTTTCCTATCTTTTTTAACAGGAGCACACCTCATTTGAAACACTCTACTCATTTTTTCCCTCCAGTAATACTATAACAAAACGATTCCCATTAAGCAAGAAAAATATTCAAAGTTAAAACTCACTAATATATTCTAGCAGTTTTAAAAATAAACTCATATAGACTCTTGATAAACCTTTCTTTCTAAGCTTTCTAATTGCAATACGTTTTTGGCTTACACTTTTACTACTTAACATAATACCATTGATTTCTTCTTTTAAATACGTATTAATTTGCAAATCCATTAAGATACTTTTTACATCATCATTAATCACTCTTACAGCATCAATTTCAATATCATTTCCACGACAATTAACTGTAAGTTGTCCAATGGTTGGTACTTTACCTATTTCCACAATAAAATCATTCCCATCGATAGTAGCACTAAATGGTAAAGGTGCATTGTTATAGAAAACAGTAACATTATCTGCTTCCTTGGTATTTCTAAACACCAACTTATAATTACGAGTATCTGGTACAATTCCACTTTTTCCTTCAATGGACCGAATAATAACAGTATAATTATTTTTCATATAGTTATAATCAATCGAAGTTTTTAAGAAGTATCCTTCCTTATAAAGAGAAGTAATCCCATCATCATCATATAATGTATAGGTATTGGATACTCCCGGAAATATTTGTATCTCTAAATCGGTAGGAACACCAGTATTATTATAATCGCTTCGATTAGAAAGAGGAACAATCGAACCAGCATGGGCAAATACAGGATAGTCTTCTTCTTTATAAAAAGATACATACTTTTTATTTCCTGGAAATTTCTTTCCTGAGATGAAATCATACCAAACGCCTTCTGGAATAAAGAACCGATGAATGGTACGATTCATAACAGGGTCCATCTTAGTTAAGATTGGACATACTAGAAGTTGAGATCCAAAATAATATTGATTCTTGTATAAAGCATCATCATAAGTCCACATATAATTATAGTAAAATGGTTGAATTAAAGGAGTACCGGACTTTGTATAATTATAAGATTCAGTATACAAATAAGGGATTAAACGATGACGGAGTCTTAAATAGTCCGCAGCAATGTTTTGCGTTTCAAAATCCCATACCCATGGTTCTTTTTTATAATACATTCCCCTAGCACCATGAAACCTTAAAATAGGTGAAAAAACACTTAGCTCTAAAAATCGAATATAAAGTTCCTTATCCTCCACACCACCATGATTTCCACCGACATCTTGAGACCAAAAAGAAACTCCCATATTCGCCGCATTTAAATAATTAAGTGGTGCTTGTCTTAAGGTATCCCAACTAATTTCGGTTCCACCAGCATAACAAATTGGATACTTATGAGGAGCATAAATACCACTTCTTGCGAGATACATTCCTCTTTTTCCGGCAGTACGTGCCGAATCTAAATACATATAATGATTATATGCCCATAGATTTGTTAAATTAAGATTTCCTTTGTAATCACTCCAAAAGAAATCTACTCCCATTTCTTCTAGCGGATGAAGAAATACTTTAAAATAAACATCCATTAATTTGGGATTTAAGGGATCAAAATTAATAATTCTTCCTGCTTGAACACCAAGATATTGAACTGCCTGTTGATAATTTGCTTCATGTGGATAGATACCTTGTTCTGGATTTAAAACCACTCCTACTCGAATTCCCTTATCATGCAATTTTTTAATGGTATTTACCGGATTTGGAAATAAAGCTTTATTAAAAGTAAAACCTGTTTTTAGTGCTTTGTTTTGTCCAACATCTCGATAGTGCCAATCATTATCCAAAAGCAATATCGAAAGAGGAATTAATTTCTTCTCAAAATGACGTATTAATTCATCTAGTTTAAAATCATCATAAGTAGTATTTCTACACCACCAATTACCTAAAGCATATCTAGGAATTAATTCTGGGAAGCCAGTCATTTTGTAATAATCCAGTAACGCTTGTTTAAAGTCTTTATCATACATAAAGACATAAATATCAATCGAATTCTGGCTTCTGTCTTTAAAAGTACCATCCTGATTTAATATTTTATTTGGTGTATCATCAATACTAGCAAATCCTTCTAAGGAATATAACCCTCTTTTTAAGGAATTTGCACAAGGAACATCAAGAGAAACCATATTACCATTCATATTTCTAGCTTCTGGATGATTATAATACCAATCTCTTTTTCGGTCATTTTCTCTAGAATTTAAGGTGATTTTTAGATTTTTCATGGGATCTGCTTTCGTACCAGTAAATGGTTGTCTTTTTAAATAAGTCAAAACAAAATATCGAGTAGTAATTTCAATAAAGTTTTGATCCTGGTTAACCCTAAATTCTGGAAATCCAAAATCTCTCTTTCGTATTAATTGTGTTGGCTCATCTACAAATTGTCCTAAAGGACTATATTCTAGACGTACAACACGTTCGGTAATGATACTAATTCTATAATTAGGACCCTTAAAGATTGCTTTTTCTTCTGCCCTTGTATCAGTATAATCAATGTTAAATTGACTGCCAAGTGAGTACATAGCCAACACCTTCCCTATTATTCTAGTATAATAATATCATAAAAACGAAATTATTCCAAGAAATTATTTTGACATTGGAAAATACACGAATACAAATAATTGAGAATAAATAAAAAAAAGTGAGTTTTTCATTATAAATGGTTTTTTATTTTTTCTCACTTATCATAATGAAATATCACTCCATTAATAAATTAGAAATCTTTTATTCTTTTATTCTACTTACAAAAGAATACATATCATCCTCATCTATTGAGAAAGTATAAATATAATCCGCTGTTTTATTATTGCTTGGATTTGTTTGATCTATTAACTCTGTATGCTCATATAATTTAACCTCAATGTTACTTTTGGAAGCCTTCGTAATCGTTGATTTATAAGTCATAGAAGAGGTACCTCCCGCTTCTACTGTATATTCAATATAAGAATCAGAATTTTGAATATATTTGTATAGTGTAGTACTACGTACATTTGACACCATATTACTATTCGTATTCAAAATAGCATCTTGACCAAATAAATCTTTGTAAACATATTCTATATATTCTTTTGAATAAGCAGTTCCTGAATTTAGTAAACTACAAGAAGTTACATAGTCTCCATATTGTTGTGGTGCTCCTTCACAATTTGTCCATTGTTCCTTAGATTTATTTAAATTAATGGATACCAATCTCATTTTCTGTTCTTCCGTAGCAGTACTTACACTAAAATTATCATTTCCTTCATACATCCAATATGGATTTTCTATCGTTTTGGAATCTACTACTTTATTATATAAATATTTTACTAGTCTACCATTCACATCTATTTCTTTTGGTCTAGAATCATTTCTCTTATCTACTTTATTTTTATCATTTAAATTGCTCTTAGAAGTATCACTAGTAGAAACATCGCCTCTTAATACATAATCATATACAATAAATCCTAAAGAAGCACACAAGGCAACTGCTAAAATAATAATGACTACGATATTACCTTTCTTTTTTCTTGTTCCATAAAAATAACCCTTTCTATTTTTAAATAGTATAGCATAAGAATCAATTAAATAAGTATAAAATTTTACTAAAGAATAAGAATTTACATAATGATACACAAATAATTATAATAAAAAAAGAGCCCTAGTTTTTAGATTATAAAGCCTTTATTCTGTATTTATTTTTCCATCAAGTATTTAATGGTTCTTACCATTTGAGCAGTATAACTCATCTCATTATCATACCAAGCAACCACTTTGACAAGTTGTTTTCCATCCGTTTCTAAAATATCAGTAGATAACCCATCCACTAAAGATCCACATCTTCTATCAATTACATCACTTGAAACAATTGGGTCGTCCGTATATTGTAATGTCTCATTTTGGTTAGATTTTAAAACATTGTTTATTTCTTCTACCGTTGTATTTTTACGAAGTTCTAAAACTAAATCGATTACCGATCCAGTGGAAACTGGTACTCTCATAGCAACACCTGCTAATTTCCCATCCAAGTTTGGACATACTTTACCAATGGCAGAGGCTGCTCCTGTAGAGGCAGGAATAATATTTGCCGCTGCCGCACGTCCTCTTCTCGCTTTGATTCCTTTTTTATGAGCAATATCTAAGGTCGCTTGATCATTAGTATAAGCATGTACTGTCGTCATATAACCTCTCTCAATTCCAAATTCACGATCTAAAACATCAACAACTGGTGCTAAACAGTTAGTAGTACAACTAGCAGCTGATATAATCGTCTCCTCTCCTGTTAAAATATCATGATTTACATTATAAACAATCGTTTTCAAGTCACCTTTTGCAGGAGCAGATATGATTACTTTTTTAGCACCTGCTTCAATATGTGCATTAGCCTTTTCTTTCTCGGTAAATAGCCCTGTACACTCTAATACTACATCAATATCTAACTCTTTCCAAGGAAGATCTTTGGGATCTGTTTCACTATAAACATGTACCTTTCTATTTCCAATCACAATATCATGATTTTCATATGAAATATCCTCTACTCTATAATTCCTATGATTCGTATCATATTTTAATAGATAAGCAAGCTGCTCTGCATCTGTTAAATCATTAATAGCGACAATTTCATAATCACTATCCTCTTCCATCAAACGAAAAGCAAGTCTTCCAATTCTTCCAAAACCATTGATTGCTACTCTTACCATTTTCTATCCATCCTTTCTCTTTTCATTATATAGTTTTAACCATTTTATTTCAATATATTTCACTTTTATTGACAAATTAATCTGTAAAGATTACTATAGAAAGGAAAGAACAAAACAGATATTGGCTCATTAGAAAGCGAATAGAAAAGATGGAGATATAAACATATGAAAATGATAGGAAAAGAATTACAAGAAAGAAACCGTCATATAGAAACACTTAATAAAGCAGAAGCTACTATTAATTCTTGTTTATGCAATCTACAAATTGATTTGATAAATCCAGTAACGGTTGTAAAAAGAAAATTGCATGAAATGGAAGACTTATTTTATCAACAAGAGATGAAATTCTATGAAAACTTTGCTTTAGGACTGACCATTAGAGATTTTCTACTTTCTTACTTACAAGATACGATTAGTTATCATCTTAGAAAGATAATCAATTTTGAAGAAAAAATCACAATAAAAAATATTAGATTACCAATCCAAAATCCCTTTGTAAAAAATTTTAACAAAAGAATAGAAGAGATTAAAAGCTTTAATATTGACGAAAATCTACCAGAAAGATTAGGAAAACATATGGAAATAGAAAATCTAAATAGCATCCTTTTTATTGATGATGATTTAATAAAACTAGGTTATCCTGATTTAGCAGAGAAAGCAGTAGAAAGAACATTAAAAGAGATGAATAAAAGAAAAGTTTTTATCAAAAAATAGAAAAAGTAGGATAAAAAAATATCCACAGCTTTTGTGGATAGAGAAAGTATTATCTTGGAATACTTTTTAGTCTGCATGGAAACAACTATTACCAATAAACTCTCTGATAATAGAATCATCTGGTATTGCGTCTGAAGGAATCGGTAAGAATAATCTTAAGAAATCAATTAGTCGTTTTGCTTCTTCATAATATTCATCATCCTCATCTACCATATATAAAAGTGGCTCAACATAAGTCTTTAATACTCCTATTTCATATATCAAACCTGTGTTGAAGGTAAAATCAGCATCATCTTGATATGGAAATATGTATTTTTCCTCCCCTCTTCTTACATCTTTCCAAGAAGAAAGAGTTCTAGTAACATCATAGCCTCTAGTTCTATTATCTCTAATCATTCTTCTTAATAGACGATTATCACTAGTAGAAATTCGATTATGATTATCAATATTTAATTCTGTCAAGGCAGATAAGTATATCTTATATTTGCACTCTCTTTTAATATTGGTAAGTACATTCGTATCAAGTGCATGAATTCCTTCTATAACTAATAGTTCATTTTCTTCTAGCTTTACCTTTTCTTTATATTCTTTTTTTCCTAAAATAAAACTATAGGTTGGTATCGTTACTTCTTCATGATTTAATAACTTTTCAATCTGGTCATCAAATAATTTTAAATCAACGGCTTCTAAACATTCGAAATCTGGTTTTCCATCTTTATCTAGTGGTGTTTCTTCTTTTTCTACAAAATAATCATCCATCGAGATTGGTCGAATTTTCATACCAAAACTTCTTAAATACATCGATAATTTTCTGGAAGAAGTTGTTTTTCCACTAGAGGATGGCCCTGCGATTAAGATAATTTTAATTTTATCCCTGTTCTTACTAATCTCTTTGGCAACAGAAAGAAGTCGATTACTTTGTAACACCTCATCTATTCTTATCAAATCTGCTATTTTACCACTGGATACTACTTTATTCAAATCCACTGCATTTTCTATTTTCATAATCTTTGCCCATTCTCTATATTCATGGAATACCGAAAACATATGGGGATGATGTTCGTACTTTTTAATTTTATCGGGAATATATGTGGTTGGAAATTGCAATATAAACCCATTATCACCAATATAGGTAAGATCAAATGCTTTTAGTTTGCCAGTAGAAGTTGGCATCATTGTATAAAAATAATTATAGAGATTTCCCATTCGATATAGAGTTATATAAGTATTGGTATTATATTTTAATATACCCGCTTTGGCATAATCCTTTACACTTTCAAAATATTTAATTGCTTCTATTCTGTCAATTGTCAATCTAGCAATCTCTAAATCATTTGTCACTAATTTTTGCATCTCTGATTTTATTTGTTCAAGTATCTGTTCATTTAAATCAAAGTTTGTTTCAATATAAAGCCCTTTATCAAGAGAGTGTTGAACATAAATATTGGCATTTGGTCCAAATAAACTCTTAACTGCATATATAATTAAATAAGTCAAACCAGAAATATGCACACGGTTCCCCTCTCTTGACGTTAAATCTAGAAATTCAATAGTAGCATCTTTAGAAAGTGTCGTCCCCATCTCTTTTAATGTATTCCCAACACGTGCTAGTATAATGGGATATTTATAAGAATCCATGAACTCTTTGGATACTTCTTCTAAACTCATTTCTCTTGGATATTCATATGTTTTATTATTTATCGTTAATATAATATTATCATTCATCAAATCACCCTTTGCCTATCTTATATAACATTATAGCATATTTTGACGATTTGCAATATGTATATTTTTACGTTTTCAAAACTATAATAAAACTGGGTGATAAAAAATGAGTTTAGTACCAGTAATTGTAGAAAAAGAAGCAAACGGAGAAAGAAGTTATGATATTTTCTCAAAATTATTAAAAGAAAGAATTATACTATTAACTGGAGAAATAAATGATGCAACTGCAAATGTAATTGTTGCTCAATTATTATATCTTGATTCCCTTGGTAATAAAGATATATCCTTATATATAAACTCACCGGGTGGATCGATTACTGCAGGAATGGCTATTTATGATACCATGAATTTTATCAAAAGTGATGTTTCTACTATTTGTATTGGAATGGCGGCTTCAATGGGAGCTTTCCTACTATCTTCTGGGCAAAAAGGAAAAAGATATGCTTTACCTAATTCTGAAATTATGATTCATCAACCTCTTGGTGGTGCGGAAGGACAAGCTACGGAAATTAAAATTGCAGCGGAGCATATTTTAAAATCACGTGACAAATTAAATAAAATTCTTTCTGAAAATTGTAATCAAAATATTAAAACAATTGAACAGGATACGGAACGAGATAATTTCATGGATTCAAAAGATGCATTAGACTATGGATTAATCGATAAAATAATAGAAAAAGCTAGCTCTTAAATTTAGAGGCTAGCTCTGCTATTTTCCGAAAACGATGATTCAGGCCTGATTTTGTAATAGATTTTCCTGTCTCCATAGATAAAATACTACTTAATTCTTTCAAGGAAGCTTCCGGATATTTTTTTCGATATTCCAAAGCTTCTTTTGTTTTGTCATCTAATAATTCAACAGCCACATTTTCTTCTAATATTTCAATATTTTTTAATTGAATGGTGGCAGCTTCTACTATTTTATCTGTATTTGCTTGTTCACAATTATTTAATCGATTCGTATGATTTTTCTTATCATGATAAATTCTAACATTTTCAAAATAGAGAGTCGCTTGCATAGCACCTATCATTTTTAAAAAATCACTTATTTTTTCTGCTTCCTTTATATAAATCATATATCCCTTATCTCTATTTAATATTTTAGCATTTAACTCATATTGGTTTAATATTTTTTGAACAAAAATAGCTTCCTCTGGTTTTGCTATTACTATTTCCATATGATATTGTGAAGTTTGTGGATCATTAATACTTCCTTGTGATAAAAATACACCTCTTAAATAAGCTTTTTCTTCTTCGGTAGAGCCTGTAATATACTCTGGTGGTATTTCTAAATACTTTAAATCTTCACCATAATAACCTAGGTCTTTTAAAATAATTTGGGATTTTTCTTCTACTCTTATTACATATAAATCCCTTTTGCTAAAATTAAGACCAGGTTTGATATCAATTGAAACTTCAACATGATATAAATTCATAAAAGATTTTTCTAACATCTCTTTCATATAAATATTTTCTGTTGAAAGACAAAAAACATCATTATTAAAATAACCACTGTTTCTAATAAATCCTGACAATAAAGCAATCGTTTCTGATTTCTGTATTTCCATTTTTAATAATTCATTTTTTATTTTTGTTGTATATGACATACTCTCTACCTCATTAAATAAGAAAAAATTAAAGAACTAAGTTTTAAACTGTTATGTCTAATCGTGTTATCGTCAACAACGATTAAATCATCCTCTATCAATTCGACATCAAGATGATCGAGTTTCGCATAATCAATCTTTACTGGGTCTTTATCCTCTTCCTTTTCATACTTTTTTACTATATCCTTAGCAATAACAGAATTACTTGCTATTACAACATCAATGTGCCTTTTATTTAAGTATCTATTTAACATTTCTACATGATCTCCAACGGTAAAGTAATCGGTCTCTCCTGGCTGAGTAACGGCATTACACAAATACATAATTGGAGCTTTTGACCTATCAAAAGCATTGCATACATCTCTACATATGATATTAGGTAAAATACTTGTATATAGACTACCCATACTAAGTATAATAAGATCTGCCTCTTCAATTCCCGTTATTACTTCTTCTAAAACTTTAGGTTCTTTTTTATAACAAATGTATTCAATAATTCCTTCCGACTTTGTAATTTGCTCTTCTCCTTCAATCTCATTACCATTTTTATCAATTCCAACTAGTTCTAGATTTGCTTCTTCTGAAAGAGGAAGTACCGTATGCCTCACATCTAAAAGTTTCGATAGACAAGCAATAGATTCTTTTAAAGAACCTGTTATTTCTAGCATGGAAGTTAATATTAAATTACCTACTGCATGTCCATTTAAATCACTAGAAGTTCGAAATCGGTATTCCATCATCTTCTTGATTGGATCATCGATTGTTGATAAATTAGTAATTACCTTTCTAATATCTCCCACTGCAGGAGTATGAAATTCTTTCCTTAATTTACCAGTGGAACTACCATTATCTGCTACCGTGATAATGGCTGTAATATCTAGAGGAAAGTCCTTTAATCCTCTTAACAAACAACTCATTCCAGTACCTCCACCTAGTACTACAACTTTTTTATACATCTTCATCACCTATTGATAGTATATAAAAAAAAACAACGAATTACTACTGAATTTCTGATTCTTTTACAAATAGAGGATGTTCTTCTTTCTTTTCTGGCTCATTATAATTATATAAATATTCTGAAAAGTTCCCTACTCTTTTAATAAACTTATAATAGATAAACAAGAATACGCCTAATATTATCATAATAATCGATGCTAGTTGTGCAACTTTAAGATTATTCATCATTAAGCTATCCACACGCATCCCTTCAATAATGAATCTTGCAGCAGAATACCATACAAGATAAAATCCTGATAATTGACCTATTTTTAAATATGGATATCGTCTAATAATTAATAATGCAACAAATCCAAAAAGATTCCACATAGATTCAAAGAAAAAGGTGGGCTCTCTGTATTCGCCTAAAATAAACATACCATCGACAACAAATTTAGGTATCCCCATAGATTGTAATTTCGTTGCTGTTGTGATAGCACCATAGGCTTCTTGATTAAAAAAGTTTCCCCATCTTCCTATTGCTTGCCCAAGTATCAATCCTACAACAATAATATCAAATATTTTTAGTGGTTTGATTCTATTTTTTCTACATTGATATAGGACAACCAAACAACCAGCAATCAATCCTCCATGAATCGCCAAACCACCATTCCATATTTCTAATATCTCAATTGGGTTTGCCTTATAATAGTCTAAATTAAAAAGTACATAATAAAGCCTTGCTCCAATCACTCCAAATATAATGGAATTAAAGGCCAAATTTAACATAAATTCTTGATCTATCTTTCTTCTTTTTGATTCTAAATATATCGTAATACATCCTGCTAGTATCCCCAAAAATATAAAGATGGAATACCAATATACTTGTATAATACCTAAATCTAACGCTACTCTATCCATTCTTATTTACCCTCTTTATAATTGGTTTAATGATTATATTTTCCACCATAAGATTCGTAATAGAAAGTAATATGGCAACAATTAAAGATATAAACAGTCCATGTAATTGAAAATGAGGTCCTAAAATCCAGTCTACTAATTTCAAAATAAATAAATTAATAAATGGATAAAATAGGCCTAAGGTCAAACCAGTGATTGGAATCGTAAGTGTAACTAAAATTGGTTTTACCGTTTTATTTAAAAAGTAAATCATTAATACAATGATAACAGAATAAATATAGGAATGTTCTAAATCAATATAAACACTCTTAAACATATTCGTTACAATAATAAATACTACGGTATAGCCAAATATATAAAGTACCCAATCTAAAAATTTACTAATTACAAAACCATTTTTACTATCTTTAACTAAATGCATATTATCACCTCTAAAGAATCTTATGAAGGAAAGAACCAGTGTATGATTTTTCTACTTTACTTACCTCTTCTGGTGTACCTGTTGCTACAATACTTCCACCATTATCTCCACCTTCTGGTCCTAAATCGATAATATAGTCAGCAACTTTAATAACATCTAAATTATGCTCTATTACTATTACTGTATCACCATTATCTACTATTTTCTCTAAAATTGCAAGTAGTCTTTTTATATCATCTGAATGTAAACCTGTAGTTGGCTCATCTAAAACAAATAATGTCTTTCCTGTTGCCTTCTTTTGTAATTCTTTCGCAAGTTTCACTCTTTCGGCCTCTCCTCCAGAAAGTGTTGGTGCACTTTGTCCTAATTTAATATAGCCAAGCCCAACTTCTTCTAATACTTTCAACTTATTCTTTATTTTTGGGACATTTTCAAAAAATTCTAATGCTTCTTTGACTCTCATATCTAAAACTTCTGCGATATTTTTACCCTTATATTTTACTTTAAGGGTTTCGCTATTATAACGAGTTCCATGACAAACTTCACAATCCACATAAACATCTGGTAAAAAGTGCATTTCAATTTTCTTTACACCATCTCCACGACAAGCTTCACATCTTCCTCCTTTTACATTGAAAGAAAAACGATTTTTCTCATAACCATACATTTTTGCTTCTTTCGTAGTCGTATAAAGTGTTCTAATATCATCAAACACCCCTGTATAAGTAGCTGGATTACTTCGTGGTGTTCTTCCAATAGGACTTTGAGAAATATCTACAATTTTATCAATGTTATTTAATCCGTTTATTTTTTTATGTTTTCCAGAAATCACTTTCGATTGGTATAGTTTTTTAGATACTTCTTTGCAAAGGATTTCATTAATTAAAGTGGATTTTCCACTACCAGATACCCCTGTAATACAAGTAAAGGTTCCTAAAGGTATTTTTACATCAATATTTTTTAGATTATTTTCTTCGGCTCCTACTATTGTTAAAAACTTTTTATTTCCTTTTCTTCTTTTTGTTGGAATGTCTATCTTTAATTTTCCACTAAGATATTTTCCAGTAATACTATTTTCATTTTCCATTACTTCTTTTGGTGTACCACTAGCCATAATCTCTCCACCCTGATCTCCAGCACCAGGTCCAATATCTACTAACATATCTGCTGCCAACATCGTATCCGTATCATGTTCCACCACAATTAATGTATTTCCTAAATCTCTCATTTCCAGTAATGATTTGATTAGCATTTCATTATCTCTTTGATGAAGTCCAATACTAGGTTCATCTAAAACATACAAAACACCTGTTAACTTAGATCCAATTTGAGTGGCCAATCGAATTCTTTGTGCTTCTCCCCCTGACAAAGTAGCAGCACTTCTCGATAGTGTTAAATATCCTAAACCTACATTTTGCAAAAATGATAATCTAGCAATAATTTCTTTTACTACTAAATTTGCGATTTGTTTTTTCTCTTCAGATAACTCTAATTGATTAAAAAATACTAATAAATCTTTAATACTCATACAAGTTACTTCATATATATTTTTTTTATTAATTTTAATTTGTAAAATATCATCGCTTAATCTAGCCCCATGGCAAGATTCACAAGTGTGCTCTATCATATAATTCGAAATCCATTCTCGAATCCATTTACTACTTGTTTCCATATAACGTCGTTCTAAATTATTAATGATACCTTCATAGAAATCTTTGTTATTCATAATATTTCCACTTTTTGTTGTATAATGATATGTTATCATTTCATCGGATCCATATAAAACAATATGCTGTTCTTTACTAGAAAGTTTTTTAAATGGTTTATTCATATCAATTTTATAATGTTTACAACAACATTCTAATTTTTTATAGTAAATTCCATCTTGATCATCACTTAACGTCTTGATACAACCTTCATTAATACTTAGACTTTTATCTGGTATGACTAAATCTTCATCCATTCTCAACTTGATACCTAATCCCTTACATTCAGGACAAGCTCCAAAAGGAGCATTAAAACTAAATACTCTAGGCTCTATTTCTGGAAGAGAAAAAGAACAATAAGGACATGCAAAGTTTTCAGAGAATACCACTTCTTTTTTATTCTCTCCTAATATTTCTACTACTACTTTTCCATGAGACAATTTTACAGCTTGTTCGATTGCCTCACTTAATCTAGATTTAGAATCTTCTTTTAAAACAATTCGATCAATTACAACATCAATATCATCCTGTTTATTTTTCTCTAACGTTATGTCATCGGATAAATCGTACATCTTTTGATTCACTCTAACTCGAATATATCCATCTTTTCTCAAATCCTCTAATAAATCTTTGTGAGTTCCCTTTTCATGATGAACAACAGGGGAATAAATAATAAGTTTCGTATTCAAAGGATATTCTAAGACCTTATTTGTAATTTCTTCTACACTTTGCGAGGTAATAGGAATATTATGATTTGGACAATAAGCCGTTCCAACACGAGCAAATAAAAGTCTCAAATAATCATAAATTTCAGTTACCGTTCCAACAGTAGACCTAGGATTTTTACTTGTTGTTTTTTGATCAATACTGATAGCTGGAGATAAACCCTCTATACTATCCACATCTGGTTTTTCACTACCACCTAAAAATTGTCTAGCATAACTAGATAAACTCTCTACATATCTTCTTTGACCTTCTGCATAAATGGTATCAAAAGCCAAACTACTTTTTCCACTTCCTGATAGTCCTGTCATGACGACTAATTTATTTTTTGGAATCTCAATATTCACATTTTTCAAATTATTTTCTCTAGCACCTTTTACAATAATTTTATCCATAACCTCTTCACCTGCTCCATATTATAACACAAAACTATATTTTTATTTCTTTTTTTCCACAAATATTGTGGAAACTTTCTCCCTTACATATACTATACATTGCATACATATGTTTGTCAATTTCTTTTTTATCTTCTTTCAAAGAAAAAATCCACCGTTTTTGTGAATTTCTTTCCTATAACTATTATAATAAATAAAATTTACTATTCTACTATACTTTTAATTTTCTAATTTCATCTCAAACAAAATATCACGTAACTCCATAGCTCTTTCAAAATCAAGGTTTTTGGCAGCTTCTCTCATCTGTTGTTCTAACTCTTCGACTTGTTGTTCTTTTTCCTTCTTTGTAAGTTTTTTTGTTGGTCCTTTTTTACTAGAAGTATCAATATTACTAATGACTTCTCGTATATCTTTTTTAATTGTAGTTGGAGTAATATTATGTTCTTCATTATATTGATTTTGTATTTTACGTCTATTCGCCGTTTCTTCGATAGCAATTTTCATAGAATCTGTAATTTTATCAGCATACATAATGACATGACCGTTAACATTTCTTGCACATCTTCCTATGGTTTGAATTAAACTTCTAGTACTTCTTAAGAATCCTTCCTTATCCGCATCTAAAATAGCAATTAAAGAAACCTCTGGAATATCAATTCCCTCTCTTAAAAGATTAATTCCTACTACTACATCATACTTTCCTACTCTTAAATCATGAATAATTTGCAATCTCTCTAATGTTTTAATTTCAGAATGAAGATAAGCGACTTTAATATCTAATTCTTTTAAGTAATTGGTTAGCTCCTCACTCATACGAATTGTTAATGTCGTAATTAAAACTCTCTCATCTTTTTCAATTCTCTCATTAATTTCTCCAACTAAATCATCAATTTGACCTTCTGTTTTTCGAATATCAATAGTAGGATCTAATAATCCAGTTGGACGAATAATTTGGCTAATGTATTTTCCATCCGTATAAGCGAGTTCCATATCTCCAGGAGTAGCAGAAACAAAGATTGCTTGGTTGATTTTTTTCTCAAATTCATCATATTGAAGGGGTCGATTATCTAACGCACTAGGAAGACGAAATCCATATTCCACTAGGTTCATCTTACGAGCACGGTCACCATTATACATTCCTCGAACTTGTGGAAGTGTAACATGCGACTCATCGACAACTAATAAATAATCCTCCGGGAAGAAATCCATTAACGTAGTTGGAGTTTCACCCTTACTTCTTCCTGCCATTGGAGCCGAATAATTTTCAATTCCTGAACAAAATCCAGTTTCTTCTAACATTTCAATATCGTAATTCGTACGTTGTTCTAATCGCTCTGCAGCTAGCAACTTATTATCTGCTTTAAGTTCCGTTAATCGTTCTTTTAACTCTATTTTTATCCTTTTTATCGCCTCTTTTAATTTTTCATCACTAACAACAAAGTGGCTAGCAGGAAATAAACTAATACTTTTTTTATTGGTTATAATAGCTCCTGTTAAGACATCAATTTCACTAATTCGATCAATTTCCTCTCCAAAAAATTCAATTCGATACCCAGTTTTATCTTTATTGATAGGAATAATTTCTAATATATCTCCTCTTACCCTAAAAGTGCCACGTTTGAAATCTAAGTCATTTCTTTCATATAATATATCGACAAGTTTTGTTAATACTTTATTTCGATCAATTTGTTCCCCTACTCCAAGTGTTAACATCTTATTTTTATACTCTTCTACTTCTCCAATACCATAAATGCAGGATACACTAGCAACCACAATTACATTTCTACCAGAAAGTAAAGCACTTGTTGCATAGTGTCTTAATTCATCAATTTCATCATTAATAGAAGAATCTTTTTCAATATAAGTATCCGTAGATGGTACATAAGCTTCTGGTTGGTAATAATCATAGTACGATACAAAATAACAGACTTCCTCATTCGGAAACAATTCTTTTAATTCTGAATATAATTGCCCTGCTAAAGTTTTATTATGAGCTAGAACAAGAGTAGGTTTTTGCACACTCTTTATTACATTAGCAATTGTAAAAGTCTTACCAGTTCCAGTAGCTCCTAATAATACTTGATATTTTTTACCATTGTTAATTCCTTCTGCTAACGCATCAATTGCCTTTGGTTGATCACCTATTGGCTGAAATTTAGATACTAAATTAAACATCCTTATCACTTCCTAATTCTATTATGATTATTATCAACCCAATTATTCATCCTTAAATTCATCCTAAAACAATATTTTAGTTATTTTAAAAGATTATCATTTATTAAAGACAAATAAAAGCTGCAAATTTCATATTTTAAACTAAATAATACTAAATGATATTAACCATAATTCTAACATTTTTAACTCATAAAAACAAGTTGACTACTAATAATAAATTGAAAGAAAATTCTTTTTCTATATCTCTAATGCCAATGATATTATCATTTATTTACATCTAATAGCATACTTAAAAAAAATACTATACATCATTTAGATATGGCCTCCATATCTAAATAGCTGAAATTTCTTTATTTTGCAACTATAATTACTATGTAGTTTTCAGTTAAAAAATAATTTTTTAGTATATTAAGAAAAATAGAATTCACAAAATAATATGAACCCTATTTTCCAACTTATTTAATTTATTTCGGATATCTAATTCTTTTAAGTCTTTTACCTCTATTAATCTGAAATCAATTTATCGAGAAAACAAATTGATTTTTTTCTTTCTAAATTTTACTGAGACCTAAAAACCTTAGATACCTTATTCTTTATCTATTATAAATTATCTCCAAAAACTATTATTTTTATCTCTTCTTGCACAAAACAACTCTCTTTTCTTCTTCTTTTATATCGAATTGAATAACATTTCCCGAATCTTCATATTGTATATCAATAGGCTTTTCTCTTTTTTCACTAGATTCAATCTTTTGAATATGATACGGATTTAACTCACTAATTGGAAAGCCTATATCTAAAATAGTACTTAAATATTGTTTGTTTAAAACCTCTTTATAAGATTGTAAATCAATTATATTTTCTGAAGAATCATAACAAAGAACAGAACTTGGAAGACACAATTTAACTTTTCTTGTATCGATAATAAGAATAGCATGGATATCTAAGTTATTTTTTTCTATATATTTATAACACATGTTCTGTGAAAATGGAGAATTTAAAATACGATTTACTTGATGAGTAAATTTTTCATCCATTCCATAATCATACTTTACATGAATAGGATATTCTCTGAATCCACATAAAAAGTAATACTCATTATGATCTGTTACTAGACGTGCTGTATTTCTACCATAAGTATAATATCCTATCTTTTTACTAAAATCAGTTCCCAATTTTTGAAGTAGATTTTGTTTTGAATCATATTCACAAAATAACATAGGGCTTTTGCATTCTGATTTATAAACACGAAAATAATAGTCTAATACTTTTTTTTCATTTGATGTACATAATTTTTTTAATTTTTGTAATTCTTGTTGATGAAGCTGATATTCATCTGATAACCCTAGTATAATCTCTTTTAACGTAAAATAGTCTTTCTTTTACATTATATAAACCTCATATAATCAAGCTTATAAAAATTATTAATTTATCTACTTGATTCTTTCTATTTTTATTTTTTTGAATGATAATAACTCTTGCCTATGAATTTTGTTCATCACTTTCGAAAATAAACTAATAATACAATTTCTATAAGATAATAAAACACAATTTCTATTTCCAAGTGTCAAAATCTTTTTGTTATATTATTGATTCATTACTTATTTAAATCATAATCCCTATTAATAATATAATAATTATAACACACCTAGTTTAAACAGTATATAATTATTATAAAATTCTTATACACATTTTGATTCTCAAACCAATTTTCCTAAGACATATTTATATTTCTCTTTTTCAATGATAGAAGCCAATATCTGTGTAGCAAGAGAATATTCCACTGCCATTTAGTTGTTTCATTATGAAACCAACATTTACTACTTCTTTTTATCTAGAACAAGTAGATTTCGAATCATCACCAATATTTCCTACTATAAAGGAAGCATCATCTATATATCAGTAAATAAACAGTAGCTTTTGCAAATTATTCTTTGGTATACTCCTCTTCTTCATTTGCCAATATGGTAACAATGGTAAATTCCATATTTTTTACTTTTTCCATAAAGAATTATATTGATTTTTTTAGGAAAGTAAATTATTTTTTATTGATATATCGAAGTTTACTATATTCTTATTCTTATATCTTTTCTTTTATTCTATATTTTTTAATATGATTCTATCCTAATATCTGCTAAACAAGGACAGTGATCAGAGCCTAATTGATTTTCTAAATAAACTACATCTTTCAGATTTTTCTCTAGTTTCTTTGAAACAAAAATATAATCAATTCGCCATCCCATATTTCTTTCTCTAGCATGAAATCCATTTGGCCACATGGAATAAATATGATCTTCCCTACTTAAACTGCGAAAACTATCAATAAGACCTGTTTGTAATAATTCATCTATCTTTTCTCTTTCCTCATAAGAAAACATATTGTTATGATAATTTGTCTTATAATTTTTAACATCTAATTCTGTATGTGCAATATTAAAATCAGTGCATAGGATAACATTTTTCGTAATTTTTTTTACTAATTGAATAAGTTTATTAATAGAACCAAATTTATAAGAATGATTTTCTTTTTTTCTTCCTCCATGAGGAATATAGATATTAATTAAAACAAATTTTTCAAACTCTAATAATAAAAAGCGTCCTTCCGTATCAAATTGTTCCAAACCAATAAATCTTTGAACTTTTATTGGAACTTCTTTAGTTAAAACTGCTACTCCACTATACCCTTTTTTACTAGCATAATTATAATAATCATGATATCCATAATGATTTGGGAATGGCTCATTCATTTTAATTTCCTGCAAGCAGATAATGTCTGGTTGTTTTTCTTGAAGTAAAGAGGTAAGGTAACCTAATTTTTCTGCACTCCGATAACCATTTATATTCCAACTAATTATTTTCATATCTAACCTCTCTGCTTTCCTTTTGATAACCTTTCTTTTCAATATATTGGAACAATTTTTTCACTTTTCCTCTTTCAAAAGTTCCTCTTTCTTTTTCATAAGATAAGAAATCAGAAAATAAATCTTTTCTATTCAATTCTAAGTCTAAAAAAATAGCTTTTAAGATAGGATCTATTTTATCCAACTGGTAAGTAAAGAATGCTTCTTCTGTCTCTTTGTTTTCAAACTCTTCCCAAAGAGAGATAAAGTAATCACCTGTTTTTATATAGGAAAATGTTTGTTCTACGGCCTTCTTTTCTATCTCATATTTTGTTTTATGTCTTTTATCGCCTTCTCTTATATCCCCTGCAATAATTTCACCAATTTCATGGATTAAAATCATTTCATATACTTTTTTTTGGTCAAGTGAAATACTTTTATCTAAGTTGAAATAAGCATAGGCTAGTGCAAACATCTGCATTGAATGAATGGAGTCATTTTCTCGATAGCTTTCTTCTACCTTTCGTGATATCCAGCCTGTTCGGATAATATTTTTAAGTTCACTAAACGCTTTATAAGTTTCTATATAATCTTTATTTTTTAAACCTAGTAGAGAAAGTGTGATTGACAAGTCGTCTTCCTTTTCTAATTCATAAGCCAACCTACCTATCATAGAAATTTTCTTTGCCAATAACAGTTTCTCTATTCCATATCGGTTATAATTATCTACCTTAGAATAAGATAAATGCGAAAGAAAAATCATCTCATATGCTTCCTTAGAAGAAAGAGAAGAATCTCCAAACTCTCGCCCAAATATCATACTGGTAGAAGCTTGTTCTAAGAAAAGAGAACCTAATTTAAAATCTTTTTGAAGTTGATTAACCACGTCATAATAAAAATGGCATATTTTTTCTTCCACTCCCATATCTTCAACAATCCCCTATCTTTTTTGATTTTTATAAATTATCTTATTCTTTTGAAATTGTACTAATTCCTTTTGCTCTTCCTTAGTTTCTGGAATTAAGTTATTTAAATAAGATTCTGCTCTTTTTGATTGATTTTGTATCAATAGACTCTTTATTACTTGCAATTTTTGGTGAAAATTATAATCATCATAGGATGCAACTTCTGGACAATCTTCTACTGCAAAATCATCTACAGTTAGTTGTATTTCACTAGTTGCAACATTTTTTACATAATCATAAAATGAATTATACTTCTTCCTATGATATCTTTTAAATTGAAAATCACTTCCAAAGGTATCTTCTAACTTTCGAATTTTAATAGATAACTTATTTGCCTTTTTATACTGCTTTTGTTTAGCATATATTTTTATTAGATACAATAAACAATTTGGTAGCTTCTTACCTCCATGAGAAAGATACTCTTGAAAATAAGGAAGAGCATCTATATATCTAGCTTGTTTATATAACATTTTTCCTAAATAGTAATCAAAGATAGGATGCTCTGTTTTCTCCTTTGCCAACTCATAATGATAATAAGCACGTTGACAATTACCAATTTCATAAAAATCTGTACCTAGCATCTTTAAACAATCATAATACATTTTTTTATCGGAAGTTAACTCTCGATACATTTCTTCCTCCCTTATCATATTTGTAACATACTCTATTTCCATTAGATAAAAATCATTTTGATTATCTAATATAACACTTTGTAAAATATCTATAGCACTATCTAAATCTACAGACACTAAATTACTTATTTCCATTAATCGTTTTTGTATTGTTTTACTTTTTGCTAATTTTTCCATAGTATTTCCTTTCTAATATACTTATTTTAAAAATAGTAAAAACCATTCATAAATGTATCTACTATTATACACAAAAAAAGAAATTAGAAAAGTATAATATTTATACTCATTCTTTAATGAGTTATTTTTCATAATAAATCTTAATCTTTTTTTCTTTCGAATCGATTGTTATCTCTCTTATAAATCTTATCTATTTTTTTATAAAAAGCTTTTTCTAGAGAAATTTCATGGCTATTAGCAAGACATATTAAAGAAAATAATAAATCTCCTAACTCTTCTTCTAAATCTCTCACAGTCTCTTCGCTCTTTCTTTTTTTATCACCATAAAGATGATTCATAACTCTTGCTACTTCTCCCACTTCTTCTGTCATTGCAGTCATCATAGATAATGGACTAAACTAAGGTTTCTCAAATTGCTGTGCCCATTTATCTACATCTTTTTGAATTTCTTCTATTGTTTTACTCATATTATCATCATCTCTTTCTTCGCCTCTTTAAAACACTTGGTTTTTCTTCTCTTAAGTAAGATAACAAATTTTCACTACTATTTAAATTAATATCCTCTTGATTCACATTACCTAAAAGATAATTATAATGAATTGTTAACAATTCTCTTTGAGCATCTTCATTCATTTTATAGGCCTCATGAACAAGCGTCACAACACTACTATATGTGATACTAACATCTATGAAATTATCAAAAAATATTAGATAGCCCATTGTATACCTCCTATATATTATATTTTAATATAACCTATTTTTTAGTAAATTCCTCTATTTGTACGTTATAAATTTTTTCATCCTTCTTCTATTTTTATTTTAATACAATTTTTTTCTATTGAAAAGAATTTCTTCATAGTATTCTTGTATGATATATATAGTCAGTTTACAAGAGAGATTTTGTATGTTATTACTGAC
>CAJUIY010000002.1:0-31035 GCA_910586865.1 uncultured Bacilli bacterium
CGACTTTCAGTCGCAAATACAAGCCCTGTACTTTCAGTACAGGGTGATTGACAATACCAAGATGGTAAGATATCAGATGATATTTTATCCAATCAAGTAAGTACCACTATAGAAGTAGAAGAAACGATGGTTGAAGTACCAAATACTTCTAAATTCACTAATTGGATGATGTATATTGTTGGTGTAGTATTCATTATTAGTGGAATATTTTTGATTTGGAATATAAAAAAAAGAAAAATAGATTAAGAAAAAGGATAAAATAGAAGGGATAAAAACTTCTATTTTCGATTGTAATGAAGTAGAATGAACTCTATTTTAGAAGAAAAAAAAGTAATTAGCGTATATAATTTCTTTGTTTCAAAAATTAACTTGATTATTTTTTGCGAGAATTCCATTTTTTTCTTGATTGATTTTCTATTTGTGTATATAATAATATTTATAAGGTAGGTGTAGATTTGAATGGGAAAACTTAAAGAAAAATTATGGGAGAGCAAAGAATTAATTGTGGCTATCTTCCTTGTTTTATTGTTATTGATTACGGGAAGTTATGCTTGGTATAGATATAATTTGAGTAGTGATAAGGTTCATATTATAAAGGCAGGAAACTTGAAATTAGTACTAGATGATTCTATGAGTGAGGGTATTATGATAAGTAATGCCATACCAGTATCGGATAGAAAAGGTTTAGAGACCAAAGTCTATACTTTTACACTAGAAAATTTAGGAACGAAAGAAGCCGATTACACATTATACTTTGATGATTTACCGATAGGAGAAACGGAAGAGAGAATGAGAGATGATTATGTAAAATATAGTCTTACTAAAAATGCGGGTAGTCCAACAACAGAACTCTTATCGACGATTGGAGAAAATCCAAATAGGGTTTTAGAAACTGGAACAATTGCAGGGAAAGCAAAGAATAGTTATACTTTACGAGTTTGGATTAATAAAGAGGCAGAAAATGATGTCATGGGAACGATTTTTTATGGAAAAATTAGAATCGTTGCAGAATTAAAAGGAGATTCCGAAACTCCACCAGAAAGTGAAACTATTGAAAAAGCAGTATCATACGATCCTACAAGTTGTGTAACAGGGGAAGAGGCAACTTGTGTAGAAACCACTTGTCATCAAAATAAGACATTAGGTTCTTGTCCAATAGGAACAATTTTGAAGGTTAAAGTCAGTCCGGAAACATCGAAATACTTTTATGTTTT
This sequence comes from uncultured Bacilli bacterium, assembly GCA_910586865.1. Lineage (GTDB taxonomy): Bacteria > Bacillota_I > Bacilli_A > RF39 > UBA660 > UMGS995. The sequence goes on from CAJUIY010000002.1 coordinate 1,215, forward strand.
ACATGATAATGGTGAGACAATAACTTTACAGCAAAGAGAAAATACAGTATATAATACGGCATGGAATGCCACTAGTAGTGATAACTCGAAAGGACCATTAACCATTCTTTCTAAACTAGAAGAAGTAACACAAGATTGGAGTAATGTAAACACCCAAACTTATACAATGGGAACTACAGATTTTAATGGAACAAATGCCTTTACTAGCTGTAACTTTTCCAGTGATGCTGTTACGTGCACAGAAAATAGCTATACCTTAGGAAGTCGAAGTGCAAAAGCGAGAATGATAACGGCTCAAGAGGCATTTGCCGTAGGTTGTACTGGTTCCAGTTCAAGCGGAACTTGTCCTATCTGGATGATTAATTATTTAAAACAATCTACTCAAAATGGAGGAACGGTAGACGATACTCATACAGAAAATGGTGCTACCAACAATAATGGATATTACTTAATGCAAACTTATGCAGGAACTCAAAATAGAGCGATTATTCTTGATCAAGGGGGATATTTGACTGATGTTGCTATTTCTAGAAACTTTTATGGAGCACGAGCAGTAATAGAAATCAATAAATAAAAGAGGGTTAGAATTTATTTCTAACTTTTTTCTTTCTTATCAAAGGCAATTTCCCTTGTAAAATATTCTCTGGTTTGGTATATTATTAATGGAGATAAATTAGTAGTAAGGTGTGGTATCCATGAATTTAAAATTTGTAGTAAATGATTATGTTTTAATTTGGAATTTGTTATTTCAAGCTTCTATTTCAGAAAGAATACATACGGTAAAACAAAAAATTTGGCTAAATTATCAAAAAGAATATAATGAAACGTTTAGAGACTTGCCTCTTATCTTAAAAGATTCAAAAAACTTTATTCCTAAAGATGATACCATCTATAACATTGTATTAGAAATGAAAGAATATGAACAAATCAAAAAAGATACGGAAAAGTTTAGGGTAGCTCTTTTAAAAATCTGGGATGAAAATAAGAAGAAAGCAAATAAAGAATTAAAAGAAATTTTGAAATTTGAAATCAAACCTTATGACATTTTAGTCGTTTCTAAAAAATTAAACACAATTGATACCACCGATGTCGGAGAAAAAAAAGTAAATTCTATTGTTTGGGGAAGGGCCATTAATACAAGTAATTCTTTTGTTACCATTATTCAACTTATTTTTGAAATCATAAAAAAAGAATTTAGAGGTTATCAAGAAGAATGTAAGGATATTGTAAATGCTATTTTAGAACTTGCTATATTAAATGAATTTCCAACAAGAATGAAGAATAAGAGTTATTACTTTTCTGGTGATAACTCACTTAAATTCTTAAAAAGGCAAATCTATCCCTATTTTTTAATGTATTTAGGAGTAGGAGAAGATAAGATGAATGAGTATATGATGCGTGATAAAGTAGGTTTTGATATTTCACAATATCCATATGAAAAACAATTGAAAAAATTAGACTTATTTGAATTTGTTGATTTTTGTATTAGAAACAAAAAATATATTATTAAAATAGATGAACTAGAAATAATTTAATAATAAAAACGGAAGTAGGGGAAGTAGAATGGATGATAAAGTAAAAATATTACTTGATAAAATAGGAATGAAAGAAGAATATTATTCTGATTTTTCTACTAGTAGGTTAAAAAAAATAGTAGTTTCTAAAAAAAAGTCTTGTTGGACTATTTTTTTGGAAAATGATACTTATTACTCATTGGATGTCGTAAAAGAATTAGAAAATAATATTGCAAAACTAGATCCCAATACAGAAAAGTTTGATTTGTTTTATGATATAAAAAAGAAAGATGATTCTTATTTGATTCAATATTTTCCTTACTTACTAGAAACCTTACGAAAAAAGCTTGTTATATTAGAAATCTATAAAAATTCCTTAAAATTAGAAGATAATAAATTAATATTAGTTGCTGAAAATGGAGTAGAAGAAGCAAAACTATCTTCTTGTTTAGAAGAAATTCAAAAGTTTTATCAAAGATTTGGTTATTTAGAAAAGATACCTCTTATTATAAGGAAAGAAGAAAACATTTTACAGACGGTTCAAGAAGAATTAAATAAAAGTTTGGACATCAAGAAAGAATCGATACAAAAAGAGAGAAGTACCCAACAAGAAAAAAAAGAACAACCTATTAGAAGAAGTAGAGGTGAAAAAGATCCGAATAGTATTTTAGGAAGAGGTATCAAAGAAGATCCTATTAAAATTAAAACGGTGGTAGCAGAGGATAATAATGTGGTAGTGGAAGTCTTTATTTTTGGATGTGATTATTTTGAATCTAGTAAGACAGACTTTAAAATCATTACGTTAAAGATAACAGATTATTCTGATAGTATGTTTTGTAAAGTATTTGTACGAGATGAGGAAGAATACAGTAGTTTGAAAAAAGAACTAAAACCTGGGAATTGGGTAAAAATAAGAGGCTATACCAAGAATGATACGTTTTCTAAAGAATTGGTGTTGAATGCAAGAGATATTATAAAAGTAACACATCAAGAAGAAGTAGTAGAAGATAAAGCAGAAGAAAAAAGAGTGGAATTACATGCTCATACGAAAATGAGTCAAATGGATGGTATTTGTGATGAGGAAGCATTAATAAAACAAGCCATCAGTTGGGGACATAAAGCCATTGCGATAACGGATCATAATGGTGTACAATCTTTTCCTCATGTTTTTAACTTTGTAACGGGCTATAATAAACATTTAAAAGAAGGAGAAGAGCCTTTTAAAGCAATATATGGAGCAGAACTTACTCTAATTGATGATAGTATCAATATTGTCTTACGTCCAAATGATAAAAATATGTTAGAGCAAACTTATGTTGTGTTTGACTTTGAGACGACAGGATTTAATGCAGGTGGAGTCGATTCTATTATTGAAATTGGTGCAGTTAAAATTCGAAATGGAGAAATCATTGAAAAGTATGATGAATTAATCAATCCAGGTAGGAAGTTACCACAGAAAATTATTGACATTACTAATATAACCGATGAAATGCTAAAGGATAAAGCGGATGAAGAAACCGCCGTAAAAAGATTTATCGAGTGGTTTGGCGATTTACCAATGGTTGCTCATAATGCAAAGTTTGATGTTTCCTTTTTGGAGATGGCATACAAGAAATATCATCTAGGAGAATTTCAAAATCCGGTCATTGATACACTAGAATTATCCAGAACCTTAGATACGAATTATGCAAGGCATTCTCTATCTGCTCTTGTCAAAAGATATAATGTTCCTTGGGATGAAGAGGCTCATCATAGAGGGGATTATGATGCCGAGGGAACTGCTCTTGTCTTTCATAAGATGCTTGAAAAACTAGATAATCGTAACATTGAGAATATGAATCAGTTAGATGAATTAGTTTCTCGTGATGAAATTCATAAATATGGTAGAAGTTACCATGTCAATTTATTAGCGATGAACAAAACGGGACTTAAAAATTTATTTCAACTAATTTCCCTTGCCAATACTACTTATTTATATAAAACTCCTAGGATTTTACGTAGTGAGATTGAAAGACATCGAGAAGGTTTATTAGTAGGAAGTGGTTGTTATGAAAGTGAAGTTTTTATCGAAGCAAGAAGTAAGAGTGAAGATGAACTTTCTAATATTATTCGGTTTTATGATTATGTGGAAGTGCAACCCCTAGAATGTTATCAGCATTTGATTCAGATGGGGGATTTTGCAAACGATTACGAACTCGCAACGAATATAAAAAAAATCATTCTCGTTACGGAAGATGCAGGAAAATATATAGTAGCAACTGGAGATGTTCATCATATTAAGAAAGAGGATAAAATTTATCGAGAAATTATTGTCAATCAAAAAGTGCCAGGCGGAGGAAGGCATCCACTTTCGAAAAAAAATATTACAGAGATTCCATCCAATCATTTTCGAACAACAGAGGAAATGATTGCTAACTTTCAATTTTTAGAGGATGAAGAGCTAGCAAAAAAAATTGTCATTGAAAATCCAAATAAAATTGCGGATATGGTAGAAATTATCGAAGTAATTATTGATACTGGTGGAATTCCTTTTTCACCACGTGTCAAAAGTGATGATGGGAAGTCTTACTTAGATTGCCCAAGAGTGGTTACGGATTTAGTTTATACCAAAGCGAAGGATTGGTATGGAGAAGAACTTCCTCATTCGATTGAAGAACGTATCTCGATTGAATTATATGGAGATATTGTTTTAAAAAGTGTTAAAGAGGAATTAAGTGGTCAAAATTTAAAAAAGGAAGAATTGGATTCTCAAGTATTTCGTAGACTTCACGAAGTCATTTTACAAGGGTTCGATGCGGTAAAAGAGATAGTTAGAGGATATTTAAAGAAAAATAGCGAAGAGCACTTGACGGAAGAAGAGTTGGAAAAGAAATTAAGTGGTGCTCTTGGTGGTATTATTGGTGGAGGATTTGATCCGATTTATTTGATTTCTCAACGTCTTGTGAAACACTCCAATGACGAAGGTTACCTAGTGGGATCCCGTGGTTCGGTTGGTTCTAGCTTTGTGGCTACGATGATGGGAATTACAGAAGTAAACCCTTTGGCAGCTCATTATCGTTGTGCTTCTTGTAAGTTAAGTATTTTTGATGACGAAGAAGGAAATCCGCTAGGTTCTAATTATTCTTCTGGATTTGACCTTCCTGATAAAGAGTGTCCAAACTGTCACATTTCTATGATAAAGGATGGACAAGATATGCCATTTGCTACTTTTTTAGGATTTAATGCTGATAAAGTTCCTGATATTGATCTTAATTTCTCGGATTTGAATCAGGCAAGTGCTCATGCCTATACCAAAGTATTATTTGGAGAAGATAATGTCTATCGAGCAGGAACGATTGGTACCGTTGCGGATAAAACAGCATATGGTTTTGTAAAAGGGTATTGTGAGGAAAAGGGCATTGAAGGCATGCGAATAGCAGAAATTGAACGTTTGGCGATGGGATGTACAGGTGTTAAGAGAACAACAGGGCAACATCCAGGAGGAATTGTAGTTATTCCAGATTATATGAAAGTGTATGATTTTACACCATTCCAGTATCCAGCAGAAGATATCAATGCGGAATGGAGAACGACTCACTTTGATTATCATGCCATTGATCAATGTGTCTTAAAATTAGATATCTTAGGGCATTCGGATCCGACGCAACTTCGTTTGATTCAATTACAATCCAATACCGATATTATGAAGGTACCTCTAGATGATAAAGAGACCATGAGTATCTTCACTTCAACCAAAGCCTTAGGTGTGACAACAGACCAAATTATGTGTAATACAGGAACTCTTGGTATTCCTGAGTTTGGAACACCATTTACGATTAAATTGGTGGAAGATACCAAACCAACGACCTTTGCGGAACTGGTTAAAATCTCAGGACTTTCTCATGGAACCGATGTGTGGCTTGGAAATGCTCAAGAATTAATTCAAAATAATATTGTTCCCTTTAAAGAGACGATTGGCTGTCGTGATGATATTATGGTGTATCTAATGTATCATGGAGTAAAACCAATTAAGGCATTTAAAATCATGGAGTTTGTTCGTAAAGGAAAGGCTTCGAAAGATCCAGAAACTTGGAAAGAACATGTGAAAACAATGGAAGAGGCAGATATTCCTGATTGGTTTATTGGCTCTTGTGCAAAAATTAAATACATGTTCCCAAAAGCCCATGCAGCAGCCTATGTGATTAGTGCTTTTCGAATTGCTTGGTATAAGGTTCATATGCCAGTTTACTTTTATGCTTCTTGGTACACTTCGAAAGCAACCGATGTGGATGTGGATGCGATGATAAAAGGATACGATTCGATAAAATCAAGAATCTTAGATATTCAGGCAAAAGGATATGATGCTTCCAACAAAGAAAATGGGCAAGCTGAAAGTTTGAAAGTGGCACTAGAAGCAACGGCTAGAGGAATTAAATTTTTAAATGTCGATTTATATCAAAGTGAAGCAACCGTTTGGGTAGCAAAAAATGAAACTGAAATCTATCCTCCTTTTAATGCCATTGATGGACTAGGAGATACGGTTGCCAACAACATTGTAAAAGCACGAGGAGAAAAAGAATTTTTAAGCATTGAAGATGTACAAACGAGAGGGAAAATTTCTCAAACTTTAGTAGAAAAGATGACCGAAATGGGTGTGTTTGAAAACTTGCCGGATTCTAATCAATTATCCTTATTTTAAAACGAAAAAGAAAATTTTAGGAACTAGAATGCTAGTTCTTTTTTGGTGGAACAAGAGAATTTATATCTATTTTTATGTTAACTAATTGTAAAAATAGGTTCTGCACTTATTGACAAAAATACTTGGGGAGGGGAAGGGTATAATTTCAATAAGAATAGGAATAGAATTGTAATTTGTGGGTGGTATTGCAGTATGAGAAGAATAAAAATAAATAAAAAGGGGTTTACCTTAATAGAAATGCTAGGGGCGGTAGCAATATTAGGAATCATTGCTACAATAGGAATAGTATCGGTTTCTAAAGTCATTAAAAGTGCTCATAATAAGTTTGATAATACGCAATATGACTCTTTTATGCAGGCAGCAGAAACTTATTTTTCTGATAATAAGTCAAGACTACCCTTAACACCAATGGATTGGAAAGAGATTACTTTACAAGAACTAATTAATAAGAAATATATTGAAAAGATGTTGGATTCGAATAAACAAGAATTTGATTATGCAAGAAGTAAAGTAGTAGTAACTAGATTAGCTTCTGGTAAATATAAATATGAAGCCATTTTATATCGAAAAAAAGGAAGCCCAATCGGAAAAATAAGTAATAAAGTAACGAATCAAAATTCAAATATTACCTTTCGCCTTCGAGATAAAAATAAATATCATAAAGAAAATAAAACCTATTATGTAAGAGATTATCCAGTAGTAGATATTGGAATTAGTGATACGGATCAACTATCAGGATATCAATATATTATTTACCGAAATGGAAAACAATTTAAAAAGAGTGAGAATATCGAAATATCTGGGGGATTAAGTGTAAAAGAAGCAGTAACACTAGGAAAAGAATTTCCATTTGGAAAATATAGTATCAAGGTAGTAGCATATGATAAAAGTGGAAATAAAACAACAAATTCTACAGATAATAGTGGCTTAGGGGATGATGCATTTTCTATTTATATTGATCGAATCAAACCAAATTGTGCTATTCAGATTGATGGAAAAATAGGAGATAATGGATGGTATAAGGAAAAAGATATTTCCTTAACTTTAAAAGAAAGCGATAAAGAATCAGGCCTATTAAAACATGATATGCAAACCAGTAAAAGTTTTACAAGCTTAGGAACACTAAATACATTAACTACACTAGTCAAAAAACAAAGTGATACGGGAGGTACTACATGGTATGCACATGTAGAAGATAAAGCAGGAAATGTATGTGAGACAGAAGTATCGGTAAAAGTAGATACCAAAAAACCTAGATGTGCTATTGTAACCAATACAACACCCCCAGAGCCGATTGATAGTAGCAAATGGTATAATCTTTCTATGAAAGGAAAAATAGAACCAATTAAGATTAGTCGGGTTGATGAGGGACCAAGTGGAATTAGTAAATATATTATTGATAGAGAGAATACTACACTAAAAGCTAACTATAAAAATTTAGAAAATCAAGAAGAAATAGAGACCTTAGAAGGAGAATATCATTACAATGGATATGTAAGAGATATGGCAGGGAATGATATTGAATGTAGTGCATTATTAAGAAAAGATACAATACCTCCAGATTGTAATACAGCAGGAAGGCCAGTTATCTTTAATGTAGGAAGTGGACCAGCTGGTTATAGCCCTTTGGTTACTTTCTCAACAACTATTCAAGATTCAACAGTGGTAAGAGCTAATTTATCTTTTATGGTGTTTGGTCATTCTTTAGGTGATGTTTGTAATGCTACTAGTAATGCTAGGTTTGAACCATTAACAGTAGGAAGGGTTTTGATGGCAGAGATGCAACCTTGTTTAGGATTTACAGGGGACGTTTTAGTTAGTTATGATTATTTTGATCGAGCAGGAAATGCCACCTTTTGTGAAACCGAAAGAGTTACTTTGGAGCCAGTTAAGAAAAGAGGTTGTACGGACCCATCTGCTTCTAACTATGATTCTACTGCAGAAGAAAACGATGGCAGTTGTTATTATCCTCCACCACCAGCTCCTCCAGAAGAACCTGATCCAATTGAGCCGGAAGAACCAGAAGAGGAAGAGCCTGATCCGTCTGATCCAGAAGCTCTAAGCTGTAGTAAGGATATTGAAATAAGTTATAGTAATCTTAGTAGCACGGTGAATTTTAAAAATCATGACTGGACAAAAGGACCTATTAGTATCACTATAAAAATAAAAAATAAGGATAAAATAGATCATTGGGATTGGTGGACAAATGAGTCAGGAAGGCTACCTAGTGAAGGAACAGGAGAATTCGATGGATGTTTGAATGGTTCTTCTTGTAATTATACGAATAACAGTTCTAACACTAGCGATGAAGAGAAAAAATATTCGGCAGAAGGAGTTCGAAAAGGGGTAATCATGTTATATGGTAAAGATGGTCAGACACCGAAAAAATGCCCTGCCAAAACTTATTATATTGATACATCACCACCTCAGATTGATGCAACCTGCAGATTTAATAATGCGGATGCTGGTTTTTCTTGTACTGGTGAGGACGGTCCCAAACATCTCTATCATGGTGTGTTTGTTCGTGTAAAGGATACCTATGTAGGAATTGATCCATCAGAGTATACATTAAAAGGATATCCTTCTAGTAGAAGCGGTGATAGTAGTACCAAAACAGATCGTTATTGTATATCTTCTGGTGGAAGCAAAGTAGATGAATATGATATGCTAAACTATAAATTATGTGATATTCTTGGCAATTGTGAAAGAGTATCAGTAGATGTAAGTACAGTGGGATATTTTGGTGGTATTACTTGTGAGGACATGAAGGATATGCATAAGTGTAGTAAGGTTAGTAATAGTAAATACAAATATAAATGTGACGATAATGGAACGAAAAAATGTTATGACAAAGATAGTCAACATGTCAGATGTTAAGAAATCAATTTAATTTCCTTCTAGAAATAATAGTGAATAAAAATTTGATATAAGAAATATAGACTGTAAATAGAATATACCAACAGTCTTTTTCTGCTTCATAAATTTTTCTACTTGAAAAATAAAATAATAATTAGTATAATTTTATTTAGATAGAGTGGTGTAGGAATATGAAGAGAATCAATAAAAAGGGATTTACCTTAATAGAAATGCTAGGGGCGGTAGCAATATTAGGAATTATCGCAACGATAGGAATAGTATCGGTATCTAAAGTCATTAAAAGTGCTCATAATAAGTTTGATTATACGCAATATGACTCTTTTATGCAGGCAGCAGAAACTTATTTTTCTGATAATAAGTCAAGACTACCCTTAACACCAATGGATTGGAAAGAGATTACTTTACAAGAACTAATTAATAAGAAATATATTGAAAAGATGTTGGATTCGAATAAACAAGAATTTGATTATGCAAGAAGTAAAGTAGTAGTAACTAGATTAGCTTCTGGTAAATATAAATATGAAGCCATTTTATATCGAAAAAAAGGAAGCCCAATCGGAAAAATAAGTAATAAAGTAACGAATCAAAATTCAAATATTACCTTTCGCCTTCGAGATAAAAATAAATATCATAAAGAAAATAAAACCTATTATGTAAGAGATTATCCAGTAGTAGATATTGGAATTAGTGATACGGATCAACTATCAGGATATCAATATATTATTTACCGAAATGGAAAACAATTTAAAAAGAGTGAGAATATCGAAATATCTGGGGGATTAAGTGTAAAAGAAGCAGTAACACTAGGAAAAGAATTTCCATTTGGAAAATATAGTATCAAGGTAGTAGCATATGATAAAAGTGGAAATAAAACAACAAATTCTACAGATAATAGTGGCTTAGGGGATGATGCATTTTCTATTTATATCGATCGAATCAAACCAAATTGTGCCATTCAAATTGATGGAAAAATAGGAGATAATGGCTGGTATAAAGAAAAAGATATCTCCTTAACGTTAAAAGAAAGTGATAAAGAGTCAGGACTATTAAAACATGATATGCAAACAAGCAAGAATTTCCCAAATCTAGGAACACTAAATACGTTAACTACACTAGTGAAAAAACAAAGTGATACAGGAAGTACTACATGGTATGCACATGTAGAAGATAAAGCAGGAAATGTATGTGAAACAGAAGTAAATGTCAAAGTAGATACGAAAAAACCACGTTGTGAAGTGGTATCGAATTCATCGAGTGAGGCGATAAACACCAGTAAATGGTATAATAAATATACAGCTAATAAGATAGAACAATTAAAACTAAATCATAGTGATGAAGGACCAAGTGGAGTAAATAGACATATTCTAGAGATGAATACTTCTAATCTATCTACGACATATAAGAGTCATAATGATAATGACTATATTAATACACAAGAAGGAGAACACAATTATAATGGGTATGTAAGAGATAATGCAGGAAATGATGTTAATTGTTCTACATTTATTAAAAAAGATACGATTGATCCAGAATGTCCAGCAACTTACTATGTACAATACTTTAGTTATAATATTCCAAATGTTTTTATTAGTCCAGATATTACTTTTACTTGGAAAAATTTCTCTTATGATACAGTATATGCAGATGCCTATGTTCAAGAAGTTGGAACTCCATATAAATATGACTATGGAAGATTTCCTGGAGGATTTTATGGACAAGCAATTTATACGATTGCTGGCAAAGTTGGCTTTACAGGTTCTTATTCAACTGAAATTGTAGCATATGATCAGGCAGAGAATGATAAACACTGCTATGGAAGCCCTACAGAGCCTGCACAAGAACCAGAACCAGTCTTGCCAGAGAAATGTTCTCAAGAAGATGGCAAGTACTATGATGAATATAGTAATGAGGTATCCGAAGAAGAGTGGAGAGAATCTTGTTTTAAAGAAGAAGAAGAAGAAGATGATGATGAGCCTTTAACTTTTAAATGTACAAGTATCAGAAATCATTATTATGATAAAGATGGAAATGAAGTTTCTGAGGAAGAATATATAAAGTCATGCAATATCAATGTGGATTTAAAATGTCCTAAAATTAACGATGGAAATGCAGATCCTTCAAAATGGGCCAATAAAACGGTAACCTTAACATTCTCTGGTTTTGGATCTGGTGTAAAAAAATACGAATGGTGGACTTCTAATGATGGTGGTGATCATTACACATTAAAGAGTGATAATAATGACCCTGCAACCGTAAAAAGTAAAACTTTAGAGGCTGAGGGTATACGAAAAGGTAAATTAGTATTAATAGGAGGAGATGGTAGTAAACAAGAATGTGAAACGTCTACTTATAAAATAGATAAGACAGCGCCAAAATGTAATGGTGTCTCTTATGATTCTCCAGGAGTTAGTGGTTGTACTTTAGGGCTTGATAGTGGTATGAAATGGTATAAAGCATCTGGAGCAGTTGAAGTAACAGCAAAGTGTAAAGATGAGAATGGTGGAAGTGGATGCCAATCAACAACAGACAATAGTCGAACTGTTACTTTTCATACAAGTAGTTCGGAGTATAGTGATTTCGAAGGAATTATTAATAAAGAAGTAACAATTCGAGATAAGGCGGGAAATACAAAGAGGTGTGGAGTCAGTCTAGCATTAGATAGAAAACCACCTAGAGTATCAAGTTGGGGACGTGCTAGAGGAAGTGCAGAATGTGGACATCCACCAACTACTTTTCCACATGTTGTTTATCCTCATATTTCTGATGGTGGATCAGGGTATTTAAAAGGAAATTTTGTATGGATTGGAGGAAGTAATCCAAATGCAGGACCAGGTTCTAAGTCTGATGCAAAAGCAAGCAGTAGGGAATGTATTGGTTCTAGTACAGGTCTATCTTCTCAAAGAATAGAATATTTCTTAACCGATTGTGTAGGAAATAAAAGTGATCCAAAATCAAAAAAAGGCTTTGATTCCGTAAATACAGAATAATTACTAAAAGGACTATAAAAAGTCCTTTTAATATAAATATTTTTTAATCTTTTTAATGTTATAAAATGTTACTACTAAAATATGAATACAAGTAGATAAAATTAAACACCAAATTCCTATTTTAAGAAAAGCAAATAGAAATAAAGTCATACATCTAACAATTGTCCCATAAAGAGTTGCTTTCATATTATCTTTACTCTTCCCAATCGCATCCAAACAAAAAGATAGTGGAGCTTGAATATATTGAAAGATACAGAAAGGAGCAAGTACCATCATATAAGAGGCTCCTTTTGTAGTATCATAAACTAGTTTTAGAAAGAATTTAGGTTCTATCATCAAGATGATTGTTGTTGGAATACCAATTAACAAAGAAAAGAAAAGTGCTTGTTTTATTTTTCTTTTTACACCCCTAATATCATGGTGATAATATAATTTCGTAACCGTTGGAAGTAGTGCTTGGGATATGGCTAAAGTAAAGAAAGAAGGAAGTAGTAAAAGAGGAATTACATATCCTGATATTACTCCATATTCACTAACGATATAATTATTAGAATACCCAACCAAAAGTAAAGTAGAAGTTAAAATAATAGGTTCTAAGAAGTACCCAATCGAACCAATTAACCTTCCAGTAGTGGTAGGAATAGAAATGTCTAGGGAGTCTTTGATATAAATTCTACTTGGCGTCAAATCTTCTCTTCTTATTTTTATATTTTTTGGTAAAAAGAAAATTAAAATAAGAGTTGATACTAATTCACTAATGACATTAATTAAAATTACATAACAGACTGCATATTTAATTCCTTTTTTGATAAAAAATGGCACACCACCTATGATTAACAATAGTCGGATTATATCTTCCGAAACATTACTAATGACATGTGGTAACATCTTTTGTTTGCCAAAAAAATAACTTCTACAAATACTAGAAAGAGTCGTAAAAGGAATTACTAAACCTATCGCATAGATACCATATAAACATCTATTATCATGTAGTAAATTATTCGCTAATATTGGTGCAATAAAGAGAATAAGAATAATTAAAATGATATTGATTACTAAAGAAATTGGAATTAAGGAAAAAAATAGTCTTTTATTATTCTTACTATCTTCGGCAATTAATTTGGATAAGGCAGTAGGAAAACCAAATTGAGCTAAGGCAATAAATAAGGAGAAGGTTGGAAGAATTAACATATAAATTCCTAATCCTTCTACTCCCATTAGTCTTGACATAAATATTTTGATAATCATTCCTAATAATTTCGTTAATAGACCGCCTATTAAAAGTATAATAGTTGATATAATAAATTTTTCTTTCATACTAAAATGTATGAAAGATAAAAAAAAATATACCCAAATCAGATAATCTATGATATGATTAAATTAAGAAAAAAATACTACTTGTAAAAATTATGTCAAGGTATTTCAAAACATAGGGTTATGTATTTTATAATTGATATGGCTATGGTAGAATGAGTTGAGAGGTGAAAGAAGTGAATGAATTAATAGAGTTTTTAACATCAAAAGAGGTTTTCATTGTTATTTCTATTGCAATAGGAATACTAGTGCTTGGGACCTTATATTTTATAATAGAGAAGGTAGTAAGAAGTAAGAAATTAGAAGTAGTAGAAAATCATATTGTAGTAGAAGAGATGGAAGAAGAAGAGATTCCTTTATTGGATAACATGATAACAGAACAGACACCAGTCGCTATAGAAATGACATCGGAAGAGAGCACTCCTGTTGTTGAGGAAGGAATCGAAAAAAAGGAAGAAAAGAAAGTAATCGAAGAAATTTATCAAGAAGTAAAAGAAGAAGTAAAAAAACAAGAAGAATTATCTTATACGGAGATTATTCCAAATAAAGAAGAAGCGAGAAAAGAATTAGAAAAAGTAACCGAGGATTTGATTAAGCAAGAAGAAAGTCAAAATATTGAACTTACGAGGTTTGAAGCAGAACAAGAAGAAAATGCCATTATTAGTATGGATGAATTGCTTCAAAGAAGCGGGGTGCTATATCAAAAAAATGAGATTACACAATATTTGGATGAAGGAAATGAACCAATTAGCTTAACAGATTTAGAAGCGAGAATGAGTCAAAGAAAAGAAGAAAGTAAAGCAGTAACAAAAGAAGAGAGAAAGAAGAAAGAAGCAGTAGTACCACCAGTGATTCCAATTGAGAAATTAGAAGAAGAACCAGTAAAAGTAGAGAAAGTGAACAAGGCTTATCAAGAAAATAATGTCTTTAAAAGTAGTCCTATCATTTCACCTATCTTTGGAATTGAAAAACAAGATGCAACTCCTACTAGTATGGAATTAGAAAATACAGCTAATTATCCAAAATTTGATGAAGAGATGAAAAAGACAAATGAATTTTTAACCACATTGAAGGAATTACAAAAAAACTTAGAATAAAAAGGAGAAGTACTTCACATAAAGTGCTTTTTTTATTTTTTAAAAGTCTTACATAATTTCTAATTTATTACATATATTCTAATAGGTGGTTATATGTCTAAAGAATTATTTAAGCAGTTTGTAAGAAGAAATCCAGAACTAGGAAATAGTGTGATGGATAATAAGACTAGTTGGCAGAAATTATATGAACTATATGAAATGTATGGAGAAGAGAGTAGCATTTGGGATAAATATATGGTAAGAAATTTAGTAACAACTCCAGCACCAGCTCATTCAGAGTCTACTTTTTCGGATCTTTTATCGATGATTAAAAATGTGGATTTGGAATCCGTTCAAAAGGGAGTGAATAGTCTTCAAAAAACGATTGGACTATTACAAGATATTGGACTTGGTTCCTCGAGGAAAGAACCAGTATATGAACCTAGACCACTTTATCAAAGATTTGATGATTAATGGATATTAGAACACAGATTATCATTCGAAGTAATCCCAATATTTATCGGTTTTTAAGAGAGGAATCTTATTGGTATAAATATCTAAACAGAAATCCAAATAGCATAAGAGACTTGGAAAAATCAATGAAGAATAAGTACAAACTCACAACAGAAGATCGGTTAGAAAAGGTAGGAAATAGTATTTCACTACTTCATAGTTTTATGGATGTTTTAAAATAGAATAGGGTTTCTATTTTATTTTTGATGTGATAAAATAAGAGTGGTGATAAGAATGGATGAACTTTACCATAAAATTGATTTGGTGAAAGAAGAATTAGACCATCTACCTATCTTTAAAGAAATAGAAAAACTAGAGATAGAGATTAGAAAGAAAAAGGAACTAGTCGAAAAAATTCAGAAGTATAATGCATATCCTTCGGATAAGTTACGCTTAGATATTTATTCTTATGAAGAAATTAGGAAGTATAAAGAAAAGGAAACAGAACTCAATTTAATCATACTAAATATCAATAAAAGGATAAAAGAAGGTTTATTAGAAAGGGATGTGGATTATCATGAAAGTAATTAGTGGCACCCTAAAAGGAAGAAAGATAGAAGGATATGATTTAGAAGGAACAAGACCTACGATGGACCGAGTAAAAGAGTCTTTATTTGCGATGATTCAAGAAAAAATAAAGGGAAGTATTTGTCTAGATTTATTTTCTGGAAGTGGAAATTTAGGAATAGAAGCAATTAGTGAGGGAGCTAGTAAGGTATATTTTGTAGATGCTAGTAAAAAAGCTTCTATGGTAATAAAAAAGAATCTTGAAAATTTTGGGGTGAAAGAAAAATCGATTCTTTTATCCATGGATTTTAAGAGAGCATTACAAGAGGTAAGAGAGGAGAAGTTTGATATTATCTTTTTAGATCCTCCTTATCAAACAGATTATATAGAAAAGGCACTTTTATTAATTGAGCAGTATCAAATATTAAATAAGAATGGTATTATCGTCTGTGAAAGTAATCAAAAACAATTCATTGTCTTTTCTGAATCCTACCAGATATATAAAGAAAGAAAATATGGAGATAAATTCATAGTCATATTAGAAAAAATATGATAAGATAGTAGAGAATAATAGGAGGTAGTTAAGATGTTAAATAATAGAGGATTTGCTATTTCAACGATGTTATATGGATTATTAATTGTGATTGTTTTGATTGTATCCTTATTGATGTCTACTATTTCTTTTACTAGAAAGACCAGTAAAGAGTTTAATGAGACAATAGTGGATCAGTTAGAAGCTAGGAAAAGTTTTACAACCGATTCTAGTAGCATTTTTAATGATTACAAAAATCAGTGTTTATCATCTGCTACGAATAAAGCAAATGCTACTTGTGAAAGCAATTGTGATTCCATTATTACTTATGAAATTAAAAATTGTTGTTTAGATATTTGTGGTTCAGACTCTGGTAATTGTTACAAAGTGTGTTCTGCGAGATAATTTAGCAAAAAGTATTGACATTTGCTAATAAGTTGTCATATAATGCTATTAGCACTCGTAAAATTATAGTGCTAGGAGGGATTTCATGTTAACTAGTAGGCAAGAAAAAATTCTAAAGTTAATTGTGGAACATTATATTAAACTAGCAAAACCAATTAGTTCGAAATCGATTTGTAAGAGATTAAAATGTTCAAGTG
The DNA here is from genome assembly GCA_910586865.1 of uncultured Bacilli bacterium. Lineage (GTDB taxonomy): Bacteria > Bacillota_I > Bacilli_A > RF39 > UBA660 > UMGS995. The sequence continues at coordinate 17,815 of CAJUIY010000002.1, forward strand.
CAACGATAAGGAATGAGATGGTTCATCTAGAAGAAGCCCAATTACTAGAAAAGACCCATACTTCTTCTGGAAGAATTCCTAGTGAAGAAGGATACCGATATTATGTAGATCATTTGATGGAACCGAAAAAGATGAGTGGAGAAGATATGTTAAAACTTCAAATTGTCTTTCATAACAAACAACTTCCACTTGCCGATTGCATTAATCAAAGTTTGCAACTGATATCGGATATGACCAATTATGCAACGATAGTATTAGGTACCTCTTCTCATGATAACCTATTAAAGAAAATTGAAGTGGTTCCGATTAGTGATGATAGTATCGTGATTTTAATTGTTACGAATAAAGGGCATGTTGAACATAAAGAAATCAAATTAGAACAAGTATCTCATGAGGATATTCAAAAAACAGTTTCCTTAATTAATAATTTAATTGTTGGTACTCCCATTGATGAAGTCAGTACCAAATTAGAATATGAAGTGAAACCAATTATTGGAAAATATGTGACACAACATGAACAGTTATATAATGCTTTTTATCATGCATTTTCTGATTTTACGACAAAAGATGTGAATATCGCTGGTCGTAATAAATTCTTAGAGCAACCAGAATTTAATAACGTTGCTAAGATTAAGGATATCTTTGAGAAATTAGATGATGAAAAAATACTAAGGGAAATTGAAGATGACGACGACGGTAATATTAAAGTCTATATTGGAAATGAAAACCATATTGATTCCGATGTTACGGTAATTAAGACGAAATTTAAAAATGGAGAAGAAGAAAATACGTTAGCTATTATTGGTCCAAAAAGAATGGATTATGAAAAAGTCGTTTCTTTACTTGAGTTTTTAAAAAGTCAAATAGAAGAGGTGAAAAAGTGAAAGAAGAAGAAAAAGAGAAAAAAATAGAAGAAAAAGAGTGCCAATGTCATAAGGAAGAGAAGAGACCATGTCCTCACCAAGAGCATGGTAAAAAGTGTGATGGAAAACATCGTCAGAAAAAGAATGAAGAACTAGAAAAGTTAAAGATTGAAAAGGAAGAATTAATTAAGAAAGTGCAATATGCTCAAGCGGAACTTATCAATTATCGAAAGAGAAAAGATGAGGAAGTACTGAATTTTAAAAAGTATTGTAATAAAGATTTAATTGCAGAGTTAATTCCTATTATTGATAATTTTGAAAGAGCGATTAAATTAGATGATAATGATTTAACGGATGAGTTATCAAAGTTTTTAGAAGGATTTAAGATGATGTATGCATCCTTAATGGAAATTTTAAAGAAATTTGGAGTAGAAGAGATTTCAAGACAAGGAGAAGTCTTTGACTCTACGCAAGAAGAAGCATTAATGACCGATAATTTAGAAGAGTATGAGGACGATGTGGTTACCGAAGTGTTATTAAAAGGTTATAAATTAAATGGTAAGGTCATACGACCTGCCTCAGTAAAAATTAATAAGAAAGATTAAAGGAGAGATAGATATGAGTAAAATTATAGGTATTGATTTAGGTACAACGAATAGTTGTGTGTCCGTATTAGAAGCTGGAGCACCAAAAGTAATTCCCAATCCAGAAGGAGGAAGAACCACTCCATCGGTAGTGGCATTTAAAAAAGGAGAAAGAATTGTAGGAGATGCTGCAAAACGTCAAGCATTAACGAATCCAAATACGATTTCTTCGATTAAAAGATTAATGGGAACGAGTAAGAAAGTAGAAGCAGAGGATAAGAAATATACACCAGAGGAAGTTTCTGCTATGATTTTATCTTACTTAAAAGATTATGCAGAAAGTTATTTAGGAGAAAAAGTAACCAAGGCAGTTATCACCGTTCCTGCTTACTTCAACGATAGCCAAAGACAAGCTACAAAAAATGCTGGTAAGATTGCAGGCTTAGAAGTAGAGCGAATCATCAATGAACCAACCGCAGCAGCACTTGCTTATGGACTAGAAAAAGAAGAAGGACAAACCATTTTAGTATATGATCTTGGTGGAGGAACTTTCGATGTTTCTATTCTAGAACTTGGAGATGGAGTATTCGAAGTAAAATCAACCAATGGTAATAATCACTTAGGTGGAGATGACTTTGATGAAGCAATTATTGATTATTTAGTAGCTGAATTCAAGAAAGAGAATGGTATTGACTTATCCAAAGATAAAATGGCAATGCAAAGACTTAAGGAATCTGCTGAAAAAGCAAAGAAAGATTTATCAGGAGTATTATCTACTCAAATTTCGGCACCATTTATTGCCAAGGGTGATGATGGAGAACCTCTTCACTTAGATATTACATTATCACGTGCTAAATTTGAAGATTTAATTCGTGATTTAGTAGAGTCTACTCTAGAGCCTGTTCAAAAAGCACTAAAAGATGCCAAGATGACAAAGAAGGATATTGATAAAGTAGTCTTTGTTGGTGGATCTACTCGTATTCCAATGGTTTATGATTTAATTACGAAAGAACTTGGAAAAGAACCATCTCGTGAAGTAAATCCAGATGAAGTAGTAGCAATGGGTGCTGCTATTCAAGGTGGTGTGTTAACAGGAGATGTCAATGATATCGTCTTACTTGATGTTACACCATTATCACTTGGTATTGAAACATTAGGTGGCGTGATGACAACATTGATTCCTCGTAATACCACAATTCCAACTTCCAAATCAGAAGTATTCTCAACCGCTGCAGATAATCAACCAGCTGTCGACGTTCATGTATTACAAGGAGAGCGTCCAATGGCTGCGGATAACAAAACACTTGGAAGATTCCAACTTACCAATATACCACCAGCTCCACGTGGCGTACCACAAATTGAAGTTAAATTTGATATTGATGCGAACGGTATTGTTAATGTTACCGCAAAAGATTTAGGAACTAATAAAGAACAATCTATTACGATTACTTCTTCTACTACGTTAAGTGATGAAGAAGTAGAGAAGATGATGAAAGAAGCAGAAGAAAATAAAGAAAAAGATGAAAAGAGAAAAGAAGAAGCAGAAGTTCGTAACGAAGCAGAACAAATGATTTTCCAAACAGAAAAATCAATCAAAGATCTTGGAGAGAAAGTTGACAAGAAAGAAAAGGAAGAAATCGAAGATTTAATCAAAGACCTACGTGATGCATTAGGAAAAGAAGACATCGAAGATATTAAAACGAAGAAAGATAAATTAAGCGAAAAAGCCATGGCTCTTGCTGCAAAAGTATATGAACAAGCAAATAAAGAGCGTGCAGAAGCAACTGATGCAACAGAAGAAGCAAGCGATAAGAAAGAGGATAATGTTCAAGACGCTGAATTTGAAGAAAAATAATAACAGGAAAAGAAAGTTCTAGGAAACTAGAACTTTTCACTGATATAGGAAAGGATTTGTATGAAAAAGTATAAAAACAGAAGTGAAGTAGAAGAAAAATATAAATGGAACTTAACGGATTTTTTTCAAAATGAGAAAGACTATGAAGAAAAATATAATAAGGCAACGAAAGACCTTAAAGAACTAGAACAATATCATAACTGTACAAAAGATTCAAAACATCTATACTCTTATTTGGAAAAATTTATGGGTATTTGGTCACTATGTCAAGATCTATATGTATATTCTTATTTGTTAAATGATCAAGAGTTAGGTGTTGCCAAGAATATGGAAAGAAAAGAGAAGGCTTCTACTTTATTATCAAACTTTTCAAATGCTACTAGCTTTTTTCAAGATGAATTATTAGAGTTAACAAAAGAAGAGTATGAGAAACTATTTATAGAAAATAAGGATTTAGAAAAGTTTAAATCTTATCTTAATCATATTTATCGCTATAAGAATCATGTACTAGATTCTTATACTGAGAATATTATTACCGATATGATTAATGCAACAAATCACTATGAAGATATTGCTTCTAATATGTTAAATAGTGAACATAATTATGGTGATATCACTCTAGAAGGCGGAAAAATAGAAAGAATAGAAAGAACAAATTATCGATTATTTTTAAAAAACGAAAGTGAACGAGTAAGAAAAGAAGCCTATACTTCTTTTAATAAAAAAATAGATGAGTATAGTAAGACTTCAGCTGGTTTATTAAATAGTTATGTTGCTTTAAATAATACAGAAGCAAAGATTCATCATTTTGATAGTGCCCTTTCTAAACATTTATTTCATCTAGATATTAGTAAAGAAGTCTATCAAGTGATAGAAGAAGTAGCAACTAGTAATCTAGATACTTTGCATAAATATTATAAGCTAGTAAAACAAGCTTTAGGTTTTGATACTTTAAATGTTTATGACTTAAATCTCAATATGTCTAAATATGATAAAGAGTATTCTATCGAAGAAGCTTGGGATATTATAAGAAAGGCGTTAAAGCCTCTTGGTGAAGAATATCTTGCTAAATTTGAGAAAATAATTACGAATCACTATGTTGATTATTGTCAATATCAAGGTAAATGTAGTGGGGGCTATTCTTATTCCACTATGTTACAAGATTCTAGAATATTGATGAGTTATAATTATGATTTAATTTCTGTATCTACTTTAATCCATGAAGCTGGTCATAATATTAATCATCAATTCATTAAAGAAAATAATAAAGTACAGTATAATTCTACTTATAATTTGGTAGCTGAAGTGGCTTCCCTTACGAATGAGTGTTTACTTTCTTCCTATCTTGCTAAAAATGGAACAACAAAAGAGGAGAAGCTAGCAGGGTTAGAAAATATCTTAGATGTTTTTGTTTCTAATTTCTATGGTGCAGCAAGAGAAGCAAAAATTGAATTAGATATGTATGAAAAACAATTAAAAGGAGAGACCTTAACAAAAGATTATTTGGATCAAGAAGTATTGAGTTCTTATCAGAAATATTATGGGAAAGAAGTAAAATTTGATAATAATGCAAAAAATGCTTGGGTTACAAGAAGTCATTATTATATGGACTTCTATCTATATAATTATGCTATTTGTATGAGTATTGCATCGACTCTTGCTGCACAAATATTAGAAGGAAATCAAAAAGTTTTAGAAAAATATATCAAGTTTTTAAAAGTTGGTTCTGATAAACTACCAGGAGAGGCCTTCAAAGTATTAGGAATCGACTTAGAGAATAAAGACGTATATGAAAGTTCAATAAGATATTTTGATTCCCTAATTAATGAATATCATAAAATTCTTAATGAGGAGGTATAAAGATGGCAGATAAAAGAGATTATTATGAGGTGCTTGGTGTTTCGAAATCCGCATCTACGGATGAAATCAAGTCGGCTTTCCGTAAATTGGCTAAAAAATATCACCCTGATTTAAATAAAGATAATCCCTCTGCAGCGGATAAGTTTAAAGAAGCACAGGAAGCCTATGAAGTATTATCGGACGATAACAAAAGAAAGATGTATGATCAATATGGTCATGCCGGTGTAAATGGTGCTGGGGCATCTGGTTTCGGTGGCTTTGGTGGAGCAGGATTTGATGCCAGTGGATTTGACTTTGGAGACATTTTTGATAATATCTTTGGAGGCGGTTTTGGCTTTTCTGGTGGAGGGTCTTCCAAAACTAGAAAAACAAGAGGTTCGGATTTACTAATGAATGTAAATCTTTCCTTTGAAGAAGCGGTATTCGGTTGTGAAAAGGATATCTCTCTTGATGTTGTAGAAGAGTGTAGTGACTGTAGTGGCAAAGGAGGGCATAAAGAAGAAACTTGTAGTCATTGTCATGGTAGTGGAACGATTACTACAGAACAACATACGATTCTTGGCTCTTTTGTATCCAAAACGACTTGCCCATATTGTAATGGAGAAGGAAAAACGTATAAAGAAAAATGTTCTACTTGTCATGGGAAAGGTAGAGTAAAATCTCATAAAACCATTACGATTAATGTTCCTTCTGGAATATCGGAAGAGGATCGTCTTCGTGTTGGTGGCAAGGGAAATCCTGGTGCCAATGGAGGACCAAATGGAGATTTGTATTTAGAGTTTACCATTAAAAAACATGAGTACTTTAGAAGAGAAGAAGATGATATTTACTTAAATGTGCCTATTACGATAACAGAAGCGATATTAGGATGTAAAAAAGTAATTCCTACTCTTTATGGCAATGTGAAATTAACCATTCCTGCTGGAACAGATTCTGGTGATAAACAAAGAATCAAAGGCAAGGGAATTGAAAACAAATCTAGAAGAAGAAAAGGTGATATGTATATTATTTTAAATGTAGTTACTCCAAAAAGACTTTCAAGAGACCAAAAGAAATTAATTGAAGCATTAGCTAATACAGATTTAGAAGATGGAACAATCGAAAAGTTTGATCAATTTACAAGAAAAAATGAAAAATAAAATTAGTAGCAAATCATAAGGTTTGCTCTTTTTTATTAAAATTTTGACATTTTCCTATTTGTGAGATTTACTTAAGAAATATTGCAGTAAAAGAAAAGAACTTGTATAAAATTAACATATTTTCCCATATTTCATTGATATTTTTTCGATATTTCCAGTCTATACTAGTAAATGAAAGGAGGAAGATAACATAAGTTTTAAGAAAAATTTCAAACTATAAAGAGGAGTTGATAAGCTGATATAGATTAATAGAAAAAGAAATGATTTCATGTTATACTTTTAGTAGGTGATGTTATGTATACGATATGTTATGTAGAAGATGAAGAAGATTTAGCAAGTCTAATTAAAGTTTATCTGGAAAAAGAGGGGTATCAAGTTGTATCCTTTTCAAAAGGTAGTGATGCCATTCAATATATCGGAAATAAAGTAGATATTTGGATTTTAGATATTATGCTAGAAGATGATATTAATGGCTATGATATTATAAAAGAAATCCGAAAAGAAGATGATACGGTCCCTGTTGTATTCACATCCGCAAGAGATCAAGATCTAGATAAAATACTTGGATTAGAACTAGGAAGCGATGACTATATTGCAAAGCCTTTTTCACCAAAAGAACTTGTCTTACGCATTAATAATATTTTAAAAAGAATTTATAAAGAAAATGATAAAAATATGGTGAATTATCAAGACTATCTAATTGATCTTAATAAAAGAATCGTTTTGGATGAAAAGAAAGAAATCAAACTAACGACTCTAGAATTTGATTTATTAGTATTACTCGTAAGTAATATGGGAAAAAGCTTTTCTAGAGAAGAGATATTGAACTTAGTTTGGAGTGATGACTACTTTGGCTCAGATCGAGTCGTAGATGATTTGGTTCGAAGACTCCGAAAAAAGATGAAAAAATTAAATATTAATACAATTTATGGATATGGGTACCGGTTGTTATGAAATACATGAAGAATAAGTTAAGTAAACAGTTAATATTTTTAATAGGAATTATCTTTGTTATTGTTTTTATCTCTTTAGGTATTGTCTTACCAAAACTCCTTATTAACGTGTCAGAAAGTAGTATGTATACGTATCTTAGTGAACCTTTAAAAGTAATTGAATCCGATATAGATAATAAACTCTTAAATACGAAAGTAGCCTATTTATATATAATTGATGATAAAATTGTCATGAATGATAATTTTGATACATTAAAAGGATTTATTGATCCTAATAAAATATTAAGCAAAATGAAAGGAGATTATGGAAAATTTACTTATCATCATCAATTATATTACTATTATAAAATAGAAAATAAAAATATAACGAAAATAGCCATTAGTGACGACTCATACATCAATAAAGTCCGTGGCGAAATACTATCTGCAATTTTTCCTATTGTATTACTCACTTGTATTTTAATCGGATTAATCATGGTCATTTGGATTTCTATTATCGTAAAAAAAATCACGAAATTAAAAAATAAAATAGATAATATCGACAATCCTGATTATCATCATAAAGTAGATTTTCAAACAGATGATGAAATTAAATCTTTAGCACTAGCCATAGAAGATATGAGACTTTCTCTTATCAATCAAGAAAAACTTAGAAATCGTATGTATCAAAATATTTCTCATGATTTTAAAACCCCACTTACCGTTATAAAATCGTATATTGAAGCTGTTGATGATAAAGTGGAGGATGAAAAGACTGCACTAAAAGTTATCAATGAGCAAACCATAAAATTAGATCAAAAAGTACACTCACTTCTTTACTTAAACAAACTAGATTATCTAAAAGATTCCAAAGATATTAAAATTGTTCCAGTAGATATGAAAAAAATCATTGAGCAAGAAGTAGAAAAATTTAAATTTCATCGAAAAGATATTAATTTTGAAGTAGAAATTCCCCAAAGAATGAAATTTTATGGAACCGAAGAACATTGGGAAACCATTTTAGATAATATACTTGGTAATTTTATGCGTTATGCAAAAACCAAGGTAAAAATTACAATAAAACAAAATAAATTAATTTTATATAATGATGGAGAAAATATCGATGAAGATTTTCTAGATAGCATTTTTACTCCTTTTCGAAAGGGAATGAAAGGCGAATTTGGGTTAGGCTTATCGATTGTTAAGAAAACACTGAATATGATTGGATATGATATTATCGTAAAAAATGATAAAAAAGGTGTATCTTTTATCATTACGAAAGGAGTTCATTAAGAGCTTCTTTTTTAATATAGAAAAACAAAATATTAGAATTTTTTTTTAATTTCATAATGTAATAATTATTGGTAATATTAAGAATAGGGTGAATGGGATGAAAATTTTAATTACAGGAGCAACATCAGGTATTGGTTTTGATTTAGCGAAAGATCTCGCTAAAAAAAGTTACACAGTGTATATTACCACTCATAAAACAGAACAATTAGAAGAGGTTTCTAAAAGAATAAAAAAAGAAAGTTTGTTGATTTATCCATATAAGATGGATATTCGAAAAGAAAAGGACAGGAGACTAATTAGAAAAATAAATCCAGATGTTTTAGTGAATCATGCAGGTATTGGAAATGGTGGTAGTATTCTTGATATCGACATCAATGTTTTAAAAGATAACTATGAGACGAATATCTTTGCTTCTTTTTCTCTGCTAAAAGAGTTTTATGATTTAAAATTGGAGAGGGGAGAACAGGGAAAAATTTTCGTAACTTCTTCTGTTGCTTCGATGCTTCCTATTCCGTTTTTAGGTTGTTACACCTCCTCAAAAGCGGCGATATCGATGTTAGTAAAAACACTATACTTAGAATTAAAAAGCAGAAATAGTAAAATTAGTATTTCCCTCATTGAACCAGGTGCCTATCATACAGGGTTCAATCAGGTGATGATTGATAATAAACAATTATTTACTGAGAAAAGTTCTCAAATTTATAAGAATATTCCTAGTATGAATAGAATACAAAGGAATATGTTTGCACTGATAGAAAAGAAGAATACAATGTCTTTAGTTAAAAAAGTGTCAAAAGAAATAGAGAAGGAACATCCTAAGTTTCTAATTAGAAAGCCAATGATACAAGGACTCATGGCAAAAATAACATTTTTATTCTATTGATAACTTTTTGTAAAAAATGTGAACATTCTATTGCTAAATCTTTTAAAATATGGTACATTATTATTGCTTGTTATGGCGCTGTAGCTCAGTTGGCTAGAGCAATCGGTTCATACCCGATAGGTCGAGAGTTCGAATCTCCCCGGCGCTACCATAAATGTTTTAAAACCCCTTATATTATAAGAGGTTTTTTATTTTTTACTCTAAAAATTACTCTAACATTTTAATTTAAATATATTTATCTGTAATTTCTGCTATTTCTCTTTTCACCTTATTAGATAGATGTCCGTATTGATTTACTGTAGTAGAATAGTCAGAATGTCCAAGCCTTTCACTGATGTGGTATAATTGTTTTCCTTCTTGCATCATAGTAGCTACATAAGTATGTCTTAAATCGTACATTCTAATTTTAGGAATTTTTGCCTTTTCAAGAAATTCATAAAATTGTTTTCTTAAAGTTGTATCACTATATGGTCTATTAGTAGAGTAGTTAAAAAAAATAAGATCATTATCCTTTACTGGTAGATTAACTTCTTTAATTAAATAAGTTTTATATTGATCGATTTCATTAATTAATTTTTCTGTAACAGAAACTTCTCTTTGTGAGTGGTAATTTTTTGTGTTAGATAAAAAGTTGAGAGAACTGCTATCATAATTAATTGAGTGCATAATTTTAACTAAACACAACTCTTTAAGAAAACAATTATATGTTAAAGCTCTTGTTTCACCAATTCTGTCGCCCAAAGAAAATGTAATTAAAACTAATATCTTTACTCTGTATGCTTTTGTTTTTTGTTGAATATTTTTATTATTAATAATCTCTTGATCTAATGTTGTTATAAGCTTCTTTAGTTGCTCAGGAGTTAAAAACTTCATTTCTGCTTTATCTACTTTATATTTTTTAATATTTATCATAGGAGAGGTTATTATTACTTCCTCCTTAATTAAATAGTTAAAAAAAGCCTTCAATTCTTTAATAATATGATTTTTTTGTTTATCTGAACATATTAAATTATCAACGAAAAGCGCTATATCTTCTTTAGTTAGTTTTACAACCTTCTTTGTGATTTTTCCCTCTAAATATCTAGTATATATCTTTTCCTTTTGCTTAACAGTATTATAAGCTAGTTTAAGCTCATATTTACAACAATATATATATTTTATCCAAAGACTATCAAAATTATCACTACACTTGATTTCTGCCCCTTTTTGTATTCTGATTTTAGGATTATCCCTAATTTTTACGGCATCATCTATTCTAAAAATTTTTTCTTCATTGATAGTAGCTATACTTGTTTTTACTGGTTTACTTATCATAATGATATAGTTTTTATTTTTTTTATGTCTATAAATATTTTGATATCTTGTTTTTTCATAGACTCTTAGGTTCATATTATCACTCCAATCCTTTACTTTTTCCCTATTTTTTGATAAGATTAGAGTGCAGAAAAATAATATTCCTTGCTAGGGTTTGATTTACTTTCTGCACTTAATGACTTCGTATTGCAGTACGAGGTCTTTTTTTGATTTGTAATACTAAATTTTTCTACGATACTCTTTAGCAACTCCAACAATATAGACGGGCAAATTTATAACATCTTCCTTTGAATAAAATTTTAGTTCAAATTCTGCTATGTTATATGGTTGTAAGAGTAATCCTTCGTCAGTTTTAGCAACCTTTTTGAAAGTACAATCGCTACCATTAATCATTACAACACAATCATCTCCATTATTAAATTCAGTTGTACTTTCGAATATAACAGTGTCCCCATCTTGATAATTTGGTATCATCGAATTACCACTCACTTTTAATCCAAAAAATTTTTTGTTACCTTTAGTCCATTTTTTAGGTATATCAGTATATCCAATAACGTTTTCTTGTGCCTCTATAGGGATTCCAGCTTTAATCACTCCTAAAATAGGGATTTTTATAGTTTCTGATCCAGGATCAATATTTTCAATATTATCAAGATATAGATTAGAAATAATTCCTTTTTCATCAATTAAGTTATCAAGAGAAATATTAAGTGCTTTACACATTTTTATGACATTACCAACATTTGAATTACTTATTCCTCTTTTAAGAATACTATCTATAGTTGTATATGGAATATTAATAGCAAGTGCAAATTTTCTAACTGAATCGAATCTTTCAATAATAATCTTTTTTATTTCTTCTTCTACCATCTACTTTCCCCCTTTCTTAATAATATTATAATAAAAAAAATACGAAAAATCAAATAGTTTTTTATTTTTTTCTGAAAAATCATATATTTAGTATTGACATATATACGAATAATCGTATAAAATAATTTTAGAGTTAGAGAGGAATATTTTTTTTAACTCGTATATACGAAAAATCGTAGAAAGGAGAAAGGTATGGAAAATTTAAAACAAATTCTAAAAGAAGCAGGAATAAAGCATCAAGATATTTCAAATAATTTGGGAATTAGATCATTAAGTACTGTAAGCCAAAAAGTAAATCACAAAAGTACATTTTCTGTAATGGAAGCGATAAAATTAAGAAATATGATATATGACAAAACTTCTAAAAAATATCTTATTGAAGAATTATTTGCAGAAGGAAATTAGGAGGCGAATAAAGATGAATGATATAAATCTTAGCAAGGAATATTATGATGTTAAAGATATTATGGCAAAAACAGGATATAAAAAATCAAAATGTTATGACATTATTAGAAGGTTAAATGAAAGGTTTAATAAAGAATTTCCCTCATCAATAATAATGAGAGGAAAAATTCCAATTTGGTATTTTAAAAAAATAATGAGATGTGAAGAACTAGATGAATACGGCAAAAAAAGAGAACTAAACCACCAAGTAAAAGTTCCCCTTGCTTAAAAAAGCATTTATAAAATAGCATAAAATCTTTAAAAAGTCAATAAAGATGCCATTTTAGTAGAATTTGAAGTAAAATGATTAAAGTATTGAATATACCCTCAAAGAGAGGCCAGTAAGCAATTATGATACAAAAAAGGATAGAAAAAGGAGAGATGTATAAATGGTACAGATAAATAAAATAGAAGATTCAGAAATAATGGAAATAATTCATGAAAACTATAGAAAAACAAGAAATTTAATAAAACAGAATAAAATAAGAAAATATAACAGAAAGAATATTAGAATAACAGTATTATTGCTATTGATTGATATTGTTTTCTTCTTGGTGACTAGGTTATGAGATATACAAAAAAAGGAAGAAGTCAAACATATAAGGAACTTTATGGACCATCAAAAAAGAATTTTATTTGTAAATATTGTGACCATAAATTTAATTTTGATACCAAATACAAAAAGCAACTATGCTGGAAATGTAATAGATATAATTTTAGAACTGCTAAAGATGAATTTCATTATCGTATGAGAGAATGTTTGGCTCGAAAGAGAGAAATAAAAAATGGCTGTATGTAGAGTTGTAAAAAATGATAATTATTCTGTAATGAGCAACTATCATTTGAAAGATAAAACTATAAGTTTAAAAGCTATTGGTTTGTTAAGTAAAGTTTTAAGTTTGCCAGAGAACTGGGATTATTCTATTACTGGGTTAGTATCAATTTGTAAAGAGCAAGAAACAACAATAGAAACAACCTTAAAAGAATTAAAAGAACATAGATATTTAAAAGTAAATAAATTTCTTCCAAATCAAACAAAAAGTGGAAGATTTGAATATGAGTATATATTTTATGAATTTCCCTATAATTTACCAGAATTAGAAACTCACTAACAAGAGGTATAAAAACAAGGGGTAGAATTTCTAGGGGTAGAATTTCTAGGGGTAGAATTTCTAGGGGTAGAA
>CAJUIY010000002.1:31135-60143 GCA_910586865.1 uncultured Bacilli bacterium
AGGGGTAGAATTTCTAGGGGTAGAATTTCTAGGGGTAGAATTTCTAGGGGTAGAAAATATACCTCTATATTAAATACTAACTAATTAAGTATTAAAAAATTAAATACTAAAAAATTAAGTACTAAGTGTTTCAATAAAATATCTACTAAATATATTATATAGTGGAAAAAATAATCAATTAAAAGAGGTGATAATAATAACAACAGAAAAACAATTTAATTATTTATGGGCAAAACTTTGTGATAACTATAATGTCTCTTATGACAAAACAAGTCAGAAAAGAGGCTATTTCTATAAATCTTTAAAACAATATCCATTTAGGGAGTTAGATGAATCATTACAAAAAATCATGGAAACAAATATTTATTTTCCAAATCTCGCAGAAATAATGCAATCAACAAAAAATTTAATGATACTAAATAAATTTAACTCTCAGGTTGAGGTAGTTTCTCCAACAGAAGCAGAGTTAGAAGAACTAGATGATATCATAGCATATCTTACTGTAGAAGAATTAGAAGATAAAGGAATGGAGTTGTAGATTATGAATAAAACAATTGCTCCAAGATATATACAGAAATCAATTAGAATTATGCAAAAAAATGCAAAGGTAGTAAGTAATTGGATGAAAGAAAATAACATTGATAGAAAAATCCCATTAAAGGAATTTTTGTCAGAGGAAGAACCTAAAAAAAATAAAAGTAGAATTATTAGAGGTCAGATGACAATATATGATTTTATTACTGAAATGTAAGAGAGGAAGAAACAATGAAGCCAAAAGAATTAAAAAACTATACATATAGTGATTATTTAGAGATAATGATTCCCTTTCGAGTTACTTTAGAAAACGGAGATTATGAATGGTATGAGCCTGATTTAATGTATTACCATACTGAAGATGAGGAACAACCGTCTTATGATTATGATACTATGATGCAGAAATTGAAAGGAAAAGAATATGAACCAGAATTATGAAAAATATATAAATGAAATATTTAATACTTATAATGCTTATCGTTTAGAAAATAGAAATAAAAATTTAGATAGAAATACTCATAAACGTGAATTTTCTTATTTAATAGAATTGCTAAGAGATAATTCAAAAGCCATTAGAAGACTTCTTTGGATAAAAAAAAATTATGATTATCATCATCAAAACGAATATGGGAGTAAGTATATAGAAAATCTAATGAATTATTTAAAGGAACATGCAGAAAAACAAATTTTAGTAAGAAAAGGGAGTGAAATTAAATGTTAACACGAAGACCAGGTAATAACATTACACTAGAAAATAGAAGTCTTGCAAATGAAAAAGTAGATAAAAAAGTAAGAAAGAAACAAATTATTAAAGTTTTAAAAGATAACAACATGAATGATATGACAGCAAGAGAGATAGCCTTCAAGCTATATGAAAATGGTTTAGTACCAGTTTTTGAAAGAAATACTGTTGCACCACGAATTACAGAGTTATGTAAAGAAGGAATATTAGAGTCAACATATAGCGATACTGATCAATGGACGGGTCATTCGGTAACAGTTTACGGTTTTACAGAAGAAGTTAAGAAAAATAATTATGAGACAATTTATGGATAAAGATGGAAATACAGTATGAAGAGAAAAAAAGAAATAACTAAAACAATATTGAGTTTTAAATCTAAATATCAAATTCCATTCATTATGATAATAAAAGAGTATTATGAAACAAAAAAAGAAAAGAAGAACAACAATTGTTACTGGGCGGAGGTGGTATTTAGCACAGCTAATATTAGATATTATCTAAAGAATTTTTTGAAAAAAACAAAAATTATTATACTCGTTGTAATGATTCTATTTTTAACAGGTTGTGAAGATATAGATGATAACGAAATAGAACAACTAGAAAAACAAGTTAAGATATGCAGAGAAAATGGTGGAACACCAAAAGTATATATTAGAGATGGCTATAGTAGCTCAATCCCTGTAGTTGAATGCAATTGGGAATGTAATTGTAATAATAAAAAAGAATAGGAGATATAAATTTATGAAAGGTTTAACTTTATTAAAAAATATTAAAAGAGGAGTTATTAAAAATGGTGATAATTTAGTATACAAAAATGAAGGGAACCCACTTGATGGATGCATAGTATATTTATCAGATAATGAATTATTCTTTAATATATTTGGGCAAAAAAAATCAGTGACCAGTAGAGAATTATTAAATGGAGAATTTTTATCAATTAAAGAGTATCAACAAGAACAAAAAATAATGGAGTGGTTAGAAAATAACATGCAAGTAAATAATCTCTTTTACTTTAAACAAGACTTACATAATAAAAATATTATTAATTGTTATTATAAACATACTAATCTTCATTTTTGTGAGTTCTATAAAAATAAAATAGATATGTTAATCACTAATCAGGAGGAAGTTATATGACAATTTACTATTATAATAAAAATAAAGTATCTTTAGGCATTAAAGAATTTGAAGTATTAAGAGAAAAGTACCTGGTAGAATCGGTGAGTCATAATTCAGAAATAAAGTATTTAAAAACAAATTATGATATTGATAGAGATAAATATTATTCAGATTCAGATTGGTTAGAAGATATCGATATTGAGTGGGTAAAATCTGGCATTATGTTTCACGATACTAGAATACGTGGGGAGGTTTATCTATCTTATGATAGAGATAAATTAAAGAAGAAATATCTTGAAGATGCTAAAGAGGAGAGAAACAAATTACGTTATAGAGAAAGATTAATAACTCAAAAATTAAAGGAGTACGAAAATGAGTATAAGTCATAAACCAAGAGGTTACTTTAGACGATATGTAAGAAATAGTTATATTCAAAAAATGTCAGAAGAATGGGGAGAAGACTTATACCACCGGAGAAAAGATAGAACAATATCACGTAAGATAAGAGCAAGAGAAAAGATTAGAATGAGGAGGATGATAGATTATGAAGAATAGGGAGAAAAAAGGGATTTTTGATGCAAGAACATTAGGAGGATATATAAAACAAAAATATAAAGAAGAGTATAGAACTGAAATAAGTCCTATAAGATTACAAAAAGCACTTTATTTTTTGTTTGCTTTTTGGGGAGGAATGGTTAGAAAAAGTAAAAACAACCCTGAGTATGTTGAAAGTGATTTATCTGAACAAAATGAGATTTTGTTTTACAATGATATAAAGGCATGGGCATATGGTCCTGTTATACCTGATGTCTACAAAAAAGAAAAGAAATTAGAAGAATTTTATAGTGAAAAAGAGGATATTTTTAATGGAAATACCTTTTTAAGAGAAACTATTGATAGTATATTAAGGGATTTATTTGAAATAGCAGATTTTAAGTTAGTTAGTATCTCCTACGAAGATAAAAGTTGGCAAGATAATTATGATTCTGAGGAAATTTATCACAATACTACAATTGAAAAAGAAAGTATAATTCAAGAGTATGCAAAAAGGAAATGTATTTAATAAGAAAATAGAAGAAAATCAAATGACAATTTTTGATTATGAAGGAGTGAAAGAATGAAAGTAATTGATTTATGTTTAAAGGCGAACAGAGAAGAAGAATTACCAAAAAAATTATGCTTGTAGATTAGTTAGTAAAGATAAACTTAATAGAAAAATATATGAATTAGAAAAGAGTGATAAAGATGAATAAATCGGCTCAAACAATGAAGAATTGTATTTTATATGCTTGGAGACCAAAAATAGGTTATCCGTTAGGCTACGATGATTTAGGAAGAATTAGAAAAAATTATTGACTATTATGAAGATAAAAATAAATATTCAAAAAATCAACTAGAACAAAAAGACAAAACTATTGATGAGTGTATTGAACTTGTTGAAAATAGTGATGAATATTTATTACTGCTAGAAAGTCATTTAAAATACGAGGGACACATTTTATCAAGAATATTAGAAAAACTACAACAAGTGAAAGGTGATTGTGATGAGTAAAAGAAAATTTGATTATATGGAATTTAATTACGGTGGTTCATCTGCTTACATATTTGACGCTAGTGTTTATACAAAAGAACAAGCTATAGAAATATATTTTGATGAAATGTGTTGTGAAACTGATAGTATAGAAGATGTTCAAATAGAAGAAGAGTACGTAAAATGGAAACCTAATTTGTCAGAAGATGAGAAGTGGTATTTTGACTTAGAAGAAAGGAAAGGTATGTATGTAACTTGTAATAAAGATGAAAAAAGAGCTTTTAAATGTTGGAAGGTGTTTATATGAAAAATAAAGTTAATGAAAAAGTATTAAAAGACGTTATAACAAACTTATCAAAAAGTATAGATATGATTGATTTGGAATTATATCGTTCGGAATTGGATAGTAATATAAGTATATTTATGCTATTCTTCGACCATTATTTTGAAAAAAATGAGGGTATGCCTTTCTCACATGATAAATCTGTATATGTGTCAAAGAAAATAGATGAGTATTTAACGACTGGTGAAAATGATTATTTAAGAGAAACATTTAGAGATTATATGCTTAAAGGAAACAAAGTAGGGCAATTTACAAATCTTGACGAGATATGCTACTGGTGTCCTAAAACAATTCTAACATCAGAAGAAGCAACAGCTATATTTTTTCATTATCTATGCATGGATACAAGTTATTTTGAGAAGAGAAAAAGTGAGGGAGAGTTAATATGTTAACGTTGCCAATTAACGAAATAAAAAAAGAAATAAATGATTTATTAAAAGATGATGAATATTATAAAGCTTATAACGAAGAAAGAACAATTAAAGCCATCTTAATCGATATAAACAATATACTTGATAAATATGCTCCAAGTGGCAAAGAAAGTACTTTTATATTAGAGGAAAAAGAGTATAATTCTTTTGAATTAATATATCAATTAGCGAATAAAGGAGTTATCAATTTAGAACACAATGATATCGAAAAAAATGGTGTAGAAGTAATCTTGTAAATTTGGAGGAGGTAACAGATGTTAAAGATTAAAGTTTACGATTGTGAAACCGAAATAGATTTAGAAAAAAGATTAAATCAATTATCAGAGCAATGTGATGAACATAATCAAGAAATAATAGATATAAAATTTTCAACAAGACACTTTTGTGATGGTAATCAAGAACAAGTATTTTGTTTTAGTGCATTAGTTATGTATGATGATAAATTAATTAAAGAATATAAACCAAAACGATATGAAATAGTGGAGAAAGTAGAGGATAGATAATGAATGTTAATATACCAGGATTAAAGTATAATAAAACAATAAATGAACAATTAGATGTTTTTGAAAGTCATTTAAACCAATGTGGAACTTTGCTTTTAGAACTTCAATCATTGAATGAAAAACAAAAAGTATTTCTCAATTGGTTAGATGATAAAATCAATCAATAAGTAAGAATGCAAACAAAAATAGAAGATAATTCTATCAAAATATCAGAAAGTGATGAGATGAATGTTTATTTAGACGTATTAAAAAAATATATAAAGATTTTTGATCTAGAAGTAGAAAGGGAAGATAGATGAATGAATATATTTTATTAGAAATATTAAAACATAACGAATATATGCTAGATAATGAAATTAAACTCAAAGAGATTCATAAAAATAATGTAGTTTTAACACAAGCAGAATTTAATAAATTGAAACAAAAGACTTTAAACCTTTTCGAAAAGGTTTTAATTGATAATAACAAACTAATTATAGAAAATCGAAGATTAAAAGAAGAATTAAAAACTACTAGAAAAGGTCTAAATAAAGTCTTATCTAAACGCAAAAAGTGGAAAGATAGATACTATAAAGAAAAACGTAAGAATAAGAAACTAGAATTACAAAAGAAAGAAAAAGAGATAAGATTAAAAGAAAAAAAGTTAGAACTTAAGAAAAGACAAAAACTTTAAAGGAGAATGAAAATGAGTAGAAACCTAGTAAAAAAGAAAGAGATAGCAATATATGATTTAGTAAAAACATTTGATGGAACTATAGGTGTTATTACAAAAATAAAAGAAAAAGGAATAACAATCAAAACTATAGATGATGAACAAAAGATTTTCTTAAAGGATATAAAAACGATTAGATATATTACTCCTAAATGTTTTAGCCATAAAAATCGGTTTTGTAAATTATGTAATCAAGATTCGGAGAATTATATATGATACTAATAGTATTGATTTTAATCACACTTTTACTTATGTTTGTAGTATCATCTTGTATTGTAGCAAGTAGAGTAGATGAAGAGATTAAAGCAAGTGTTCAGAATAATGAAATTAATCGTAATATTATTGAAAACTCATATTATATGATAAAACTATTTTTTGATGATGGTAAAGAAGTTACCAATCTAAAATTACAAAATTTAATGTATTTTGTTGAAGCTTATTATATGGATAGTCATCTTGAGGAGACTCATTTATATGATCTTAATTGGACTGCTTGGAATTATGGAGTTGTAGTTTCAGAACTATATCAAAAATATAAAAGATTTGGTAACTTTCCCATAAGAATAAGTGAAGAAGAAAAAACTATTGGAGAATCATTATCAGAAGTTAATAAGAAATGCATAGAAAAAATATACAGTATTTTTGGTGAATTATCTGTGTTTGAGTTAGAGGTGTTAACTCATCTTGAAAGTTCACCTTGGCGTGTTATTTATAACTTAAATAAACAAAAATCTAAATATGATTTTGAAGATATCAATAATAAATCACTTATTCCTAAAAAAGAAACTGCCATATGGTTTAAAAATAACTTTGGTGAAGTGATAGATAATAAGGTGGATACTATTGAACCAGATAAAGAGGAGGACTGATTATGAAGACTCAAAATAAGATTCTTTATTACTATAATAGAAAAATGCCAGATAAATTAAATAAAGTTGAAGTAATTGATATATTATATCTTACAGGAAAAAATATAAAGAGTATTCAATATGTCGTTACAAAATATAATATTGAATATGCTAGAAAGAAAACAAAAGAAGATTATTGGTTTAGTGTTTATACTCCTTATGAAGACGAAGAAATATTTGTTCATGAGGGACAATTCTTTACTTTTGAAGCCTCTTTTAATAAAGAAAAGATAACCAAACGATTTGAAGAACAAAGAAAATATAAGATAAAAGACTTGGAACAATATTTAAAACAATTAAAAGGAGAGTGATTAAATGAGTTTATGGGTAGTAAATCAAGAAGGTGATTTATGTCAAGTAACAAAGATACTTCATCCTAGTAAAACTGTTGAATTAAAAAAACGGAGTTTTACTTCAAAAAATATTATGCAAAATGGATTTGAATTAATTGGATGCGGAACGTATGGAAATGAAATATCATTAGGGTATTATAAAACAAAAAAAAGAACTTTTGAAATATTTGAAAAAATAAAAAAGTTTGTGAATTTAATGAATCATTTAGAAATATTCAAAAATGATAATGGTCACTTCCGTTTGATGACTGATTTATTGATAAACTATGATGGTAAAACCATCTATGAAATGCCAAAAGAATAGAAGGTGATAATAATTGAAAAATTTGGTCTTATTAGAACAAGATTATAAAGAAGAAGAAAAGGATATATTAAAATTGAGTGATGAAATATTAGAATGTGAAACAAAATTAGGAGTTGGATCATCTGGCTTTAGTGAAATAATATCATCTCCAACCAGAAAAAATACTACAGATATCATACTATCAAAATATATTTCTGCAAAAATAAAACATGATGTAAAGATAAAAAAGATGGAAAGGTTGAAAAATCAAATAAACTTTTATTATGAGTTATATAAACAATCTAATAACGAAGATGAAATGATTTATATAGAGAAAAAGATAAAAAAATATTCAAATGCAAAAGTATCAGTATTACATGGAGGGATAGATACTTCCACGATAAATAGAAAAGTAAAAAAGGTAGAAGAAAAATATGGTGGTTTAATTCAAAAGGATACAGAAGAGAAACAATTAATAGAATCTGCAATAGAAACAACCTTAAAAGAATTAAGAGCAAACATTTAGTTTTGCTCTTAATATAAATGTTTGATATAATATATTTAATAAAAAAGGTGGTAGGAATATATGCAAAATAAAAAGACTGCAATAAAACGTAAAAATATTTGGAGAAAAGAAAATACAAGGAATTTTATAGCAGAGTTGAAGGAACAAGAACGAGATGAACTGATATCCTATTTAAGAAAAAAAGGTATATCAAATGTAGATTTTGTGAAAAATTCTTTTAGAAATCTAAAAATAGAAGGACAAACATATATATATCAAAATAAGGAATATAATTTAAAGGACATGATAGAACAATTAGAAAATCAAGGTATTATTCAAAAAAAGTAATATTTGTTTTCTTTTTCTTGACATACCCATGGGTATATGTTATAATTAATTCAACAAAAGAAAAAGAAGTATTATCAACATGAAAAAATAAAAAAAGTGAGTACCATGCACAGGTATGCACACCTTTCTATGTTAATATGGTATTGTGGAGAGAAAAAGAAATCCACGGTATCTTGTATTAAAGAAAGGGAGTGGTACTCATTAAAAGAAAGGTATAGTGATAGTATATGAAAAAAATAAAAAGTAGAAGAGGAAATCTTCTAAATAAATTTAAAAATTTAAGTAAACGTAAGAAAGTAATAACAATTACAATTAGTATGTTAGTATTGTTACTAGCAGTTTCAATACCAACAACGATAATACTTTCATCCTCAAGTAATTCTAAAGAAATTCAAACATCATCAAAGAAATCTTTAAAGTCAAAGTCTAAAACTAAAAAAGAGAAATCTAGTGACGAAAAAGAAGAAACAAATAAAGATGATGTAGAAGAGGAAAAATCTAAGGAAGCAAATTCAAAAAAAGAAGAAGCAAACCAATCGAAAAATCAGAGTGAATCTAACAGTGATAATAGTGGAGAAAGTTCTGGTGCAACAACTAATAAAACTACACCTCAACAAACTCCACAACAAAATCAACCAGTGCAACAACAACCATCTCAACCTGCTCCTGCACCAACACCTCAACCTCAAACTGAATGGGAGAAATTAGGCATAAGTGAGTATACATATTATAATACCACTTTAGAAGGTGTACAACCTGATTTTAGAGGTTCAGATTTATCAGTGTGTGAAGCAGAGGTGAATAGACTTAGAGGAATAGCAAGAAATAGAACTGATGTAACATCTACTGGTGGAAATAGTTATACTGTAACAGGAAAATATACAGGTCAATATTTAGGATGTGGTTTAAAATTACGTATCAATGGTGTTGAGTATAGTTATAGCCAAGCAAAAGCATTTTTAGGTGTCTGATTGAATACAATAATAGTTCTTTCCTAATAGTTTGGAACTTATAAAGGTTTTAATTGTTGTACCGGAAAACAACGATTAATGATAAATAAATTTATATTAAAATTAAACATGTCTTAGGTGATGTGTTTTTTTCATGGAAGAAAGGAATGATAGAATGATAAAAATAAATAAAATATTAAGTGTATTACTATTAATAGGTACAATTTTTTGTAATTATTTAACAGTAAATGCACAAACAACAGTAGATAATCTTTATAAAGATGATAACTATAAATTTTGGGTAGCTACTTGGAAAAGAGATGGAAGTGATAGAGTAGCCACTGAAGAAAGTATGATTAGAAGGACTAGTGATAATAGTCCAGTATATTGTATTCAAGCACCAATTCCATTTAATAGTGGGAGTCAAGTTAATGGAATAGTAGATACTAATACAATGTCTACTATGTCGGGATTAAGTAATGAACAAATAGAACGAATCAAATTAATTGCTTATTACGGCTATGGCTATGAAGGACATGAAGACGTTAATTGGTATTATGCTACACAATTATTAATATGGAGTGTAACTAATCCAGGATACACTTATGCAATTGCCGATGGAGACCACAGTCTAACTCCAAGCAATAGATATGATGCATATTATAATGAAATTAATTCCTTAGTAGATAATCATACAGTAAATCCAAGTTTTTCAGGACAAAAAATTGAAATGAAGGCAGGGGATGTTGTTACTTTAAACGATACTAATAATGTGTTATCCAAATATTATCAAGGATATGAAGATGAACATATTAAAGCTACAGTTAATGATAATAATACTTTAACTGTTATTGCTAAAACTGGTTATGAAGGAAAAATTTGGATTGAAGCAAAAGAAAATAATAATAGACCAATGATATATGAAGGAGCTAATCAACTTTGTATGAATATTGGCGATCCAGACGGACAAGATTTTTCGTTGATTATACATGCAACAACAAGGATTGAAGTAACAAAAACTTATGGAAGTAAAAATGATGGAGTTTATCGTCCTGAAAAAGGTGCAGAGTTTGAAGTTTACAACACAGAAACTAATCAATTAGTTAGCAAAGTTATTACTGATTCAGATGGTAAGTTTACTCTAGATTTAGGATATGGTACATATCGTATTCATCAAACAAAAGGTAAAGATAAATATGATTTTGTTAAGGATTATACTATTACAATTGATGGCTCAACAGATAAAGAAGTGATTTTCTTTAAAAACGAATATATTACAAGTGATTTAGAGTTCACTAAGACAGATTTCTCAACAGGGGAAACTCTTCCTAATACAACCATTGAAATTTACAACACAGAAACAAATGAATTAGTTGGAACTCATGTAACGGATGCAAACGGAAAGGTAACTATTAAAAATCTAGGATTTGGTAAATACTATATTTTAGAAAAAAATGCACCAGAGGGATATGAATTAAATCCAGAAAAAATGTATTTCGAAATTACAAAATCAGGAGAAATCATTAAAGTAAATATGAAAAATCATAAAATTAAAAAAGTATCGTCTTATAATGTACCAAATACAGCTACGAAATCATCATTAAGTGATGTAGCAGTATGTTTAGTTATTATTGTTGTTGTTGGAGGAGCATTTATCATTGTCACGAATAAAAACAAAGACAATAAATAATAAATTAAAATTTATTCTATTAATTTTAATTACAGTTATAATAAGTGTAGTAGTATATGATAAGATTGATACTTCTATTAAGGATAAAAAGGAAGAAGAAAAAATTTCTTCCTTTTTTGACTTACAAAAGGAGATACAAGATACAATAAAAACTCCAGAAAATATGGAGCGAAATTCTAATAATGAAAATTTTATTGGAATTTTAGATATTCCCAAAATAAACCTACAAAGAGGTTTTTATAGTTTAGAATCATCAAAAAATACTGTTGATATAGGATTGGAAGTAATAAAAGGAAGCCAGATGCCCGATGTAGAGAATAGCGAATTAGTAATAGCAGGTCATTCTGGAAATGGTTATTTAGCTTTCTTTAAAGAGTTAGATAAGATAGAAAAAGGAAATTTAATTTATATTACATATCAAGGATATAAATATACATATAAGTTAAAATCAACCACTATAACAGATAAGAATGGAGAAATAGAGATAGAAAAAGAAGAAGATAGCCAAACCTTAATTTTAACTACATGTAATCCAGAAAATAGAGATAAAGAACAATTGACTCTTATTTCTATATTAATAAATAAAAAATCAATAGAATAAGAAAGAAGGTAGATAAAATGATAAATCAAATGTCTTTAGTTGGAAGATTAGCAAATGATATAAAAGTGAATAAAACAGAGAGTGGAAAGGAAATTGCCACAATGACATTGGCAGTTCCAAGAGATTATAAGAATAGTGAAGGTATATATGAAACAGATTTTATAGATTGTACTTTGTGGGGAGAAACGGCAAAAAGGATATCTGAATATTGTGAAAAAGGCGATATGATAGGAATGAGGGGGAGATTGCAATCCAGAGATAATAAATTAGAAGTTGTTGCCGATAAAGTAAGTTTCTTAACAAGAACTAAAGAAAATCAAACTCAAGAAATCGAAAAACAAGATGAAAAAGAAATAGAAGAGGAGATGTGTAAATGATTCATACAGAATTTATTGGAAGATTAGTTAATAATCCAGAACTAAAAAAAATCACAACTAAAGCAGGAGAAGAAAAGAGTGTTGCAAATATAACACTAGCAGTTAATAGATTATATAGTGATAAAGTAGATTATGTTGATGCTACAGTTTGGGGAAAGCAAGCAGAACATTTAGTAGAAGGTAATTCTAAAGGATCTAGAGTTTCTATTATTGGTAATTTTGAAACAGATGTTTTTGAAAAAGAAGATGGCACTAAGGTTAAAAACTACAATGTAAATGTTGATACTATTCAATTCTTAGATAGAAAAATAGAAAGAAATGTAGAACAAGAAGCAGAACAAAATGAATTAGAGAGATAATTTTCTCTCTTTTTTATTTTATAAAATGATAGAAGGAGAGTGATGAAAACGTGGAAAATAAAATGTTAGTTGAGGTAAGAGATTTAATGAAAGATAGATTGGAGGAATATAAAGATTGTGAGATTGAAGGTGCAGAAGTAGGATATTTATTATTAGAAAGAGAAAATTCTAACGGGACACATACATATAGTACTTTGAAGGCGAAAAAGTGGATAACAAACAATTTCGATGATTTAGGCGATATTGTTGATGAAATTTCTTCTTCTTTGGGTAGTGAGAGCATCCCTAATGTTTTTTCTGAACCAGAAAGATTTCAGGTTGTAGCAATGTTAGAAATAGGTAACCAAATGTTGTCTAAATGTAGTGAGATAGAGACAAATTGGAATAACAAGATAGTATTAACCGAAGATGAAATTGATAAAATTAAACAGGAATTAGATATGTTAGATTTATCAAATGGATTGCAAGGTTTAGAATATGTTTCATTAAAAGAAAAAACAGAAGACTACGAAATGGGAATGTAGTTTTTTTGTGTATGAGAGGAGAAAAAATATTATGCAAAATGATTGGGAAGAAATTAAAAAGAGCAAAAAAGAGGTTAAAAATAATTCCTCTTTTATTTATTTCAAAAATAAGGGAGATTTAGAACAACTTGTATATCTCTTAAATCAAGTATTAGAAAATACACAAGAAAGCTTTTTGAATGATAGAATGCTTTTATTAAGTCCTTCTGTAGAAGAATTAGAGGGTAAAGATGGTAAGAAATATAATAAATGGGAGTTATTATATAAAGCAATTGGAACCCATAAAGAAGAAGCGTTTTTAACAACGAATGGAGATGGCGAACTTGTAAACATTATTGATTTACCAACATCAGAAATAATTGGAACAAGTGATAAAATTATCTGCGAAATTGAAAAAGGGAAAATAAATCCTAATGAATATGAAACAGCCTTTCTTCGAGAATCACATGAAGAAGTTGGTTGTATTAATAAAACACCAGAAAAAAATATAATGTTATAAAAAGAGAAAAAGGAAAGCACATGAGTGCTTTTTTTGTTGAAGGAGAGTGATATTATAATGAAATTTATAAATTTTTTAGAGCTAACAAATGAGTTACAAGGTGCTAACTATACTATAGAAGATTTAATTGCATTTGCAAATAATGGTTTTAAATTACTTCAACGAGGAGGAGTAGTTCTTCTTGTTATTGCTTTAGGACTTGGGTTCCTCATTTATGGTCTTACTGATGTTGATAATAAACCACGTGCAAAACAAAAGATAATTCAAGTTGTATTTGGTCTTGTTGGTTTAGTACTTGCATCATCAATTGTTACGATAATATTATCACTATTTAAATAGAGAGGGGAGATAATTAAATGGGTTTAATATCCAAAGTTTTCAATACTATACTATGGACTGTAATAAATTTAACCTATAGCTTTATTGATGCAATATATTCCTCTTTTATTAAACTAAATAGTATTAATATTATCAATGATTTATTAACCAAAGATGATATTTTAGTAAAAGCATATAATTCTATAATAATTATCTCTATAGTGTCTTTATCCGTTTTTGCTGCCTGGAATTATATAAAAATCTTTTTAGATCCAGATGATACACCACCAGTTAGGACAATAACTTTCGAAATTGTTAAATGTACATTTTTAGTAGTGTTATCATCCTTTTTCTTAACTCAATTATTTAATTTCTCTATTGTTTTCTCTTCAGCAATAGGTAATCTCTTTGTTAGAGATAACTATTCATTTTCTGGAAGTATAGTAGAAAGTTATATAGAAGTTAATGACAATTTTGTAGAGAAATATGATGGAAAAGGACAAGAAGATGAATTGAAAAAGTTTGAAAATGAAAAGCAAAAAAATATCAATGGATACATCAAAGAAATTGAAAAATTAAATACTCAATTAAATGAGTATTCAGATGTAACAGGTATTAAGTATTTATTTGATAAAACCACTTATACTTGCAGTACTAAAAATATAACTCAAAAAGATAATAAAAATAGTAACAATACATTAAAAGATAAAACAAATAATATGTTAACCCCAGAAGATAAAAATAATAATGAAAATTCACAATTAAGTTTAACGGATAAAATTGAAAGTAGAAATAAATATTGTGAAGATATCAAAAAAGAGATAAGCAGGGAACTTTCTGGAAAATCATCTAAATTTCCAAAAACACCAGATACTGATCCATTCTCATCAAATGGAATAAATGTTAATGATAAGACATCTCTCCATAATTTTATTTCAAATAGTCTAAAAGGAGAGAGTTATACAGAAACAAGATGGTATAAAAGTGAGATTTGGAGTTGGTATTTTGTAGTAGAAGAAGGAGCATTCGGAATAAATGCTTTAGATGATATTGTTCTGTGTTGGGGAGGAAATTCTGCAAAACTTATGTTATTACTTCTAGTAGGATTATTTTTAGTTTATGCAATGTTTTTTAGTGGAATAATGCTAGCTAGAAGACAACTTGAAATGTTATTAATGTTTTTCTTTAGTCCAATCATCTTTTCTTGTTCTATTTGTAATAAACAAAGAAGGCAATCATTATATGAACAGTTGTCCTCTTTAGTTTTACAAGCAGGAGCAGTTATGATGGTTTTAGGTATGGGAGCTATATTAATATCTAAAATAGCAACCTTAAATTTTGGAGATGGATTAGAAGGTTTACTAATAAAGACGTTTTTTACTTGTGGAGTAGCTACATTAATTCTTACAGGTTCACAATCAGTAAATAAATTCATTGGTTCTAATATTTCTGCAAATGCAGGACGTGAAGCAACACAAGCTATGAGTGGATTTAATTCTGCTATAAAGGGTGCTGGAGCAACAGGAATAATTGCAACTGCAGGAGCAGGTATTGCAGGTCTAGGAGCTACTAAAATAGCAAGACATCCAGTGGCAACAACTAAAGGAATTGGTTCTATTGGAAAGAACGGTGTTGGTGGAATTATAAATTCTGCTAAATCTAAAATGAATACTGCTAAATCGATAGGAGCAGGTGTAGCTGGTGGAGCTTTGGGAACACTTGCATCCGCAACAGGTTCTGTCGGGTTAGGTATGAGAGCAGGTGTTATGGAAGGCGCAAGTGCGAATTTTAAAAATAGAGCTGATACATTTAGACAAAATGCACAAGCAAATAAATCAAATATGATTAATACCATTCAATCTGCAAAAAGGCAAATATCGTCTCCAAAAATGGGACAAATGGTAAGGAATATGAATCGCTACCGATATCGAGGTAGATTTCTATAATATTTGAAATAAAAAGGGAAGGAAGGAGTACAAGATATGTATATCACTTTACCTAGTTTGAAAAAGACACTAGGAAAATGGATAGAATTAGAAGATCTATTTGTAGGACTACCTATGCTATTTATTTTTCTAATTCTATTTTCTTTTACATCATTTAAAATATTTTCAATAGGATTTTTAACATTGGGATTTTTAATGATGTTACCAGTAAATATTAGTAAAAAGAATCGTATGTATAAAGTTTTTATTTTATTATTTAAATATTTCAAAAGAAAAAGGAATTTTATTTTAATAAGGAGAGAAGAAAGGAAAGGTATGAATGGACAAAATGTTATTGGAAAATTCAGAAGAAAGTTTAGCATTTATTAAAACAGAAAAAAAGAATCAAAAAAAGTCTGATAAAAAACAATTTTTTTTAGATAAACTAAAGAAAAAATATCGAAATTCTCTATATCATGAGAAAGGTATGATGAAAGCAAGATTTGAAAATGCACAGTACTTTATAAATGTAAAAGAAGTAGATGATGCAGGAATATTACATTTAAAATCTGGAGAGGTAGCATCTATTTTATCAGTAGATGCTATTGATCTATCTTTATCATCCAATGAGGAAAAATCTATTTTCTTTAATATGTTTAGAAGATTATATCAAATTAATAATATGACTTTAAAACAATATAAATTAGATAAACCAATTAATCTTAATTTAAATAAAGAAAAACTAAGAAAAGTTATTGAAAGTTTAGATGGTAATGATCCAAGAAGAAATCTATTGATTGAAGAGTATAATACAATCGGAATATTAGAAGAAAATTATGGAACAATATCTTCTTCTTATTACTTTGTAATAATTACTTCTGATATTCCAGCATTAGAAAAGAAACGTCAAGAAGTACAGAACTTATTAGATAATATGATAATTAAGTTAAATACCACATTTGTAAATAATCGACTACACATATATAAAATATTATCTAATTTATATATATGTAATAATTCCCTTGATCAAATAATTTGGGGAGATGTAACTGACCTACTTGCGCCACTTCAAGCGACAGAAAATCAGTTATCTATAAAGAAAGATGATGAAATTATTCAATGTGTAAGTATCAAAAATGTTCCTCGTTTTATTGAGGAAGGTTTTTTTGAAGGTCTATTTAATATTCCAAATGTAAGAGTAAGTATTACAATTAAAGATAGTCTTAATCAACAGGAATTATCTAAGTGGATTGATAATCAGTATAAATTCCTGATGGTGGATAGAAATACAACTAACAACTTATCAGATGCTACAGATATTGATAATCAACAACAGAATATGCAACTTTTAATGAATGATATTAAAGTTGGTGATGAGAAGATTAAAGAAGTTTCTGTAGTACTATTATTAACTGGAAATAAAAAAGAAAGGGAATCCTCTTTTGCAATATTAAAAGATTTATGTAATATTTATCAAATTAAAATAGATGTTCCAAAATTACGACAATTAGAAGCTTGGCAGTCTTACGATATTACATCAAGGTCTTTTGTAGATTATAACTTTTATCTACCAACAAGGACATTATCTGTTGGATTTCCATTTACAAAAAATCATTTTAATGATGAAAATGGCTTTCTCTTAGGAGAAGATGTTCATACTGGTTTACCTACTTTTTTTGATCCATTTGTATTAAATTCTGGATCAAGGACATCGCATAATATAGCAATTGTTGGAACGACTGGTGCAGGAAAATCCTTTACAATGAAAAAGCTATTAATTGATGAATATGCAAGAGGAACGAAAATTTTAATCTTTGATGCTGAAAATGAATATGAAAATATTGTTAAACAAAATGGTGGAGAATATATTAATTTATTTTCAAGTGAAGGTGGAATTATAAATCCTCTTCAAATCAGATTTTTAGCAACAGAAGATACAGAAAATAACGAAATAGGGGAGAATAGTTGTCCTATGGATAAACACTTAGGTTTTTTAGAAGTGTTTTTTAAAACAGCTTTTGAAGATATTACAGAAAAAGAATTAGTTGTTTTATTAAAAATTCTAGAAGCTTTATATAAAGAAAAAGGAATTACGAAAGAAACAACAATAAGACAACTTGAAACCTTTAGCCCACAACAATTTCCAATTTTCTCGGATTTAGTTAAATTCATTCCAGAGTATGCAAAAGAAAACTCATCAGATGTTGAAAAAGAAATAATTGAACAGTTAAAACTTTTAGTTCAGCGTTTTCAAACTGGAAATGATGCAAATTTATTTAATAATTATACAAATATTAACTTAGATAATGACATGATAGCATTTAATTTACAGGAACTTTTATATAGTGATAATAGACGGCTAATAAACACTCAAATACTTAATTTATTATCATTTATTAATAATGCAGTGGTACAGAATAAAATGAATAATGAAGGTAAAAATGATAATGAAAAAAGTCATATTTTGATTGAAATTGATGAGTTTCATTTGTTCATCGATGAAGAAAATCCTATTATTCTAAAGCATCTTTCTCAACTTGCAAGAAGAATTAGAAAGTATTCTGGAAGCTTAGTTGTAACTACACAATCAATAAAGGATTTTGTTAATAAAAATGCAGTTCAAAGTCATGCACAAGCTATTTTTAATAATTGCCAATATCAATTTGTAGGTATGTTAAAAGAAGCAGATTTACTTGCTTATGTAGATTTATTTAAAAATAATCCACTAACGGAGACACAACAAGAGTTTCTATTACAAGCTCAACAAGGACAATTTTTAGTAAATATAGAATCAAAAGTTAGACTGCGAGTTAAAATCTTTGCCAATGATTTAGAAAAAAAACAGATGGGAGAAATTAAATGACAACGATAAAAATGAGAAGAAACAAGCAATATAATTATAAAAATAGATCATCGAAAGAGGCAAGAAGAATTAAAAGAATAACAAATAAACTTCATAAAAAAAGGAAAGAATTATTAAAAAAATGAAAGAGTTGTTTAAAAGTAAAATATTAAAATTTGGGGTTATAGGAATTATTATAGCCCTTTTTTTACTATTATTTAGTGGAATAATTATCATAGTATCTCTATTAAGCATAGTATCAAATATTGGTTCAAAACAAGTAGATATTATATCCTCAACAAACCTTGAAGGAGATGATCCAAACGTCCAAATGGTGAAACCAAATGCTATCTATTCGGACGAATATTTAAAACTTGTTAACAAATATGTATTTAATGCTTATAAAAATAAAGGTCAAATTGATGGTTATGCCAGCTTAGATAAGGTAGTAAATAATTTAAAAAGTGGCTCATCCTCACTGGAAGAAGCTTATTTAAAAGAATCAGCCGAATTTAAAATTAGTAGTACTTTAAGACCATTTTCTATGCCGATTAATATGAAGGAAGCAAAATATATTTCAAGTTATTGGTCGCAAGAGCGAGGAAAAGAGTATCATTCAGGATGGGATATTTCTGCAAATGCAAATACAAATGTATATGCTCCTGCAGACAATGGAACAGTAGTTGTTGCGAATTTCCCATCCAAAACAAATAGTGGAGCATGGAATGGAAATACATCTTCCTGTTATAAAATGAATAACGAAATTCATATAAAATATAACTTTAATGGAAGAGATTATTTGGTAGTTTTTGCTCATCTTTATCCAAATAGTTCAAAGGTCAGGGTTGGAGATGTGGTCAAAAAAGGACAAAAAGTAGCCGAAGTTGGAACGACTGGATGTTCAACTGGAAATCATTTACATATAGAATTAAGACTAGATTCTGATTATAAAAAGCATACTGACTTTTTTAAATATGCCGATTTAAATTCTACTTTTTCATAGAAAAAGATAATAAAAAGCTTTGATTTAAATGATAAATTATGATATATTTATAGTGAAATAAGTGTTACTTATTTCAAAAGTCATTGACATTTTAAAGAAATAATTTATAATAGAGTTGTTTCTTTTTAGAATGTATATTTTATGTATTTACACATAAAATAAAAAGAGATATAACCTAATTTTAGCATGTTAGGTGTACCTCAAAATTATTTTTGGGTTAGCACCAAAACTTCTTATGTTAGAAGTTAGGTGCTTTTATTTAGCTATTTTTTACTGCTATAATTAACAATAAAATTAAAACTAAAATTATTGAAAAGGCAATTAAATATTCCATATAGAATACCTAATGCTAATTGAAAAATTAAAGTTTTTCATAAGCATCACCTCTCTTTCAAGTAAAAGATAGAGAGGTAGCACCTAACTATTAAGGTTAAATCTCATATAAAATACTACACTAAATAGAGAAAAATAGCAATGATTTTTATAGAAGTAATAAACAAGATTTTGTTTAATTGTGGTGAAAAGTACCTATCATTTGTTGAGAGGTGCTTTTCTTTTAGTTCTTTTGTTTTATTATTACGATGGAAATAAAAAAGTAAAGAAATATTTTAAAAAATGGGTCCAAATATACTATAAATTTTAATGAAAATAGTGCAAAAAAGGTATGACAAAACTCTCAAAGTTAAATAAAAAAGGTATGACAAGGGTATGACAAAACTCTCGTCGTATGACAATAAATATGACAATAAAAACCTTATATAATAAAGGGTTACGAAGATATGTCATACAAACGGTATGACACAAAATTTTTGCAAGTGCAAAAAATGGTCTACCGGAAATCGTTGATATATAACGGTTTCGTAGACTTTAATGGGTAACCATCTTATGCCCATCCCTAAAAATTATATATTTTTGGGGATTGTTGCAACAAAAAGAGTTTTGTCATACAAATTCAAAAGGAGGGAAATAAAATGAAACGACTAGTCGATCATAGTTTACGATTAGGATTAGATGATGCTACATATCAATATGTAGAAGAAATCTATCAAGAAAGAAAGATTATAATTCCCACAACATCAAGAAATGATGTGTTGGTTGAATTAATCTTGAATGGACTTTTAGTTCATGAAGGAAAAATAAAGTTAGATGATGAATTTCACGGAGAAAAATCTAAGTGAGAAATTTTTCTCACTTAGATTTTTAGAAAGGAAGATTTAAAATGGTTAGAACAACAATACGATTGAATGAAAATGAAAAGTTAACTTTAGAAAAAATAAAATTATCTTTAAATAAAAAATCCACATCAGAAGTGATTAGATATTTAATAAATAACTATCAATATGATAAATGTGATGGTGATTCTACTTCCTCTGAAAATGATAAAACAGAATTACTAAAAGACATACAAAAAGAAATTGTTCAAAATAGTAAAACAGTTTCGTTAACGATAGAGCTTTTGAAACAATTTTATGGAGAAATGTCATATAAAGAATATGATAAGAGTGCAAGAAATAATTCTAGAGTAAAACAATTTTTGAATGATTATTATAATCCAGATGATTCGTTTATGAAGTAGGTAGTATATGGATAAAAAGAAAACACCAATAGTCGTTTCTCCTTCACGATGGATTTATTCAAAAAATAATCCTGATGTAAAGAAAGAAAAAATATACAAAAATGGGAAACTGGTAGAGAATGTAGTTGATTATCCAAGAAGAAAACAAGAAGTTATGCTAATGACTTCTTATTATGATGGAAAATTAAAACATGCTACCTTTCAAAGTTATTTGATGGAAGATGGTCATAATGCTACTGATGAGGAAGCAGGTAAGAGATCAAAAGAATATTTAAAAGCATGGGAAAATTCAAATGTATATCAGACGATATTGTCATTTGATAATGAGTTTATAGATGAAAATATTTCTCTTGATAGCTTATCAAAAAAGTTAATGACAAAAATAATGCCTCAATATCTAAAAAAAATAGGATTTCAGGAACCAAAGAAAATGCTTTATAATGCTTCTCTTCATTTAGATAGCAAATCTGGTCATTATCATTATCATATTTCTTTTACAGAAAAAGAAGCTAACTATAAATCCCCTTCATCAAAAAAATATATGAAACCAAAATATAGACGAAGAGGAAAAATTGATATAGAAGATTTAAATTATTTAAAAAGAATTACCACATTAGAAATTAAAAGACAATCTCTTTTAAAAGATAAACGAATACAGCTAAATAAAGATATAGAAGATATTAAAGAAAGATTTAATATTAATAGTGATAATTTCATTTTGCATAATATTAAGGATTTACATCTTCAAGATCAAATTGATGAGTTATCGGAATTAATTAAAGAAGAAAGAAGAAACAAAACTCAAAAAATAAAATTCAACTCCTTAAAAAACAAAAAAATAAAAAATCTAACAAAAAAGATAACTCAAGAATTGTATAAAGATTTATTAAAAGACGAAAAAGAAAGTTTTGAATCCACTTTAAAGGAAATAAATAGCTATTATCAAAAATTGAATAATGCTAATAATGTAAAAGAAATTATTAATGAAACTCAAGAGAGTATAAAAAAAAGAGAGTATGTTGATAATTTTGTATATAATGCAATAATCAACAACCTTAGAAACACCAAAAAACAAAAATTATCAAAGGAAGATATTGTAAAAGAAATAGTTGTGAAAGAATATACAAATAAAAATCACGTTCCAAATAAAAAAAATAACATAATAAATCATTTGCTAAAAAAACCTTCCAGAGCAAAAATTAAAAGAGGAATTTATTCTTTAAAAGAAGAAATGGAAAAAGCAACGGAAGAATTTAGTAAATCGTTTAGTGTACAGACATATAAACAGTAATTAGTAGATTTTTCAATCACACTATAGTATAATATTAACAATGAGAGGAGTGATACCATGAATGATATTAATAAAAGTATTTATGATTATGCAAAGGAAATAAGTAATTCAAAGATGATGTGTTTTTATGATGCATATAAAGTGTTACTTGAAGGTATAGATTGCATAGTTTGTTTAGAAAGTGCTTCTGACTTACAAGGATTTTCCAACGGTGGATTCAGAAATAAAATATATGTATATTCAACAGAGAATATTGATAAACCATACCTAAAATGTTTTCTAGTTGATAGTTTAGAAAATATTCCTTATGTTAATCATAAAAACATAAAGGTAACTCCTATTGAAAATACAATAAATGATATGTTGATTAGAAAAGAAACAGATGATCAAATTTTATTTGAGACGTTTGCAAATTATTATTTTACTAATAATTGCTCCTATAATAAATTGAATATCCCTAAACAATTAGAAAAAAAAGCAAAAATATATCAAGAAGGGGGGAAGAGCTATTATGAAACATAGAAGTATAGAGCAAGAATCTTTTTTATATAAAATAGTGGAGGAATTATCTAGAGATAATGCCCCAATTGTTTTTAAAGGTGGACTTGCATTAAAAGATTTATTATATATTAATAATCCAGATTTAAATATTGATAGAAAGACCATAGATATAGATGCAAATTGGATTGGAAAATATGATGCATTAAAAATAAATCAATATCTTGAAAACACTATTAAGAAAATAGATTCTAATTACAAGCTTGTATTGTATCGTGAGGCAAATGATAATAAATCAATGGGTTTTAATATTGTCAATGAAGAAGAGGAAATTATAACAAAGATAGATTTAGATATAAAAGATAATCCTTTTTATGTTATATGTAATGTAAATGATGTAGAAATTAAATATTCATCTTTAGAGAAAATAATGGCAGATAAATTATCCTCTATATCAAATGAGCATATTTTTCGAAGAACAAAAGATATTCTAGATGCTTATTTAATTGTAAAAAATAATAAAGTAGATATAGATAAAATTAAGGATATTTTAGACTATGATGGAAGAAAATTAGGGGATTTTTCTACTATGCTATCGAATAAAGAAATATTAGAAGAGTCTTATAAGAAATTAACTGGTATATCAAATAAACCTGAATTTTCTGAAGTTTGGAAGGTAGTAACAGAATATATACAAGAAAATGAATTAATTATAAATGAAAAAGAAGAAGACTACGAAATGGAGATGTAGTCTTTTTCAATGTACGAAAGGAGAGATGCTTATTGTTAGAGCGAATTTTTAGATTTATAGTATCACTGATAGTGATTTTTATTATATGCTTGATATTCTTACATTACAAGCAGCAAATTTTAAATGTAGTATTAGAAATGAAATACTTGATAATTTCAATATTTAATAGCATCTTTGAAGGTGTTTAATGCATAGGATAAATCTAAAAAAGATATATAAAAAGACTCATTGTAAGTTTACCAAAAAAGGATTTAGAAATAAAATACAGGCTATTTTAACTACTATTTTAGTGTTATTTCTTTTAATAATATTATTTTTATTAATAATTTTGAACAATGGTACATCTTATATTAATAAAAATATAAGAGTAACAAGAAAAATTGAAGATAGGTTCTCTTCGTTTAATTCCGAAGAAGAGAATAGAGAACCACAAGATACTATAGAAAATAATAACGATATGATAAATTATGATTCTTCCTCACCAGAAAATACTAATGTTCAAACGATAGAGGAGAACAAAGTGATTCAAAGTAAATCATCTCAATCATCTATACAATCAACACCAATTCCAGAAGAATCGTTCTCCGTAATAGAAACTCCAAATGGAAATAAAATAGAAATAGAAGTATTAGCCCATATTAATAATTTACGTGATATGGTTGGAGCTCAAAAATTAACTTGGGATAATAATATTTATTCCTTCGCTAAAATACGTGCTAATGAAATTAGCAACCTATATTCTCATGTTCGACCAGATGGAACAACAACTGCTTCTTCTCAAATTTCAATTAGAGCAGAAAATCTTGCTTATGGACAAATAAGTTCTAGTGAAATTTTTTCAGATTGGAAAAATAGCCCAACACATTATAATAATTTAATAGATTCATCATATTCTAAAGGGGCTGTATCTTATTTCATAAAAGATGATGTTTTTTATTGGGTTTTTCTAGCTTCGTAAAAAAAACTAAAAAAATGAGTACGATGCACAGGTATGCACACCATTCTATGTTAATATGGTATCATGAAGAAAAAATAAAAAAAAGAGCAATTTGCAACATCATGCAACATCGAGTGTGTTAATATGATATTGTGAGCAAAAAAGAGAAAAAGATTACAAAGATGAAATGCCCCCTATAGGGTATACATCAAGATTGTAGTCTTTTTTTAATAGAAGGAGAGATATTGATGTATAACAAGTATTTTAGATTAGAGGAAGAAAAAGGATTCATAATTTCATCATCTTGGGAACGTGATTATGGAGATATTGCATATAATGTTCTTTTATATGAGAATAATAAAAATATAGCAGATGTCATTATTTGTATGGATGAGACAATAAAAGATTTATCAGAAGCTACACAGATAAAAGAAATTAGAGAATATCTTGAAAATTCATTTGAAGAGTTAAAATCATTACCCAAATTATCTAAAACCAGTAAACTTATGCAAGAAATGGTTGATTCAGTTTGTGTATCAGAAGCACAAATGTGTCATGTTACAAATGAAGATTGGTTTTACTATAAAGAAACTTATAATGATATTGATTTAAAGTCATTAAAAAAGGAAGTAGAAAAATATAATTTATCGAATTACTTACAAGTTGGTTCTTCAACAGAAGAATATGTAATAGTTGGATATGGAGATTTACCAACTTTATTTAATGATGATAGAAGTTTATCTAAAGAATTAATAGAAATAGAATCTGATACAATACAACAGAGTATACAAGATGAGGAAGATAAAAAAGAAGATTACGGAATGGAAATGTAGTCTTTTTTTGATGAAAGGAGAGCGATATTATAAGAATATTAGAAAAATTAGGTGAAAATATAAAACTTTGCGTAGATGAAATGTTAGATGATATTGATTATCAATATCTTGAAAATTCTTTTTCAAGTAAGAATTTATCTACAGTATATCAAGCACTAGACGAAGAATGTCTAATAGAAAATTATTTTGAGACAAATAACTTTTCTTCCTTAGAAGATTTGAAACGTAATTTAGGAGAAGAGTTAATTAAAGTAGATGAAAATAATGATTCCTATTTAATGTTACCACATTCAAAAATTTATATTTTTGAAAAAGACAACGATATTTTTATAAATCCAATTTTAAAGATTAATCTAGGCGAAGATAATTATATAGATTTTAATATGCTATTGTATGAAAAATATAATAACTTAGCAAAAGATAAGGAAGAAAAAGTAATGTAGAAAAAAATGGAAATCTTGCCAAGTGTTGAATTAACTATTTTTATGACTGTTATTACTCCTTATCCTTTTTATATTTTTAATTTCTCTTTATATTAAAACCTTTTTACCGAAAATGGGGCAAGACAAGTAACTGATATGTGGTTTAGAAGTTACAATTTTATATTATGTAATTAAATTAGGAGATGATTGAAATAACAAATAAGAAAATATTAGCAGAACTTAAAAAAAGCTATGCCTATTTACAAGATATAAGAGAAAATGGTTGCAATGAACAACTAGAATCCGTTCAAATTAATCAATTAGAAGTGGCTATGAATAAAATTTCAGATATTTATCGAGATTTTTATAATTCATTGGATAGACATTTAGAAATCCCACCTGATAAATTAGAATCGGACGATTTCTTTGATGACTTAGGTATATCTAAATTACGAATTAGTTCTAATGTTTCAGAAGACTATGAAGCAGTTTATGATGATGGAAATTCAGATATCCTATCCTTTAAAGATATAGGTTATGATTGGACAGATGATAGGGATTATTTAGAAAAAGAGGAGAGCTACGGAATGGAAATGTAGTCTTTTTTATGAAGGGAGGAATTAAATGAAAAAATATAAAACAATTGAAAGAGAAAATAAAGAATATAGATATTATAAAGATATCCCATACATTAGAAAAAGAGATTTCGATGAAAGAAATTATCAATTTATCGGTGAAACAAAATTAAAGGAAGCCAATAAAGAAGATGATTATGAAGCAGTTATCAAACAGGAAGATAATGAGTATATCATAAAAGATTCCTGTTTTGGTATAGAAAAAGGATATATTCAAGTAGAAGAAAATAGTTATATTATTTTAAAGAGAATATATCCAATAATAATTTGGTTCTTGTTAGGAATACTTTTATTAGGAATACTATTAGGTACTATAATAAGTATAAATGAAAAGAAAGTTGATTTAGTAAGCCCTGTGGTTGAGCAAATAAAAGAACCTGAACCAAATAAAGAAGAGAAAAAAGTTATTTATAAAATATCTTTTAATGGAAATGGTGCTAGTGGAGAAATGGATAGTATTGATGTTTTAGAAAAAGAAACATTTCATTTACCTAAAAACCAATTTAAAAGGAGAGGTTATCAATTTATCGGATGGGCTTTAAAGCCATTTGGACAAGTTGTTTATTTAGACCAATCGGAAATAGAAAACTTACAATCAGATGAGAAGGAAATAATCTTATATGCCGTATTTTCTATCAATCAATATAAAGTTATCTTCTTAGATTATAATGGAAATATTTTACATGAACAGTTTCAAAATTACAACTCTAATGTAGAAATGCCAACCAATCCAACAAGAGAAGGATATACCTTTGTTGGTTGGGATAATAACATAAACAAAATAGTAGCAGAAACAACATATAAAGCATTATATGATGTAAATAATTATAATATAACTTATACCTTAAATGGTGGTACTTTAAGTAATAATAACCCATCATCTTATACAATAGAAAGTGCTAATATTTTAATAAATAATCCATCAAAAAGAGGGTATACTTTCACAGGCTGGAGTATTAACAATTCATCTAATATCTATAAAAATTATATCTTAACAACAGGTAATTACGGTGATAAGCATTTAGATGCTAAATATAGTCCTAACAAATATAAAATAATATTTGATTCTAATGAAGGAGAAAACTTTGTAGATGAGAAAGAAGTATATTTTGATAGTGAATATGGAGAATTGCCAGAACCAACAAGAGAAGGTTATACTTTCACAGGTTGGGTTAATCAAGAGAAAGAATTGGTTGATGAAAATACAATATACGATGAAGTAGAAAATATAACTCTAACAGCAACTTGGGAAGCTAATAACTATGAAGTAGTTTTAAATCCAAATGAAGGCGAAGTTAATCCAGAAAAAATTATTGTAACTTATGATAGTGAATATGGAGAATTGCCAGAGCCAACAAGAGAAGGATATAATTTTAAGGGTTGGTACTTAAATGATGAGGAAATCAAAAATAATACGATTGTAAAAACATCATCCAATCACGAATTAGTGGCAAAATGGAAGGAAATAAACTATGTAATCGAGTATAACACTGTTGGTGGAATATTAGAGGCTACTGTGACAATTTACAATGTAGAGAATGAAGATTTTGATTTGCCACAACCAACGAAAGAGGGATATACATTTACGGGTTGGACAGGCGATAACGGAACAACTCCACAAAAGATTGTAACAATTAAGTCTGGAACTGTAGGTAATTACAAATATCAAGCTAATTGGCAAATTAACTATTATACTGTTTATTACTTTGTAAATAACGTTTTATGGACAACACGGTCTGTTCCTTATCAAGGTACTATTCCAAATTTGGAATATCCTATAAATGATAAACAAGTTTTCAGTGGGTGGAGATGTAAAAGTGTAATGGGAGCAGAAGATTTACGAATTTATGGTGACGTTAGAGAAACAAATTGTGGTGTTCGCACGGGACACGGCTCTCTTGATAGAGTATCTGCCTTTGTATCAGTATTTAATAGTGCAGGATTCAATGCTCGATTAACAGATAGTAATGGAGCATATGCAGTAGTAAGCGATCCAATTTATGCTTATTCAACTGCAGTAAATATGCTTAACTATGTTTGGGCAAACACTTCACCAAGTGGTGCACATGCTTTAAATTATATAGAGTTATCATGTGATAATGGAAATTCTTTTGCACAAAGAAGATCTTAATAAACGAAAGAAAGGAAAATAATAATTAAATATGAAAAAGGTAATAAGAAAAATTGGCGATATACTATTAATTTTAATGATAGTATTTTTAGCATGGTTTATATATAACTATAAGATGTATATTGTAATATCGGGCTCGATGGAACCTACTATAAGAACAAAGGAGCTGATAGTTGTAAAAAAACATACGGCTCCTTATAAAATAGGGGATGTTATTTCTTACTATGACCATAATTATGATATACCAATTACTCACCGAATTGTTGAATATAATGACAGCAATAACTCTTATATCACAAAAGGTGATAATAATAATGTTAATGATAAATTGGTATTAGAAGAAAAAGACATTATTGGAAAAGTAGTTTTTCAGTCATATAAATTAGGAACTCTTATTTTAAAGTATGAGATTCCATTTATTATATTTACTGGAAGTATGATTCTAATATGTCTATTAATATTAATAATCAAATGCATAAGAGACCAACTATGAATAGTCAATAGTTTTTTGAAAAAAGCTTAAAAATTGTTGGT
>CAJUIY010000003.1 GCA_910586865.1 uncultured Bacilli bacterium
AATATCATTTTTTTCTGAAATGCAATACCTATTTTTAGTTACGCAAGAAGTCTAAAGTATATCTATCAAAAAAGAATACCATAGATTTAGGTAAAATACTTGTTAAAGATTCTTCTAATATGAACAAATTACATATAGGTTAGGTAGTATACTCTTTCTAAAATTATTATACCTGAGATGATTTTAAATAGCAAAGACATATTTTAAACACATATCTTTCAAATAAGAACTTGCTAGTTTCTCCTCTCCCATTATTCCTCTTTCTTTACAAAAAACTCTCTCTACATTTCATGAGAATATATTGAGATTGACTAGATTAATGCTATAATAAAAATAGGCACTAAAAAAAGGAATCCTAAAATATTTCTAACGTCTTGGTATGCGATTGTTTTCTACTTTGGGTCTTCAATAAATAGTTGTTCCAATGAAACACCTAAAGTATCTGCAATATGTCCAATATAATCTATTCTCGTATTTCTTCTAGCATTTTCAAGGTTAGATACATAAGTAGTAGTTGTCTTAAGTGCATCTGCAAAATCTTCTTGAGACCAATTCTTTTTCAAACGAAAGTATATGATGTTATTTGCTAAGATTTTACGAGCATATTTTTCATATTTAATAAACATCACATCCTTTTTCTTATAACTTACTAATATTGTAATAAGTTTCTTATGTTTCGACCATACTTACTATGTAGCAAGTTACAGAAAAATATACAAGAGTAAAGGAAAAAAATTTAGTGCTAGAAAGTGAATTAAAAAAAGGGAGTTGTATATGAACAAGAAAGAAAACCTTATACTAGATGAAACGTTAACAAAAATTTATAAAACTTCATTTAAAATGGCGCGTGCTAATACTATAAATTTAATAGAATTTTATGATAAGAAACATAAATTATTACAACAAGAGAGAATGAAATTAGAAGAAAAAGAACCTTCAAAAATATGGAAAAAGGTTCATAGAGAATGGGAGTCAAAAAAAGAACGATTAAATTTGGAAATCGAAGAAACATTTAATAAGCTTATGGAAAAATATATAGATCTTGAAGACTTGATTGGACTATCATAGGCATTCATAATATTAGATAATTCACTTTCTTCTAAACACTTCTTATATAAGAGGTGTTTTTCTTTCCTCTAAAATGGCATTAAGAAAAAGAATAGTTAGAATCCTTCTTGTGAAATTTGTTTAAAGCATAAGAAAAACTAGTATATTTTCATACTAGTTCCCTTCTCTTTTATCTATTATAATTCAAATTGAGAATTGTATAAGTCTGCATAGAACCCTTCTTTTTTCATCAATTCCTCATGATTTCCTTGTTCAATAATATTTCCATCTTTCATCACTAGAATCAAATCGGCATTTTTGATAGTAGATAGACGATGGGCAATAATAAAGGAAGTTTTTCCTTCTGTTAATTTATCCATTGCTTTTTGTACTAGCTCTTCTGTTCTCGTATCTACA
This sequence comes from uncultured Bacilli bacterium, assembly GCA_910586865.1. Classification (GTDB taxonomy): domain Bacteria; phylum Bacillota_I; class Bacilli_A; order RF39; family UBA660; genus UMGS995. The sequence continues at coordinate 1,465 of CAJUIY010000003.1, forward strand.
TTAGAAGTAGCTTCGTCCAAAATTAAGAAAGGAGCATCTTCAATCATTCCTCTAGCAATTGTTAATAACTGTCTTTGTCCAGTGGATACACTATCATTATTGGAAATATCCGAATGATAAGCTTTAGGAAGGGTTCGGATGAAGTGATCTAAGCCTACTGTTTTGCATACTTCTTTTACTCTTTCCTCACTCACATTTTCACGATTGTAAACGATGTTTTCTAATACCGTACCTTGGAATAACCAAGTATCTTGAAGCACCATAGTGAAAAGACTATGAATATTTTCTCTTGTTAAATCTTTAATAGAAACACCATCTATTTTAATATCTCCACTCGAAATATCATAAAATTTCATTAATAGATTCACCATAGTTGTTTTTCCCGCTCCCGTTGGACCAACTATTGCAATTTTTTGACCACTGGTTGCTTTGGTACTAAAATCTTTAATAGTAGGTTCCTTATTTCCATCATACGTAAAAGATACATGATTGAAAGCAATATTTCCCTTTACTTTTTCCTTTTCTAAAACATGATTTAGTGTCTCTTCGTTTTTCATCTCTTCTTCATCTAAAAGCTCAAATACTCGCTCTCCTGCTGCTGCGGTGGATTGTAGTGAAGTCATCGCTTGTGCAATTTGAGAAAGTGGCGAAGTAAATAATCGTACATAAGAAATAAAAGCAACAATAACACCAAAACTAATTAAATCATTTAACGTTAATAAAGCTCCCACAATACAAACCGCTACATATCCAAAGTTTCCAATAAAATTCATCATTGGCATCATAAGTCCTGATAAAAATTGGCTTTTACGATTCGCATCATATACTTCTTCATTTAGTTTATCAAAGGCTTCATCGGATTCCTTTTTTCCATTATATACTTTTACTACGTTAAGACCAGAATAAACCTCTTCAATATGACCATTTAAAGCACCTAATTCTTTTTGTCTCGCAATAAAATATTTTTGAGATTTCCCAAGGATAACAAACATAAAGATAAATCCAAATAAACTTGCTAAAATGGCGGTTAATGCCATTACCCAATTGGTATAAAACATCATCACAACCGTTCCTACAAGTAATGCTAATGCACTAACCAAAGTAGATAAAGATTGGTTCATGGATTGAGCAATCGTATCAATATCATTTGTAACTCTTGATAAAATATCACCTGATAGATGGTTATCAAAATATTTAAGTGGTAAATTGTTTATTTTATTAGAAATCCGACTTCTTAATTTTCTGGCAAAGTTATTGGATACTACGGTCATAGAAATCGATTCTATATAATTAAATAAAGCACTGCAAAGATATAGGATTGCTAAAAACAAAGAGATTTTTTTAATCTGATCCATATTCATGGTAGGCTCGATTACTTTTTTGATGTTTTTTGGCATTTCATCCATCTTTTGATATAATTTTTCTTTCTCCATCTCTTTATCTAATGTCTTTGCAGTATGTAAAAATTCTAATTGATCTTCTTTAGAAATGTTGATACCATCTATTTCAAATTCACTAAGAAAAACCTTCATAACAGAATCTGGTAGATTTATCTCTTCTTTATCGGATTGATTTGAAATACTTTCCAAAAGTTTTATTTTATCTTCTGAGGGAATCCATTGATTTTGATAAGTAGAATCTGTTAAAATTTTTCTTTGTATGCTTGTTGGCATTTCTAATATCATAGAAAGAGAGTTAGAACTCGTCATAGTAGAGAGTTTTTCTTGCATTATTCCTTTGTCTTCTTGTGATATTTCAGAATCACTCATAATTTCTATTATTTTGTTTTGAGACAAATCCATAGAAAGAATCTTTGGAAGTTCTTCTTTCATTGCTTCCTCTTCAAAAGAATTCGTAATGGTATTGGTTACCTTCTCTAAATTTTTACTATCAACTACCAATCCTTTTGTTATTTCATCTGTTAAATCTGATAACATATTTGGTGCAAAAATGGAAAGAATCGAACTAATCGTAGATAATACAATCGCTATTGTAATTAATACACGGAATGGCTTTAGTTCTTTTAATAATCTTTTTATCGAACTTTTAAAATCTTTTGCTTTTTCAAAATTAGGACCACGCCCTCCTGGGCCTCTTCTTGGCCTTCTTCTTGAAGAATCATCGTTATTCTGCATTTTCTAATTCCTCCTTTGATAATTGAGATAGTGCTATTTGCTTATACACCTCACAATTTTCTAGTAACTCTTTATGAGTACCCATACCAACACATTTACCATTATCTAGAACCAGAATCTTATCTGCATTCATAATCGTTCCTATTCTTTGAGCAACAATCAAATTTGTAGCATCTTTTGTATATTTTTTTAATTCATGCCGTAAGACCGAATCGGTTTTATAATCTAAAGCAGAAAAGGAATCATCAAAAATATAAATTTCAGGTTCTCTCGCTATCGCACGAGCAATGGCAAGTCTTTGTTTTTGACCACCACTAACATTTGTACCACCTGAGGCAATATGGGTATCATACTGATTATCCATCTTTAAAACAAATTCTTCTGCTTGAGCTACTTTAATGGCTTCCTTAATTAGTTTTTCACTCTTTTCTTTGCCACTATCTCCATAAGAGACATTGGATTTTACTGTTCCATTAAACATCACTGCTTTTTGAGGAACATACCCTAGTTTTTGATAAAGAAAGTCTAATTTATAGTCTTTTACATTCACACCATCGATTAGGACTTCTCCATCGGTTACATCATAAAATCTTGGAACTAGGTTTATCAGTGTGGATTTACCACTTCCAGTGGAACCTATAAAAGCAACGGTTTCTCCTTTTTTTGCGGTAAAGGAAATGTCTTTTAATAAGTACTCCTCGGCATCAGGGTATTTAAAAGAAACGTTCTTAAATTCTACCTCACCACGTTTTTTAGTAGTATCTTTGTCAATCGTTCCATCTTTTACCGTAATATCCGTTTCTAAGACTTCGTTAATTCGAGAGGCCGAAACTTGTGCTCTTGGAAGCATCATAAAAATCATGGCAAGCATCAAAAAGGATATAATAACCTGCATTGCATAAGAAGAAAAGACTACCATATCACCAAATAAAGTTAATTTATCGGCCATCATTGCCTTATCGATTAAGTCTGCTCCAACAAAGTAAATGGCAAGAGTTAAAAAATACATTACTAAATACATGATAGGAGACAAAATGGCAAACTTCTTTTGATTAAATAATTGCTGATTGGTTAAAGCATTATTGACATCTTCAAATTTATTGCTTTGATACTTTTCGGCATTAAAGGCACGTACTACACGAATACCAATTAAGTTTTCTCTAGTAACTCCATTGATTTTATCTGTTAATTTCTGTACAATCTTAAATTTTGGCATTACAATACTAACAATTATTCCAATCGTGGATAATAAAATAACAACTGCTACGGCAGTAATGGTACTCCATTGCCAACTCTTATTTAAAATTTTAGTAACCGCCCAGATTGCTGTAATTGGTGCTTTAATTAACAATTGAAGCCCCATTCCAATTAACATCTCTACTTGTGTAATATCATTTGTTGTTCTAGTAATTAAGCTATTGGTTGAAAATGTTTTTACTTCATGTGTCGATAAATCTTCTACTTTATGAAATATTTTTTTTCTTGTTCGCAAAGAAAACGTAGAAGCTAAACCCGAAACAATATATCCAACTATCGCCGCAAAGAATAAACTTCCAAAGGCACATAGTACCATATAAGCCCCATTTTCTAAAATGTCGGCCATTTTACTACCCTCTGTTTGCACCAAAACAGTAATTTCTGACATATAATCAGGCATTTTTAAATCTAACCATACTTGTAGAAAAATAAGACTTACTCCTAATAAAGCGAAAAGCCACTCTTTTTTTCTAAAACAAGTTAATAATTTTATCATATATTAATTTTCACTCCTTTTCTAACAATTTCTATTTGCTGTTTTCTAAGACATAATACCTTCATCTTTCTATGACATTCAGGGCACCTTGTATGTTTTATTCCTCTAGTGGAAGGTAGTGGTAGTCTTAGTATGGTTTTACACTTTCGACATTTTTTGTAAATATGATTTCTATCTCTTTTTTCCCATTTTTCTTTTAATTTTCTTCTCAGTAATAAATATTTCACATTTTCTTCTTTTCTTTTTTTCTTATTCTTGGAATATTTTCGTAACATCATAATCGAAAGAAGAAAGATTTCAACTAGTAATAAACTACGAGAAGAGAAGAAAAGATTCACCATAATTAAAATCGTTACGATTTTCAATATAAAATAATAGAGTTCATCTATTCCATAGCGATGATACATCCATTTTTGATACCAACTAATAAATTTCACACATTCCCTCTTTTCCTTTTTGATAAATTCCATAACAGATTAAATCTAATTTTTTCAAATAGATTTCTCTTCCTTTTTCTTCTTGTTTTCGAACACCATCTAAACAAGAAAAAATTAAATTGTGCATGAATACTCCAAAGATAAATTCCAAATCAGTCGTTATGATTCCTTCTTTTCGGATTAAACTTTCTACCTCCTGGAAAATACATCTTCCAGGATCTTCTAAAAATATGTTTTTTTGGCACACATAACTACAAACATTTTTTAAAAATATTTTTAAATCTACTTGTTTCATTTTATTCGCTAACTCATCATATAAATCAATAAAAGCCTCTCTGATATTTCCATCCCTTTTTCTAAACGCCTTTTTAATAATATGAAGAAGTCTATCCTGATATCGTAAAATGATATAATCAAACAAATCATATTTATCATCAAAATACATGTAGAAACTTCCCCTAGGAATTTGGGCAGCCACTACAATCTTATTAATCGATGCTTTTTCTAACGTTGCAGTCGAAAACTCTTTCATGGCAGCATTTATTAATTTTCTCTTTTTTTCTTCACTTAAATTATGAAATGTTTGACTTGGCATAAATTCACATCCTAGCATACTATATATGCTTTTTCATTATATTATGACACCTTGTCAGTTGTCAATAGTAATTTATCTAAGCCATTACTTATTATCTAGAGCCATTACTTATTATATGCAAAAAAAAGAAGTGAGTTTATCTTTTTCAAAGTTACTTACCTCTTTTTAATAAGGGAATGAAAATCTTTTGTTATATAACTAACCTTATAATCTTTTATACCTAACTCACCAACACTTCCTGTTAAAATAGTAGAAGAAACTTAAGATGAATCAATCCCATGAGTATCAATCAATTGGTAGATTAATATTCCAAAGTGTAGTTCCCTAATGTAGTTCCATGCTAGAAGGATTTCCTACAATTAAACAGTCAAAAGTTGTCTTTTGACCATTATAATCTACAGTTACGGTTGTAATCCCCTTTGTTGCAGAAGAAAAGCCACTTATCATATCCTCTGTTAAAGTTAGCGTAAAGGTTTGGCCATCTTTATCAGTTACCAAAAGAGTACTGCCAGTAATATCAAAAGTATCTCCTACTTTATATGTATTTTTCTTTGGTGTAGCAATAATAGATAAGATAGAACTATCACTACTATCACTACTTTTATAGTTTGTTGCATCAAAGAACTCTGTTTTATATTCAATCTTAGCAGCCTTTTTGGTTTTATTATCAACTAATCCTGTAATTTCTACTTTGTATTTATCACCTTCTTTATAACGATTACCAGAGGCAGATGGTTGAACAAAGGAAAGATTATAAAAATTCTCTGTTAATTTTCCATTTGCCGTAGTACATTCATAAGATTCATTTGTATTGAGATTCGTTACAATTACTTTCAAATTATTAAGTGAATAGCTCATTTCCGCTTTGTTGATTTCCAAAGTCCAAGCCGAAGTATCTACTGGTAAGTCATCAAGAGGCATATAACCAGGTGCTGGATAAGCAGTATAGGCAAGTGTTTTAGATGCTCCCGTTGCTCCTTTTCCAAGAGCGGAGTATCCCCAAAAACTATTTTGCGTACTACTAACATAAGCAAACTGAAGACTACTGACACTATCACTAATGATAAAAAATCTATGACCAACCGTATCAAAAGTCGCCTTATTTAAATCATAACCTTCATCTAACCATCCTGTAATAGCTCCAGTAGGGGTGTATCCCCATGCCAAAATGTTATTGCTTGCTTTCGCACCTTGATTCCATAAGGCCTCACTCATATCTGCTGGTTTTCCTTGCGTATTATTAATAATATGATTATGGTTCCAGATACGAACTAAGGCTCCTGCTTGTAAATCAGCAGAATGTGAAGAAGTATTTAAGGGTTTTGATCCAACCAACCATCTATAATAATTGGTCAGTGCCGTCATAGCAATATGAGTATCTTCTGTTAATTCTCCCCCATTATAAGGTGCTACTACAGATGGTTTATTCTTGTAATAACTTTTCTCATCCCCCTCTTTATAAGTAAATCCTGCATTTTTTGCTTTATTATATTCACTAGCTATTTCCTTCTTACTTCTATTTTTAAATACCTCCCAATCATTTGCATTGTAGACCACTACCTCAATAGCCTTTGTCTCTAGACACAAAAAGGAAATACTAAAAAGGATAGTAGCAAATAAAACAATTGCTAGTAACCCTTTCTTCCTTAATTTCTTTTTTTGCATTTTATCTCTCCTATTTTCCGTCATTCAAAAGGGTAAATGTATTCTATTTCCTTATATACTCTTACCTAACCCGTCTGTATTTCTATGACTTTTTTCTTAGTATTATATTAAATCACTCTCTAATAGTCAACCAATTTTAAAAAGGAGAGTTAGCATATAAAATAATGATATATACTGACTTTTGCCCCACTAGTTTTCTCCTTCCTTGCTGAAGGAAACTTTTAAGAACAAAAAATCTACTATGTGATATCATAGTAGATAAAAAAAATAAAATGGTAGCCTGTACGGAATTCGAATCCGTGGATGCTGCCTTGAGAGGGCAGTGTGTTGAGCCTCTTCACCAACAGGCCAGAAACAATGTCTTCTTGAAAAGACAATATTATCTTACCATTAATTTTCGTTTTTGGCAAGTGTTTTATGAAAATTTTGTCGATTTTTACAGTTAATGATATAAAGAAAACTTTTTGGTAAGTGGATCTAGTACTTCTTTTTCACCAAAAGTAACTAAACAATAGTATTCCATCTCTTCATTTGATGTTGCTAAAGTTTTTTCTAATTGTTCTTGGTAAGTATCCCCTGTCATTGTTTCTGTAAAATCTGTATAAAGAAGATTATGTTCCATCAGTTTTTGTCTTAATTTCTTAATTTCTCCATTTTTTCCTTTCAATACAATGAGTGATAGTCCTGAAATACTTTCATGAAGACCTCCATCCTTATCAGTAAAATCGATAAAACTCATCTTTTCTTTTATCTCATCTGGAGCTTTCGCAACCAATCCTGCACAAGAGTGTGCAATCGCATTCAGGGCCTTTCCTATTTCTAAATTTTTATTGACAACTGCTACCAATTTATGGGTTTCGTTATATACCATAAACATTCCTCCTTTTTTCTTATTTTACCTGAAATATATTTGTAATACAAGCCAAAAGAAAAACATAAAATGATAATGGTGATAAGATGTATCAAATACAAGATGCTTTCTATGCAGCAGAACAATTAGGTATTCAGTTCCATCAGTTTAGTCCTGAGGAGTTTTTAACTGGTATTAATATAGAACTAGAACATGGAACCATTCATGAGAAAACAAATGTAACGAATGATGATTTAATTACCACAGCAAAGATTGCTTTGGCTCACTTAAACGAATTTCCTAATTATTATAATAAAGACTATGGATTACTTGTATTCGAAAAATTTTTAGAATCCAAGCTACCAAAGTCTAAAAAATAAAGAGCAACCCTTAGCTAGTGCTCTTTTCTTTTCGACTGAATGGAATTACTAAAGCCCAAGAACATCACCCTATTTTCGAAAGATAAGAATGGTATTCTCAGCCACTTCTTCCATTCTCAAAGAATAATTACAAATAAACTTCTTCTGTAAAAAAGAAATCGTATTTTCATATATATCATTTCACATTTCCGCCTATTTATTGTTAGAAAGTTTTTTTAGGATGCCATCCTCAATCTGATAAGTTTCGTCACATAATTTATGAATATCTTCTTTAATATGCGTAGCTATAATAATTATTTTTCCATCTTTCTTCTCCTTTTGTAATAATTTTCTAATATTTTTGATACTATTATCATCTACTCCATTAAACGGCTCATCAAAAATTAAGACCTCAGGATCTTCCATAAGGACTTGAGCAATCCCCAACTTTTGTTTCATGCCTAACGAATACTTATGATATAGCTTATTTGCTTCTTTTTCAAGCCCTACGTTTTGTAATGATTTATCAATCTCGTCTTCTCCAATTTTAGATTGTAAAGAAGCTAGAAGACTGAGATTTTCTTTTCCTGTTAAATCTGGCAAAAAACTAGGATTTTCTATTAAGGCTCGAGTACTTGGTGGAAATAAATTATTTTTAATAATATCTACTCCATCAAATAATATTTGTCCTTCGGTTGGTTCCAAAAATGCACATAACATTTTTAATAATATGGTTTTCCCAGAACCATTAACTCCAATTATTCCATAAATATTTCCACTTTCAAAAGTTAAGTTTACTTTTCTCAATATTTCTACTTCCTTAAATTTTTTTGATACATTTTTTACTTCTATTTTCATAATTTACCTCCTAACATTTCCGTAACATTTCTTCTTTTTAATTTAATATTTTTTATCAGTTGTACCATTAAAATTATGGTAAGAATTAGTAATCCATAAAGATAATGACGATACCAAATGATGTTTTTTGGCATTAGAGTGATAAAAATCATGATAAAGCAAAAAATCATTCCTTTTCTAATAAAATTACCCTCTTTACAGTGAAACAAAATCCATAGACTAACTTGTTGTACTATATTTGTAAATAAAACGTCGGATATGAATAAATTGATAATACTTTTGAAATCGAAATTAGAATTAGTTTTTAAACATATCATTAAAATTAATACGATATACTGACTTATCTTTATCATAGTTAGTAAGAAAATAAGCACTATTTGTTTGTTAAAACACCATTTTGTAGTAGAAATCCTTAAAAATAAATTATCTTTCTTTCTAATCAAATCATGGATGTAAAAAGAGATTGCCAAATAGATGTGAATCATAATGTTAATAATAAACATCATGATATCAATAGGAAAATAGCTATCTATCCTTAATCCCATGCTGGTAATCAGCATCTCCTCACTACTAATATCATAGTTAGAAATAATAAAATATAAAGAAAAGGCAGGAATAAGAATTAATGTGAGTATGTATTTATAATTTTTCTTTATCATATATTTTATATCGCTTATGGCAATATATTTCATAAATATTTTCTCTCTCCTATTTATCAAGTGGTAGACAAAAATAACTAGTACTTCCAACAAAAGTATATATAGTAGAGAGTAACTAACTTCAAGCATAAAATTTCCATAATCAATATTTTCAAAATATCGCCAGATTGGTAACTGAAAAGTATTAGTAGTTTCCATGATTCCTAATGGATATAACCAAAAGGCAAAAACAAAGATAAAATCAATTACAATGACTTTTTCCTCTTTTAGTTTATGATACAAAAAGACATTAAAGATACTAACTAAAAGGGTAAGTACTATATATCTTAGTAAATAAAAGATAGTATAGACCATATTATTAATATATCCATTATAGCTTTTGATATAGATATAGCCGCATTTTAAAATATTTACAACACTTAAATAAGAAAGTAGGATAACTAAACTAACGATTAAATTACTGTAAACTACTAGTTTTATTAATTCTTTCAAATATTTCTTTTTGTTCTCTAGTCTTATAAGGTAAGAATCATATTGATTAAAAGTAGAACAAACATTCACGGTATTAATTAAAATTACTAAAAAGAATAAGCTATTGAAAGTTGCAAATTGAAAGGTATTTAATATTGCTGAAAAATAATTTTTAATTCCTGCCGTTAGAACAAAACTTCCATATAAACTTAAGAGAATGGATAAAAGTATGGTAGCTTTAAACTTTCTTGTTTTTGTGATAAATTTTAAAATCTCTGTAGTAGTATTTTTTTTATGAAATTTCTCTTTCATTTTCGATCAAAACCCTTTCTTTCGTTTGGTAACTTTTCCATAAAATGATATAAGACGATATACAGAATAGAATAGAAAAGAAACAAGGAATGATTAAATTGTTATTGCTATCTAAATTCCAATATGCTAGTAGATTAAAATATTCATATGGTATATCAATTCCTAATATTTTATTAATAATTAGGGCATAAACTCCTGCATATAAAATAATAACAAAGATAAAATAAGTGATATAAGCATAAAGAATGGTTATGAATTTTGATTTACTTTTTTTACAAAAGATAATTCCTATATTTCCATAGAATATTCCTAAAAAGAAGTGAATAATACACAATGCAAACCCATATAATAAAAAGTGATTATATTTAAAAGGTTCATATACAGCAATTCCTTTTACTTCCGCATCCATATTAAAATTAAACCTAGTAATCAAACAAGAAAGTATAAATGTCAAAATAAATAAAAACGGTAGGAATAAAGCGGGTTTTAAACTTTTTTTCAATATTTTTTTGAGGTAATCTTTATAACGAATTCTTGTTAAATAATTTTTAATCATACCACTACTAAATTCAGAATGTATACTATTAATTGTTAAGATGATAATAATTAGAGGTTCTATTAATGGAAAGTTTTGAAATTCATGATGCGCTACTATTTCATATGTCAAAGTAAGTGCATCTAATTTTTTTAATTTTTCTTTAGGGGATTCAAAGGTGCTAAACTCTTTACAGATAAGTTCATCTTTGGTTTTTTCACATTTTTCCTTTATTTCATTGTAATAGGGACCATATGAGTAATAATCTCTATAATATTGATAAAAAGAAATTAATACAATAAATATAGAAATAAAAATAGCTAATATTATCAGATTGTTTTTTTTAATATATCTTTTCCATTTTTCCATAAGGTAATTGTCCTTTCTTATTCGTCTGATAAATGCAAGTTTGGGGTAATTATTTCAGTTTTTTATTAATCTAAATTCCAAGAACCATAGAAACTACCAGTAGTAATAAAAGAGTTTTTCGCTCTAAGATTCAAACGATAAGTCGATGGTACTGTGTTGTTTCCATTGGTTTCTGTTAATTGAATAGAAGTTCCCTTTGGCAGACTTTTCCAACTAGATGTTGTGCCATTATTAACACGATAAGTTCGTGCCTCGATTGCCATTTCGTTACCACTTACATCATCTGTACAAGTAGTTTTTACTGCAAACTGATTACTATAGTTATCTTTGTTGTGATTATTAGTTGAGCTAGTTTGACTTCTTATCTTTATTGTTAAATCTACAATTCCTACGACTTGTGCAGATGCTGAACTTAGTGCAAAAAAGAATGTTAGAAGAAATAATAAAGATGTTATTTTTACGTATTTCATATCATATCGTACCTCCTTTAATAATTACCCTGTTTGCACTTTATAATTATCATAATTTGTAGAATAATGTTTCATAATTCTTTGAAATGTATAGTTAAGGAAGTTAACGGCTATTTTTTATTAAATCATAGCACATTGTTGACGTTTTGTATACTAATTTGTTATTCTTATACCATAGAAAGAATGATTTAGGATAAAATCATAATATCTAGGTTACAAAATCTTAAAACATCTCATTTTGTTATTTTAATTTGATGACTTGTTTTTGCTTTGGCTCTCTTAAATGAATTTTCTAATTACAACAATAAACGCTCTGGATTACTTATTTTCGAAAAATCTTTAAAAATCCAAGCTACCAAATCAAAAAAATAAAGAGCCACTCTCAATCTATTGCTCTTTTCTTTTTGATTAACTGTATTTTCTAAAACCCAAGTAAGTCCTTTATCAATACTTTTAAACTCAAAATCCTTCTCTTCATAGCCATTTCCATCTTCTGTTAAATCATAAACAGAACATTTCATTCTTAATTCGCTACCAGCTTGATAAGGAAATTCCTCGATTGTAATCAAATCCACATTTTCATTATCATAGGAAAACTTAGCATCCATAAAAGTTTTTCCTCCATCTAAAGTTACTTTAAATCCTTTAAAATCATTTTCTCTTCTTATATATCCAGTGGATATAACATAACCTACTTTCTCATTCGTAAACAAAAACCTGGCTTCTTGACTCACTGTAATTGGCTCCTTTGTTACTTTGGTATAACTTTTCCCATTGTCTGTACTTTTTTCCACTCCTACTATCCTATTTTGTCCAAGAACATCATCATATTTTTGAAAAGAAAGAATGGTATTTCTAAATCTTCTTGAATAGAGAAGATTCTCCTCTACTTTTTCTTTCTTATTATTAGAAAATAATAAGAAGAAAAAAACAATAAGGATACCAAGAATAAGAAATAGACTAAAAATTTTTTTCTTGTCCATCTAACCACCTACCCTTTTTTGTTTTTTTATCTTTTCTTTAACGTCTTTTCTTTTTGAAATATATTCTTTCATCACTTGATAATATTGATAGTCCCATTCTAAATTCTTATTTCCTTTTATTTGAGATATATTAGTGATTTGTTGATTTTGTAAATCACTATTAAAATCATCCATAAATTCACCTAATGATGTTTTTAATATAGAAAATGAGAGAAAATCATATTTTTTTAGGTATTTTTTCACCACATCTTTAGGCGTTTCCCCTCTTCGTAAAAAGAAATAAGCAAGATCATATGGTGCTCGTGCATGTGGTTCTATTTCTTTTTCTAAATCCTCCCTTTCTATTTTCTCTGAAATTCTTCTGATCGTATTAGATTTCAATGCTCTTTCTGTCTGAAGAAGATAAATCATAGGGGAAAAGTTAGAATAGATTGGCTGTTTTCTTTCGATAAGAGAAGAGACAAGGAAAGAAAAGGTCTCTTCCGTCAACTCTTTTTCAAAATAATAAATAGTATATAGGATGGTAGTATAAGAAAAATTACCCTGATTCATAAAGGAAGAGTCTTTCAAAATAGATTGAAGAAAATCATCTACTTCTTCCTTTAATTGCTTTACTCTTTTTCCTTCTTTGACATAAAGACTAGCTGAACACAAGCTGTAAAAAGCCCCTGATGCAAAATTCATAATTTCGAAACATTTTTTCTCTAATTGGTCAACTCCTGCTACTTCGTTCATCCTAATATCCCCCAAAAACAAAATTTTCTCAATATACTCTATCATAACATAACTTTATCATAATGTCTCATTCTTTTCTTATTTTTTTCTCTTCAATATGATGTATACTACTTTTTGGAAGGATGAGAATTACTTTAGTATATTCTTTCTCTTTTGATTCTATTTGTAACTTTAATCCAAGTTTTTCACATAATTTATTGGAAAGATATAAACCCATACCAGTTGCTTGTTCTTTTTTTCGATTTTTTCCCGTAAAACCTTTTTCAAATACACGAGTAATATCAGAGGATAAAATACCACACCCATTATCCATTATTTCGAGGACTAGCTTGTTTTTCTCTTCTTTGGCTTTGATTTCTATTTTCTTTCTTTTTTTATCCAAATATTTAATGGAATTTTGAATGATTTGTGAAAGAATAAAAATTAACCATTTTTCATCGGTATAGACAAAGTAATCTAAATCTTTTATTTCTAGTTGAATCTTTCTTTTTAAAAGATAATTCTTATAATTTAAAAGTACTTGATGAATCACTTCCTCTAGCTTTATCTTTTTTACAAAATAATCGTGATAAACGTCTTCACTTCTCGCATAAAAAAGAATTTGTTCTACTAAATGATAAATTTTTTCTAATTCCTCTTTGGCTTCTTCCTGTTCTAAATTATCAAACATCAAAGATAATGCAGAAATAGGAGTTTTAATTTCATGTACAAAACTTTCAATATACTCACGATAATCCTTTTTTTCTTCCTCTATCATACTAAGTTTATCATGAAAAGATTTACAAGTTTTCTTTAACACTTCATAGTATCCTAGATTTTCTAGATTCTTTGGTCTTTTCATGATAGTAGAAATCAAATACTTTTCCTCCAAACTATCAACCATATGAATCATTTTTTCTACTTTTTTTCTCTCTTGGTAGAAATAAATTCCGAAAGAAAGAAAAGTATAAAAAAGAAAAATACTACAATAAAGAATAATAAAAGGAAAAGGGACTTGAAAAATACCTAGTAAAATACTATTAAAAACTAAAAAAGAAATAACAAAAATGAGAAACCATATTTTACTTTCTAGAAATGTTAAAAATCTCATAAGCGATACCCTTGTCCCCGAATCGTTTCTATAAAGTTAGTAATTCCAATCTCTTCTGCCTTTTTTCTTAAACGATTGATATTTACCATTAAAATATTCTCATCTAGATAACATTTATCATTCCATAGGTACTCTAACAGCTCCTCTTTCGTAATAATACGATTCTCCTCTAAAAAGAAATAATAAAGAATACGAAATTCATTTCTCGTTAATTCTATTTCTCTTCCCTTATATTTTAAAATAGATAAGTGTAAATCTAAAGTGTACCCTTTTTTTGTAATCTCTTTATAGTTTTTAGGATCTATCATCTGAAGTGCTCTTTTGATTTTTTCTAATAAAATACTTTTATGATAAGGTTTTGTTATAAAATCAATTCCACCGGATTGAATACTAATTAATTCATCTTTTTGGGTATTTCTACTGGTAACAAAGAGAATAGGAATATTACTCTTCTTTTTAATTCTTTTACAAATCGCAAAACCACTTTCATAAGGTAAATTAATGTCTAAGAGAATTAAGTTGATCGAATAAAGAGAAAGACTTTCTTCTATTTTTTCAAAGTCCGTTATTTTAATCGTCTGATAACCATTGGTTTCTAATAATTTCGAAAGTTCTTCTCGAATGACTTCTTCATCTTCAATAATCGCAATTGTCATGAAAAACACCACCTACTTTTTATTGTACCATGTATCTAAAACAATTCCATAAAAATACTATAAAAAATTAAAGTAAATGGTTTTCCAACCACAATATAAAGAAAAAACTTTTTTAGACTCATATTGGATAATCCTGCCACATAACATAATAAATCATCTGGTAGGCCTGGTAATAGAATCCCTAAGAAGAAGATTTGATGAAATCTTTTTGTCTTAATATAGGCTAGATACTTCTCAATGGTTTCTTCTTTGAATAATTTTTTGACAAAAGGAAGACCATATCTTCTAGATAAAAGAAAAGCAACAACAGAACCTAATACTAGACCAATATAGTTATAAATAAAACCAAAGATTGGACCAAAAGCAAGAACTCCTGCGAGACAAGAAGCTCCTCCTGGTATCACAGGAAATACTACTTGTACCATCTGCAAGAAAAGGAAAAAGATTGGTGCTATGACCCCAAACTTTTGAATATAAGAAACGAGTATCTCCTTTTCTTTAAAAATTCCTAGTTTTAATCCATAAAGAATAAAAAGAATAATTAAGATGGTCATAATAATCGTTACCATATGAAAGATTGTTTTTACTTTGTTTTTTTGCTGCATTTTACTACTCCTTACTACTATTTATTATTTGTCTTTTTTTTCTTCTTATTCCTCTACATTCTTTTTAAATCCAAAGTAAGTAGATAGAAAGTAAAGGAAATAAATTATTAGAAAAAGGAAAATATTCATACCAAAATAAGTTAAATAAACCGTATCTTTTTCTAATGATACTTTAAAGATTCGATTCATCGATGTTAAAGTACAAATACTTATGATAGTTGGATAAAGAAGAGGGAAAAGGAAAAAGATGGAGAGTTGTTTGAATATGGTCTTATGAAGAGTATCTCTACGGACTCCTAATTTACTTAATACTTGATAACGATATTTATACTTTGTAGAATCACTTAATTGTTGAATTGCTAAAATGGTTCCCACAACCGCAGTAAACACAAAAGCGATATAAAAACAAACAAAAGCAATGATTGTTACAAATCCATTATTTTGAGATTTTTCTTTTCCCCGTACAATTAAATTAGCAATGGAATAACAAAGATATTGACCATTCTCATTATAATAACAAAAATCATCATCCGAAAACTTCGCAAGTTTATCATAAAAAGCCTCTGTCGTCTCCTCTTTCGTATCCACAATTAAATGAGAATCTGCGATTTTAAGATTTTCTACGATAGAATCTGGTACTACGATGGTAAAGCCATATCCCATTCCCCAAGCATAAGTATATCCTTCTGTAAAAAAATATTTTTGCTTCAATTGTTTTCCATTTGATAACGTAATTTCTTTTAAGTCTTTATCATTTTTTAAAGTCTTATACTCTCTCGTAACATGTAATAAATATTCATCCTCTAAAAGAGAAACCTCTTTCTTTCCTCTTAATTTTAATAACTTGTTATAGTCACTTAATTTAATAAACTGATCATGTTCTCTCCAACCAGCCTCATCCCCTGATTTTCTGGCAATGGCTTTCATCACATTATTATTATTTTCGTAATAACTATCATAAATTAATTCTTCTTCTATGGTATAGTGTTCTTTAATAAATTCCTCATATTTCTTGATATCTTCTTTTTTAATATCTAAACTAATATCATAAGGTGCTACTACTTCTAATTGATAGTCAAACATTCCTTTAAATAAACTAGATAGATTTAAGGCAATTAGGGTAAAGGCAATGAAAGCGGTTAAGGTTCCTATTGTAAATCCCATGGTCTTCATCTTAGAAGCAAAACATCTTGCAATAAATAGATTGTCACTATGATATTTTATCTTCTTATTTTTTAAAACAAGTTGGAGGATAAAATGAGAAATCGAAATGGATAGTAAATAAATACTAAGAAGAAGGAAAAGAATACAAATAAAAATCATAATGAGAGAAGGATTTCTTCCTAAGGTGTGAAATTCTCTATCAAATAAATCAAGAGAAGTTACTCCTAATATGAGAGAGATAAGAAGAAAAAGTCCCTGATAACTCGCTTCTTTTTTCCTTCTTTTTTCATTTTGTTTTTCAAGATAGAAAAGATCATATACTTTTATTTTTTTTACTCTTCTTCTAGAAAGAAATAAAACAATAAAATAGATAATACAAAAATAAAGAAGTAAAGTGAGAATAGCTTGGATAGAAAAATCTATTTTTACTAGTTGTCCTAAATCAAAAATATTCATAATAATAGAAGAGGCAAAGATACTAAAGAGATAACCAATTGGCAAGGATAGTAAAAAAGAGAAAGAACCTAGTATTATATTTTCTAGAAGAAACATCTTTGTAATATAAGATTTTTTAATTCCTAGTATTAAATAAGTTCCAAATTCTTTGCTTCTTTTTTCAAACATAAATTTTGTCGTATAGTTAATTAAAAAACAGATAACAAGTATCATGAAAATATTTACGATATACATCACCAATTGAAAGGATTTCATCACATAACTTAACTGTAATACTTCTTTCGAATTACTAAGCAAGTTAAAAGCAAACATCAAGGAAAAAGCCATCATTACTGTAATAAAATAGATGACATAGTCCTTACTACTCCTTTTTGCATTTAGAAAAGCTAACTTACTTAACACTAGAAACATCTCCCCCAAGTAATGTAATGACATCTAAAATTTCATCAAAAAATTCTTTTCTACTCTTTTCTCCTTTTATGATTTCACTAAATATTTTACCATCTTTTAAAAACAAAACTCTTTGACAGAAGCTTGCAGAAAACGCATCATGTGTCACCATTAGAATCGTAGCATCCAATTCTTTGTTCATCTCCTCCATCGTCTCTAAAAGCATTCTAGCAGATTTCGAATCGAGTGCTCCTGTCGGTTCATCTGCTAATATTAATTTTGGTTTATTAATTAATGCTCTAGCACAAGCACATCTTTGTTTTTGACCTCCTGATACTTCATAAGGAAATTGATTTCTGATTTCATCAATCCCCAGTTTTTTTGTAATATCATCTACTAGCCATTCAATTTCTTTCTCCTCTTTCTTATTAATAATAAGCGATAAAGAGATATTTTCTTCGATGGTTAAGGTATCTAGTAAATTAAAGTCTTGAAAAATAAATCCCAGTTTTTCTCTTCGAAAATCAGCTAACTCATCCTCTTTTCGTTTTGTAATATCTTCTCCATCAATATCAATATTTCCAGCTGTCACCTCATCTATCGTTGAAATACAGTTTAATAAGGTTGTTTTCCCACTACCAGAAGAACCCATTATCGCAACAAACTCTCCTTCTAAAACTTGAAAAGAAATTCCATCGATTGCCTTTCTTATAATATTGCTATCTTGTCCATAATATTTTTTTAAATGTTTTATCTTTAAAATCTCCATTTTAAACACGCTCCATTTGTGATTTTACTAATCGAATCCCTTTTGTTAAAAAATAGATAATCCCTACTACCAATAAAAAAGGAATCATTAGAATAAGAACAAGGCAAATTAGTAATTTTAAAAGAATATTTTTTACACTATTCATCTATGTTCCCTTCTTTCTAATAAAATTATATCAAAAAAAAAGATAGATAAACCTTACAGTTTTGTTAGGTTAAAGTAAGAAAGGTGGTCAAATAAAAAAAGAAGAAAATATGGCAGAGTTTCTTCTTTTTATTTATCATGAAAAGCTTTTATTTTAATACTACTTTCTTTACTAATTTTGCTTCTTCTTCCCTGATATTTTCAACCAAAAAGGCACAGGACTCATTTCTATTACAAGAATCAATTTCTTTCTCATATATTTCAGCATTTCTTAAGGAAATAGTCGTACTAACTATTACATTATTGTTTTCATCTAATAGGTCAATAGAATCTCCTCTTTTCAAAGTTCCAGATGTAATTTTACCAAGAAATAGAAAGGATTGATCCGTATCTTTTAAATATTTCTGAACGATAAATTCAGAAGTGTTAGACTGATTTTCTTCTGTTACCACATGATTTTCAAAAGAAATATCAATTCTACCTACTCCACCATCAATATAAAGTGAGTTAGCACCATTTCCATAGTACGTATTATCACTCACTGATTTGCCATCGATAGAAGCACTACCAATTCCTTTATCCACTTTTATCTTGTAGTCACTCTCATTACCAAGTAGAACAATATCTGTTTCTCCAACACCTGCTTCTATTTTACTATTTCCCAACACTTCAGCTGTTAACTCTAATTTTCCAACTCCCATATCCAAATCTAGGTTATGAAGCTTTCCGTTATGGATAGAGAACTTACCAGCTCCACCTTCTACTTCCATCTTTTCTAAAACATGAAGTTCGTCCATCTCTACTTCTCCAGCACCTAAATCTAATTCTAGCTTTTTCGTAGCTAATTTCTCAATTTCTATTCTTCCAGCACCAGAATCAATTGATACTTCATCATAAACTTCATCCTTTGGAAGATAAATAACTAACTGATAATTATGTTTTCTTTTAAATAGATTTCCTTTTCTTTCTTTAATAACTAGTTTATCATTCGAAGTCTTTGTTACAATTTTACTATTATTTGTCTCCATTCGAAATTTTTCTCCCTCTCGAATGATAGTACTTGTAGCTCTTAAATCGATTTCTAAAGAAGATACTGCCTCAGTAATTTCTAATTTGTTACTAGAAGTGAAAGCAGAATCCTCTTTGTCATCAAAAAGATTCGAAAATACCATAAAGCACATCATGATTCCTGATAAAATACTTACAATTAAGAAAATAGCAAAAGCGATTGCTAAATATTTAATTACTTTTTGTGTTTCGTTCATTTTATCTCCACTCCTCCAAATAAGCATGTGGCATTGATGTAAATGATCTTTGTTGCACTTTTATCGATTTTTTTACGGTTATCACTTACACCACCAAATATCGGAGTAGATGCTATTTTTACCTTAACATCCTTTGGAACATAAATCACAATACCACCAAAAATAGAACTTGCATTCACAATACTTTCATCCTTTATTTTGGCATCTGAAAGTTCACATTTCACTTCACCAAAAACAGCAGTTAAATTACACCCATCAAAGTCTTCATTAGAAAAATCAACGGCTTGTCCTCCAAAAGTAGAACAATAATCCTTATCAATATTTTTCGTTTTATTCAAATGTTTAATCCTCTTTTGTACTTTCGAATTAATAGAATCTTTAAACAAGAAAGATAAGCCAATCATTACTAAAATAAAAGGAACCATCAACTTAAAGATTAACTCAAACTCTAATAAATCTCTACACCCTAGTAATAAAAGAATTCCTATGACTAATCCAATCAAATTATCTTGCCTACCGCTATTACTAAAAAGTCCAATAAAGCATGGAACAATAATAAACAAAGTCCAAAATCCATCAAAAAAGATATCAATATTGGTAATTTCTAAGGCATTTAACCCTACAATAACTCCTATTCCAATAAATACCAAACCCCATAAAAAGTTACTTATTTTATTCATATACAAACTCTCCTATTCTACTTCACTTTTATTTGGCATAATAAGGGCAGCCACAAAATAGGCTACAATACCAGTACCAACACAAAATATTAACAAAATCCAAAGCAATCTGACAATCGTTGGATCCATATCAAAATATTCTGCAATTCCTCCACATACACCAAAAACTTTTCTTCCGTTTTCTATCTTATATAATCTTTTTTTCTTATCCATTCTATCACTCCGTTTTTCTTATTTTAGCATAGTTTTTTCTATTCGTCTATTAAAAAAGTGATTTCTATAAAACCACTTCTTGATAAAAGCTTATTCGTTCTCTTATGGATTCTTTCCCTAATATCTTTAAAATCGAATATAAATCAGGAGATTTCGTTCTTCCCGTTACCATTACTCGAATCGCTTCACAAAGATCTCCGACATGCCCCTTATAACTATCCGGATTTTTCTTATATTCTTTAGGACTTGCAGCATAACCATGTTTTTCTGCAAAACTTTTGATGTTATTAAACCATTCTTCATTCGATACGGTTAAATCTAATTCTTCCAAATATTCTAAAATAAGATTGACATCATATGTTTTATCCCCGTCATATTTTCTATATTTCTCTTCAAAAAACTCTTTATCAATGGCATAAGAAAACTCTTCTTTTACATCGCTATATTTTGCAATATCTTTACGAGGTCTTGGTCCATCTTTTTCAATACTCAAAAACTTAATCATTGAATCTTTATTTTCTTCTAAAAGTTTAGCATATTCTTCATCATATTTTTTAGCATATTGAATAGTCTCTTCATAAACCTCCTCCCCGCTTTTACGAGAAAAATAGGTTTTACAGATATTTGTGAATTTTGCTTCATCAAAACTGGTCCCACCTACTGGCATCTTTTCAAAGGAAAAGGTAAAATCTTCAATCGTTTTGTCTTGATTTTGTAGATACCATTCTTCGAAATTGGTATTGGCAATGGTTGCTAAATAAAGATGCAAAGCATCAATTGGAATTCCTTGTTCTTCATAAAATTTTGCTCCTGCCCAAGGATCTTTTCTTTTGGATAGTTTTCGAACGGCTCCTGTTTCCTGATCCTTAATGGTAAGAGGTGCGATATGAGCATATTTCACTGGTTCAAACCCTAATACTTGAAATAGTTGATAATGAAGAGGTAAGCTAGATACCCATTCATCTCCACGAATCACATGAGTAGTATGCATTAGATGATCATCAATTGCATGAGCAAGATGATAGGTTGGCGTTCCATCTTTTTTTAATAATACGGTGTCCATATCGTGTTCTGGAAATTTCATTTTACCCTTAATACAGTCCACTACTTCCACCGTGTTTTTCGCATTACCAGGACTTTTTAAACGAATAACATAATCTTTTCCGGCAGTAAGTTTCTCTTTGATTTCTTCTAAAGATAAATCTCTATCTACTGCATAAACTCCATAAATTCCTATTTTTGTTTTGATTAGAGCTTGTTCTTCTTTGATTTGCGCTTGTTCTTCTTCACTCATAAAACAAGGATAAGCTAATCCTTTTTCGATTAAATCTTTTACATAAGCTTGATAAATTTCCGTTCTTTTACTTTGCTGATAGGGACCATACTCGCCACCATAGCCATACCCCTCATTAGGAGTAATCTTAAACCCTTTTAAAACAGAGGTAATATTTTCAATACCACCTTCTACGGCTCTTTTTTGATCAGTATCTTCAATTCTTAAGTAAAAACTTCCTCCACTTTGTCTTGCATAAATCATATCACAAAAAGCAGAAAGCAAGTTTCCTAAATGAACACTTCCAGTAGGACTAGGTCCATATCTAGTAACCATAACACCTTCTGATAATTCTCTTGGTTTGTATAAATTCTCGTAATCTTCCGTTGCCTTTTCTAGATTTGGAAATAAAATATTTGCTAGCTCTATTCTTTCTTCCTCACGCATAGTTATGCACCTCTTTCTATATCATTCTCTCATACTATATCATCTTTTATAGTAGAAATCAATGCTATTATAAAAACCCTTGATAATCAAGGGAATACTTCTTATTGGCTGCCCTAGTTAGATTCGAACTAACGGAATGATGCGGTCAGAGCGCACTGCCTTACCACTTGGCTATAGGGCAATTTCTATATATTTATTTTATAATAAAATGAGAAAAAAAGAAAGAAAAATATGCATATTCTTCCTTTCTTTTTTCTACTTCCTATTTTTTAATTCCTTATGAATCGATTTTACTTTCGATCTTATTTTTTCCATATCGTCTCCATCCTTAGCAGGAACTCCATTTTGTGCTAAGAAATCAAGCAAGGAAAAAAACATTCCCATATCTAATCCTCTTTGTTCTAAATTACGATTCTGATGAATGCAAAAATCAAGGATAGCATCTTCTCTTGAACCATTTTCTTTTTCAGGAGAATTTGCTACTTGATTTGTTCTACCCAAGCTTTTTCGTGAATTGGAAATGGTACTTAAAATACCTCTTCTAAAATCACGAAGAGCTAGTGCTGTCATATCTTTTCCATAAGTATCAAAGTAATCTTGATACCCAGAAATAAGAGTCTTTAAATTTTCATCTGATAAAACCTCTCTACGATTTTCTATCAAATCTTTTACCTTTTGATATTCTTTTTGGAAATTCATACGAGATAAGTCATAACAAGATTTTTTTCTTTCTTTATATTCTCTCCTAGCAATGGCTTTTTCTACTCTTTGTTTTCGCTCTTCTTGTTGTTTTATTTCTCTTTTTTTCTTTCTTTTATTTGAATACTCTTTAATACCTGTTTTTTCATATTGTTTTTCTATCATTTTTCTACCTTCTTTTAATTTTTATTTAAAGAATAAGTAAAACTGATTTTTAATCATTACTAAAAACCAGTTCCTTTTCCTTTTATTTTTTTCTATATGATTTATGTGGTCTCATTTTTTCTTGAATGTTTCTTAGAAGAACGGTATTATAAGGAGCACTCTTTACGGAAGATTTTAAAGTAGTCCATGATTTTTCCTTCATCCAAGAGGCTTTTTTGATTTTTTCTTCAAATGTTTTCTGTGTATATCCTTTTTTTCTTTTGATATCAAACAATGCTAGAAAAGCTTTTACAGGCTCTTCAATTAGCATTTCATTTTTAATATTGCTACTATAAACCTCTGTTAATTTATCAAAACATAGTACCTTTGAATACAACATTTCATTAAAGACATTTTTTAAGTCATTCGCTGCTTTTTTCTCTTGTAATACTTGTACACCAGACATTCTAGTACTTAATAACATTTGATCAATTACATTGTGTACATGGCGAATATCCTGAAAAGATACCCCTCTTTTTAACTCCGCTTTATACTGAATGTACTCTCCGTTATCAGAATCTACAACAAAAAACACCTTCGGCTTTTTTGCTTTTTTTTGTAACTTTCTTTGTTTTTCTACTTCTTTTTCTGGAAGCCTAACACTATCACCCAATATCAATAATGGTGCATTATCACTCATACTTACTATATCCATTTTTTACCCTCTTTCTTTCACATGTTTCTGTATTGTATCACACTTTTCTACTTTTAGCAAGCACCAACACTTTTCATTCCATAATAATATATTCGAAAAGCAGTTTATCATGTACAAAAGCTTATCTTTTTTTAATTATCCCTAAATATTTTGATGAATACTTCTTACGAAACATTTACCTAATCCTCCTCTCTTTTTTCAGCATCATAACAAAAAAAAGGAAGAGATACAAAAGAGACATTTTCATTTTTTATCAAAAAAAATATTAGATTTATTCTTTTTTCTAATATCTTTTTAATAAAATCTTTCTTTTCTTTCTAAATACTAAAAAGAAAAGCAGAGAAAAATTAATTTTAGTTATAGATATATAATTCGTGTTGTGCCCTTGTTGCCGCAACATATAAAAGATTTCTTTCATCCTTTTTATAAGAGTTTTTTCGGTTGTTATAGATAATAACACTATCAAACTCCAAGCCCTTGGCAATATAAGCAGGAATCACCACTAAATCCTTATTAAAGTTGGTAGTCGTTTCTTCAATTAATGAGATATTAAGACGACTCTTTAAAAACTCATATAGTTTTTTTGCTTCTACTTCATCCTTTGTAATCACAGCTACCGATTGATATTTCTTTGTCAAGGTATCAATATCTTCATATAGACTTTCGGCTAAATCTTCGGTATTTTTTCTCATTTGAATGGGAACATTACTACTTTTTCGAATAGCACTCACATGATTTAAACCTAATATTTTATTCGTATAATCAATAATTTCAGGAGAAGAGCGATAGGTCTTTGTTAACTCTAAATACCTCGTATCTCCCTTAAAAATATCTCTTAATTCTTCTAAAGAGGAATATTTATAATAAGGGTTAATATTTTGATTGACATCTCCTAATATCGTAAATTCTGCTTTTTTAAAGATATGATTAATAATGATATATTGTAACTTATTGTAATCTTGTGCTTCATCAATTACTACTTGTTTGACGTTTGCCTCATAATAAAACCCATTTAACATTCCTTTCATATAAGTGAAAAGTAAGCTATCTTCATAGTGAATAACATCCCTATGCACAAAACTTTTGATTTCGGCATCGGATAAAACTATTTTACAATAATCACTTTTATAAAAATCGGTATATATTTTCTTATAGTCTTCCGAAAAGTTAATCGCACCATTGATTAATTTTCGAAAAGTGGCCTTTTTCTTATTGGTTCCTTTATAAAACGTATTCGATAACTTCTCTGCGATTTGGTCTAATCTTTCAAAAAGAGGCAAGCGATCATATTTATAATGCAACATTTCATTTAACTCTTCTAAGGTGGTAAAATGAAACTTTGTCTCTTCAATATCATCGGTAAACTTCGCATTTTTTATATAACTTTCTAAATAATGGTCAAAGTCATCAATGATTTCATTACTTTGTTTATATTTCACTAGTTTTATATGTTCTTCCTTTTTCGAGTAATAGCGAAATAAAAAGTTAGAAAACGTTTCTACTTCTTTGTATTCAGTTAAAAAAGAGGCTAAATAATCATGAAAAGTAGTTTGAAGGGTATTCTCTTCTCCTAGCTCTGGTAAAACATTAGAAATATATTCCGTAAAGATATTATTGGGAGAAAAAATTAAGATATTACTACTAGTTAAGTTTTTAATTTGATAAAGTAAAAAAGCAATACGATGAAGAGCTACGGTTGTTTTTCCACTTCCAGCAATTCCTTGAACAATTAAATTATCATCGTCTAAGTTTCGAATAATTTTA
This sequence comes from uncultured Bacilli bacterium, assembly GCA_910586865.1. Lineage (GTDB taxonomy): Bacteria > Bacillota_I > Bacilli_A > RF39 > UBA660 > UMGS995. The sequence continues at coordinate 27,125 of CAJUIY010000003.1, forward strand.
TTTTGTTCTTCTTGAATGGTATTGACGATATTTTTCATTTTTTCGCTTGAGTTCTCACTTAAAACAGTCTGTAGGACTTCATCATTAATGTTTAAGTCATTATCAAAAACACTAATTAACCTATTATTTTCTATCTGGTATTGTCTTTTTCTAAGGAGTTCTCCTTCAATGATTCCTGCAGGAGCCTTATAACTACACTTTCCTACCTCATAATCATAAAACAAACTACAAATAGGACTTCTCCAATCATATAAAATATTATTTAAGTTCTTATCTTTTAAATAAGTAAGCGATAAATAAATGTTAAATACATCTCCATCTAAATCTTGAAAGACAATAGAAGCAAAATATGGCTTTTTTTCTACTTTTAATAGACTTCTTAAATATTTTTCTTTATCCATTACACGATGTTCTTCTTCGTTTGATAACGTCTTCGCCTGTGAAATATCACCAGCATCAAAAGAAGAAGAGTCTTGCCATATAATTTTTTTAAACTCCACTAAATCATTGCTAGAGATTTTTACCGTTTCTTTTAAGGAATCGATATTTTTCTTTACTAAATGAGATACTTTTTTTAATATTGTTTTTTCTTTTTCTAGTTCTACACCTTCAATTGCCATATCCATTCTCCTTATACTCTATCTTACAAAAATAAATATATCATAAAAAGAAAAGGCTTTCAATTTAGTTTACTAAAATTAACGTCAAATTTTTTCGGGAACTTTTTCTATCCTTTCTTCTAAAATAGAATATAAATAGATATCTACTTCTTTATCAGAAATCGTATGAATGTAATTCTGATATCCTTCTAATTGTTTGTAATAAGCCGAATCGTTTGTATTTTTCAATTTATAATCTACAATTGTAATCTTATCTTCCTCTTCTATCAAAAGATCAATCATACCATGTTTTACTTCTTCTTCCAAAGAATAAGAGAATTCATACTCCTTATAGTATTTTGCGTTCTTTCTTTTCTTTATAAAATCACTTTCTAGAAAACTCTTTACTTTTCTCGCTTCAAAATCAGTCATATACGAATAATCTGGATTCTGAAAATCTATAAACTCTAATAACTCATGGATTCGAATTCCCAGGTCGAGTGTTCTTCTATCCTCTTTTGTAATAAAGGATAATGATTTTGAAAATTTAGACTCTTTTTGCTCTTCTTCTGGGATGAAAATCTCTTTGATGGTAAGCTTCTCTTCTTTTTCCAAATTCCTTAATTTTGTGCTAGTTCCTCTTTTTAAATAATCCTTCGTGTAATTTGCCTCCTTCTTGATGATATATCCTTTTATTTTAGGATAGATTAGAACTAACATATCATAAAAAGATTTTATTTTTCTTTTTTCTTGATAAGAAATTACTTGTTTTCCCTTTGTTGTATCCATATCTGGTAAAACCATAATAATCTTTTCTTTTGCACGTGTCAAAGCCACATACAAAAGTCGAATTTTTTCGGATATTTCTTCCTGTTTTGTCTCCGAAGTAAGAAGCATCTTATAGATGGTATCCTTTTTATATTCCTGAAAATAAGGAGTAATTATTCCTAAATGATTACTATATAAAATAGGATCATTTAATTCTTTAAAACTAAATTCTTTCGTAAATCCAGCAAAATAACAAATTGGATATTCTAAGCCCTTTGATTTATGAATCGTCATAATTTTTACCGAATTACTATCACTGTGATTCAAGGAAAAAGACACCTTATCTTCACTTTCTAATATTTCCTCTAGATAAGCAATAAAATCTTCTGCCGTTTTCCCAATATTTTCTAATGATTCTGCTAAGTTATAAAAGTACTCTAATCGCTTTCTTCCAATTTCCACATTTCCTATTGTTATTAGTTTCTCTTCCCATTGAAAGATTTCTAATAATTTTAAAAAGAAGGCTTTAAAGGATATCTCATAATAGTAATCATATAACTTCAAACATTTCTCAAAAATAACGCTATCTTTGAAGTTTTCTTTATAAAAATAATCAAATAACACCTCATCATCAATATGAAATAAGAAACTTCTCCCCAAAGAGAAAAAGCAATATTGAAACTCTTCTTTGTATTCTTCCTTGTCAATCGCTTGTATCATTTTTAAAATGTTTTTAATTAGAAAGATATCGTTATGATTCTTTACTTCCTCTTCTTTATAAAGGGTAAGAGGAATATTTAAATATTCAAATATTTTCTTATATAAATCAAAGTCACTACTTCGATCTAATAAAATAACAAAATCACGATAGGATACTTCTCTTTTTATCTTTTCATCTTTATCAAAGATAAGGTAATGACTCTTTATTTTCTTTTTAATATCTTCTCCAATTAAAAAGATTTCTTTTTCACTTTTGGTAAAGTTAGAATCAATATCATCATAAGAAAAGATTTCAAAATCATAATTTTGCTCTGTTTTTCCTTCTTTATGATAAGAAAAGTTTCCAAATACCATTTGATGAGAGGTTTTATAGTCTGCTCCCCCTATCCTATCATCCATTAAGTCATTAAAGATTAAATTAATATTATTCAAAACTTCGTCTCTAGAGCGAAAGTTTTTTAACAAATCAATTTTTAACCCCTCTTTCCCTATCGTATACTCATCATATTTATTTTTAAAGATATAAGGGTTGGCATTACGAAACCGATAAATCGATTGTTTAATGTCTCCGACCATATAAACATTATGATTACTAATCAAAGAGACAAAGTACTCTTGAATATCATTCGTGTCCTGATACTCATCTAGCATAATTTCTTTAAAACTACTCTTTAATTCTTCTCTAATTTCCTCGTTCTCTTCTACTAACTGAATCGCTAGTTTACTAATATCTAAAAATGAATTCTTATTTTCTTCTTTTTTCGCTTTTTGTAAACGAGTACGATATTTCTTTATAATGGTCAAAATAATTTCTACATCCTCTTTTGTTGCTTTTAACTCTTTTTTGATTTGATCACTATTATCACAAATACACATTTCCTTAATCGAAGTCAAAGTAGACCCCATCTTGGTTTTGATTTCTTTGGCCTCTTCATCCTCTAGATTTCTAGGTAACTGTAACGATCTAGCATCTGGAATATTTTGGATTACTTCATCATAATTCTTACTGTAAAAAAGAGGATTTAACTTTTGATAGAACTTCTCTGTAGTATCACTATCTAAGTGATGGGAAAGGATATCCATATCTTCTTCCATGGTACCAATTAATAATTTTATTTCTTGATAAAACTGTTTAATATTATCATTTATAATTTTGTCTTGATAATAGTTTGAAATATAATTTTCTAAGTAGTAATCGGCATCCATTCTCATATCCAAAGTATCACTTAATTTTATCAATAATTTTTTTAATTTGTCATCGTCTTTGGTACAAAAATGGTGGATAAATTCTCTAAACTTTTCATCATCGTTTCGTAAGTAGTACTCCTCAAATACTTCTTCCATTATTTTCTTTTTTAAAATAGTAAGTAAAGAAGCATCTGTTATCGAAATGTTTTTGGGCATATTTAACAGATAATGATATTTCTTCACTAAACTTAAAGAAAAACTATCAAAGGTAGTAATATAGGCAGAATCGATTAAGTTCACTTGATCTTCTAAATGTTCTTTTTTTAATTTCTTACGAATTCGATCTTTCATCTCTTTTGCTGCGGCATTCGTAAATGTCATGATTAGAAATTCATTGATAGAAGTTCCTTGTAATACCTTTTGTAATACTCGTTCGGATAAGACTGCGGTTTTGCCAGAACCTGCTCCTGCTGAAACAATGATATTAGTACCACTTTTTTCAATTGCCATTAACTGTTCTTCGGTCCATGTATTAGCCATTGTTATTCCCTCCTAAAAAAGATAAATCCTTTTGTTTTTCTAAGACTACTTCATCATCACTTGTCTTAAAACATAAATCTTTATATTTACAGTTTTCACATGCCAAATTTTGATGATCCATCACTTTTGGATTAATCGTAAAATTTCCTTCTAATATCTCTTTACTTTGTTTCGAAATTAAATTTTTTGTATAATCAATAATACCACTAAATTCCTCATCACTTAATAGTTTGGCACGTTTATCAAACTCTTCTTTTCCTGTTATTTTTATTCCCTTAATATATTCACTTTTTTCATAGGTTTGGTCAAAAAGACGTAACCTTTCCTGATGATTCGTGGTATATCCTGTTAATCTTAAATTCTTTTTATATTCCTCTTCTATTTCTATATTCTTTTTATATTTTAAAATACCATTTAATACTTTTTGTAAATAAATTCCACTAAATTTAATATTTGAAAAAAGGTTAGAATCATAAACTAAATATAAATAGATAGGAAGTTGCATATCGAGTCCATATTTCATATTACAAATATTTGTATGGAGTGTTCCTGTTTTATAGTCAATAATACTTAATAACGTGTCTTTTTGTTCTTCTTTATACATTATCTTATCAATATTTCCGGTAAAAGTAGTTGGAATATAATTTGGAACCTTTACCTTTATTTTTTTCTCATATAACTTATTAGGATACGTTGTATATTCTTCCTGATTTCTTAAAATTTCAATATCCTTTTTTAATTCTTCCTTTAGAATGTTCAAAAAGAAAGAATCTTTGGAAGAGAGTTCTAATTTTTCTAAATAATTATCCCATTCTCTTTCGAAATGAAAATAATTTAAATAACATACGGAAAACATATAATGGAATAAATTGCCTACTAAGGTATTAAAGTTATCTCGAAATAAATCTAGTTTTAATACATATTTAATATAATAACTAAAATTACATAATTGATATCTGTTAAAAGAAGTATAACTAAGAGTTAGTTTATTTCCTATATAGTTTAAATAGTTAGAGTGATTGATTTTTGTAAAAGTATTTTGATAAGTCTTATAAGGAATGGTAGGATACGTTTGATATAATGGTTTTAAATAGATATTTTCTTCTCCATATTTATCATATTGATCAAGCATATGACCAAGTAATAATTGATTATATAAATGACTATTTGAATATCCTAATTGATAGTTTACTTCTTTCCATTCTAAATCAGATAAGATACTAGATTTTAAATATTCTTGAAAATTACTTTCTTTTTTATAAGAGAGAAAAATATTTTTGGTATTCGATAAAACAATTTCTAAATATTCTCTTTCTAATTTATTTTTGTAAGAAGAGGAATATAAAGGAACCTCTTTTTTTAGAGAATCATTAATGTAGTCTAAGTCCTTATGTATTTTGGGCAATACATCTTGATTAAGACCTAATACAAACAAGTAAGATTCTTCATCTAAGGGCCGTAACGTATCCAAAATATTAACTGCGTTTTTATACTGTTTAGAAGATAAATAGGTATTTTTTAATTTGTCAATTAAGAATTCTTGATAATGCTTACTTTCTATTACATCAACGATAGAGTTAACCGCATCCATTAGTTTTATTACGACTTCATTCGTAAATCCTGGTAAAGTACCACTTTTTAAGTATTCTTTGACAATATTGGTACCATAAATACAATCTTTCCTATTAAGATGAATAGGAAGATGAAACTTTTCAAAAAGAGTTTTTATACTATAATGATATTCTCTTGTTACATTTGCTAAATAGATATTAGAAAGAGATACACCCCTTTGATAGAGCTCTATTATTTTCTCAATAACAAAAATAACTTCTTCTTCTAGTGTTTGACAGCAAAAAACAGTAGGATGGATTTCTCTTTTTTCTTCTTTTAAAATCGTTGCTTGTTGAAACATTTCCTCTTCGTATTGATCTAGAAGATAATAGCCATATACTATGACTTTCTTATTTTCAATATACTTTCGAAAAATAGGATCAAAAATTAAATAGTTATTTTCTACTAATTCTTTTTTCAACTCCTGCAGTTTTATCAGTTTCCTACTATGATAAGTTTTTTCTAAATCGATGACATATAACTCTTCTACCATCATTCTAGCAACTTCTAAAATATATCCATACTTTTCCATTAAATAGTGAAGTGTTTGGTTGGTATAAGAAAAAAAGTAACGTCTTTTATATTCCTCTTTTGTCATAAATTTTGTATGTGTTAAAGTCTTTTTCTTTTGTAAGATTTCTTTTTTTATATCGTTTGGACATACTACTACTGTATTTTCTAAATTCTCTTTTTCAAGCATAAATATCACCATCTTTATTTTATCAAAAAAGACAAAAAAAAAGAAGTATTTACTCTGCTTCTTTTGATTCCATTATGGTTTGCTTTTTGTAACTACCACATTTTGAACATACTCTATGTGGCTTAATCATTTCACCACATGATGGACATTTTGTCATCGTTGGTGCTGTCATTGCTTTATGGGCTTGTCTCATTCTTTTTCTTGTTTTTGATACCTTATGATCTGGTACAGCAAACATTTGAATATTTAAGCTTAACATTGTTATCACTCCTTTTTATCAAAGTCTTTTAATAAATCAGCAAAGGGATTCTTCTCTGATTTATGGTCCTCTTCACTAATTAATTTCCAGCCATCCCCATGAATTTCGTCTAGATTGGAAACCTTTGTAAATTTCATGGGAACCTCTAGTACAATATTTTCCCACAAAAACTCAAATAAATCAAGACTATTTTTATCATTTTTTAAGTTTTCTTCCAAAATATCATCATAGAAAATAGAAAATGGATACTCTACAGGTTCTAGAGAAATGTCATCTTCTAGTATCATGACCCCACTAATATCGAATTTTGCATGTATTTCTTCTTCCTCTTCATAAGAAAAGAAGCCATCCACTTTAATATCCTTTAATTCCAGTACTTTCGTATTTTGGTAATAACTCTTTGGAATGGTTACTACTTTGTGAATTTCTAATTTTTCAATAAAAGATAAATCAAGCATTTTATTTTCACCTCTTTTTCTGATAAGCTTTTCCATCTTTTGCTTCTTCGTATTGTTGATTCAAAATATTTGTATAAAGTGTGCCCTCTTTGATTTCTTTACGTCTTTCTATTAACCAATATATTTTTTTGTCTAATTCCTTTGAAGAGGAAGCATCACGAATAAATAACAATATTTTATCTAATATAAAATAATTATCTAGAAAAGAAACAAAACCCTCTTGACCATCAAATTCATCAAAAAGAAGAAAGTTAAGTTTCTTATCAAAAATTTCCGTTTCGTCCTCGTCCATTGTTTGTCTTTTCTTAGAACATAAATCTCTTATAATCATCAATCTCATCATATACTCTAGTTGATAAAAGTTTTTACTAAAAAAGATATCCCTAATACAAGATTGATGTAATAGAGGGGTTTCCCTTACCTCATTAATGACAAAATAATCCTGCTTTTTACTAATCGATTTTATGAAATCTCCATATTCTTCTATTCTTTCACCAGATTTTATTTCATCCAGTAAAAAGTCAGGTAATTCACTAATATTTTTTACAATATCCTGATTGATATAGGTATTTTCTTCGTCTTCTACTACCGAATACTTAAGTAAAAGTAATCTCTCATGAAGATACCTTTTGTTACCTAATGCACAATCCATAACAGAAGAAAAGTCAGAACAAGATATTTTTTTGACATAGTCATAACGAAAGTCATTCGTAAGACAGGTTAAAAGCTCCATTTTTTCATCTGAACGATGATTGGACTGTACCAGTTGTAAAAATTTATCAGCACCTAAATCTATGATAGAGGACATGATATTTTGATGAGAAATAATTTTCAAGTCATTACAATCTAATAAAGCTTCAAAAAAAGTTGCAATCGAATGACTGTTCCCTAATATGGTATGTATAAAACTTAGAACAGAATCCTCTTCTACAAAACTACTATTGTTATGAGAATCCATATATTTATCCACTAACTCCTGGCACCATTCCGGACTCTTTATTATATAATATAACTTTTCGATATCGAATATTTTCATTTCATTAGAAGCAATTATTTGTAGTTTTAAATCAATAATATTACAAATATCAGCGATTGAAAATTCATAGTGCTGGTTCATCTCTTTATCAAATGTTTCAAAAATATAAGAAAGTTGCTCCTGATTCATTTTCCTAGTTCTATGCCTCAATGTTTGCATTCTTTTTTCTATCGAAAACTGTTTTAGTCTATTCTTATCCAAATTTGGAATTTTATCCAACCAACTTTTGGTCATAAAACTTACCATTTCCTCACCCTCTTATATTCATTCTAACATTAAATCTTAGCGAAAACAAGGAAAAAGAAATTTTACTTCGACAAAAACTGCTTTCTTTTCTTCTTCTTTTGTGATATGATTATAGCTAACTAAAAGAGGTGGTGTGTTATGGCTGTTGGACTCATTGCGGAATATAATCCCTTTCATAATGGGCATCTGTATCAACTAAACAAAATAAAAGAACAGTTTCCAAATGAAGAAATTATCTTAGTTTTGAGTGGTAACTTTACGCAACGAGGGGAAGTTTCCCTCCTAAATAAGTGGAAAAAGAGTGAAGTTGCCCTAAAGGCTGGAGTAGATTTAGTAGTCGAACTACCTTTTATCTTCGCAACACAATCGGCTGATTTATTTAGTTATGGTGCCGTTACCCTATTAGAAAAATTGAAAGTGAATCACTTAGTGTTTGGAAGTGAATCAAATTGTTTAGAAGAGTTAGAAATCATTGCCAAATGCCAGATAGAAAATGAGGAATTTGAAAAATTAGTAAAAATATATTCTAAATTTGGTCATAACTATCCTACCGCAATTTCAAATGCAATATACGATTTAACTGAGAAAAAAGTTAATACCCCAAATGATTTATTAGGCATCAGTTATATCAAAACTATTTTAAAAAATAATTATAGGATAAAACCATTCTGCATCAAAAGAACTACGGATTATCACGATAAAACAATACATAGTCTTTCTAGTGCTACTGCCATTCGAAAAGCTTTAAAGGAAGGAAAAAAGATAAAAGATACCGTTCCTGATTTTGTTCTTCCCTATCTTCAACCATTCCATTTTATAGAAGATTATTTTGACGTATTGAAATATAAGATTCTAACGGATAGTGACTTATCTATCTATCAAACTGTAGATGAAGGAATTGAAAATAAATTAAAAAAAGAAATCCCTAGTTGTCATAGTTATCAGGAACTAATGGATAGAATAAAAACCAAAAGATACACTTATAACAAAATCTCTAGAATGTTATTACATATTTTAGTAGGATTCAAAAAAGAGTTTGCAAAAGAAAATAGAAAAATCGAATATATTAGAATCTTAGGATTTAATAATAAGGGAAGAAGTTATCTAAATCGAGTAAAAAAAGAGATTGATATCAAAGTATTGAGTAAATTTGAAAGAAATTATTCAGAAATGTTAGATTTTGAGTTATATACAACTAGCATATATGACTTAATAAAGAAAGAAAACTTAACAGAAGAAGAATATAAGAATCATTTAGGAGGAATAGAAAATGAAAAGAATGAAAAATAGAGGACAACTAATTGTAATATCTGGTCCTAGTGGATGCGGTAAGGGAAGCGTAATTGAGAAATTATTAGAAAGTACCGATTTAAATCTATGGTTATCGCTTTCAACAACATCTAGACAAATAAGAGACAATGATATTCCAGGAAAAACATACAATTTTGTTACGAAAGAAGAGTTTGAGAAAAAAATAGAAGAAGATTACTTTTTAGAATATGCAGAATATTCTGGTAATTATTATGGTACTCCTAAAAGTACTATCGAAGAAAAGCTAGAAAATGGAATTGATGTCATATTAGAGATTGAAATTCAAGGTGCTTTAAAAATAAAAGAAATTAGAAAAGATGCTCTATTTATATTTATTCTACCACCAAGTATGAGAGAATTAAAAAGAAGATTGGAAGGAAGAAATACAGAGACAAAAGAAAAAATATTGAAAAGATTTAAAACTGCCTATCGTGAAATCAACGAAGTAACTAAATATAACTATGTTGTCATCAATGATGAAATGGAAGAAGCTTCTAAAAAAATCAATTCTATTATCGAAGCTGAAAAATGCCGTGTTGATAGAATTGAGGAAACCTATCTTAATTCATTAGAAGAAGAAATCCATGAGATATTATTAGAAGACAATGAAACAATATAAAAAGATGGAGAAAGCTCTCCATCTTTTTAGTCGATTACTTCAATCTTCATTAAGTTTGTCGTTCTCTTGTTATCCGTATTAGGGAATCCTCCTGTAAGAATCACCTTATCTCCTTTATTTAAATCCACAAATTCTTTTGCACACTCTACACTACGTTCTAATACTTCATCTGTTGAGTTACAAACATCTAATTTTTTAGAATATACTCCCCAGTTAAGAGCAAGCCTTCTACCCGTTTTTTCATCAGGACATAGAGCTAAGATTGGTGCCTTTGGTTTTAAGTTACTAATAATAGCAGCTGTTCTACCACTAATTGTTGCTGCACAAACCAATTTGGCATCTAGTTTATTACAACTCTCCACCACATCTTCTGCAATCGCACATTGAATCGTATCTGCAGACATCTTTTCGGAAATATAATTGAAAGAGGCATAACGTTCTGCTACTTCACAGATATCAGCCATTGCTTGAACGGTTTCCACTGGATGTTTTCCAATTGTGGTTTCTCCACTTAGCATAACAGCATCGGTACCATCTAATACAGCATTAGCAATATCAGATGTTTCTGCTCTTTTTGGTCTAGCATTTTCCATCATTGTTTCAAGCATTTCGGTTGCTGTAATAACAACTTTACCCATCTCACGACATATTTGAATCATTAATTTTTGAGCATGTGGAACTTCTTCCGATGGAATCTCAGTACCTAAATCACCACGACCTATCATTACTCCATCTGCTACAGTTAAGATATCTCTTAGATTGTCAATTCCTAATTGATTCTCAATCTTACAAATAATTTGTAAATCTTCACGATGATGTTGTTTTAGAAGTTCTTTAATTTCTAATACATTTTCTTTCGTAGATACAAACGAAATAGCAAGATATTCTCCACCGTGTTCGCAAGCATATTTAATATCTGCTCGATCTAAATCACTAACATAAGGAATATCTAGAGCTTTTCCTGGAACACTCATACTCTTGCGATTACCAAGAATTCCTCCGTTAATAATCCTACAAGAAACTCCTCCTTCAGGATCTGTATCAACAACTTCTGAAGTCATTTTTCCATTTTCAAAAGAAACGATATCACCCACCTCAATAGAATCAAGAGCTTCAGGATGGTTCACTGTAATTCTATCTTGATTACCAACAATATCCTCTTTTACTAATTTTATAATATTTCCGGGAATTAATTCAATAGAATCTCCTTCTAGTACACCATTACGAAACTCTGGTCCTTTGGTATCCCATAAGATAGCAACATTAATTCCTGTTCTTTTTCTAACCTCACGAACAGAAGCTGCTACTAATTCTCTTTCCTCTATTGTTGCATGTGTAAAGTTAACTCTTGCAACATTCATTCCTGCTAATGCCATTTTTTCCATCGTATCGGCATCATTACTAGCAGGTCCAATTGTACAAACAATTTTTGTTTTTTTCATTTACTTCTCCTCCTTTAACCATACGTTGTTAATATATCATAAATGGTATCAAAACACAAACATTTTATGCTATTTTTGACACTTTGGACAGTAATAAGTTGACCGCCCATTTATTTTTATCACTTGAATTTGAGTCTTACATTTTGGACATAACTCATCTTTTTTTCCATGTACTAACAATTCTTGCTGAAAAAGCCCATGTACTCCCTCGCTAGAAGTAAAGCTTTTTATCGTCGTTCCACCAAATTCTATCGCACGATCTAACACTTCTCTTGTATTTTGGATAATAGTTCCACATTCTTTTTCCGTAATGGTATTTGATTTTCTGTTTGGATTAATTTTACTCAAATATAAAATTTCATCATCATAAATATTACCAATTCCCGCAATAATGGATTGATCTAATAAACTTGTTTTAATAGGGACACTTTTCTTTTTTAACTTATCTTGCAAATAAGAACTAGTTAAATTACAATCATTATACTCATAACCAATTTCCTTTAATGGTAATGTGGTTAAGTAATTATCTTTATCTAATAAATGCATCTTTCCAAATTTTCTAACATCGTGAAATCGCATTTGACTATTGTCATCAAAAGTAAAAATGACATGTTCGTGTTTATTGATAGGATTTCCTTTAATACGAAAGAAAAACTTTCCTTCCATTCTTAAATGAATTAATAAAATCTTTTTTGTTAGATGAAATACAATCCACTTGCCTCTAGTAGTAATATCTTCTATTTTTTGATTTAGTAAACCTTCCCTAAATTCTTTTGGTGTTGGATTTTCAATTATATTGTCCCATAAGATTTCGACCTCTATTATCTTTTTCCCTATGATTTTTCTTTTCAATGATTTAACAACGGTTACTACTTCTGGTTTTTCAGGCATAATATGACCTCTTTTCTAACTATTTTGCTTCATACCAATTATTACCATATTCTATTTCCACTTTTAGAGGAACACTTAACTGATAGGTGTTTTCCATCGTGTCTTTTACGATTTCCTTGACTTCTTCTAATTCGTCTTTTACTACATTAAACACTAATTCATCATGCACTTGAATTAACATTTTACTTTTTAATCCTCTTTTTTTGAATTCATCATATATTTCTACCATGGCTTTTTTCAAAATATCAGAAGCACTTCCTTGGATAGGAGTATTTAAAGCGATACGCTCTCCTCCGCTTCTTATCATATAATTTTTACTCTGTAATTCTTCTATCACTCTTTTTCGATTCATTATGGTTGTTACATAACCATTCTTATAAGCATCTTCTTTTTCTTGACTCATATATTCTTGAATTCCTGGATAAGTAGTTAAGTAATTATCAATAAACTCTTTTGCCGTTTTAATATCGACTCCTAAATCTTCGGAAAGTCCAAAACTACTAATTCCATATAATATTCCAAAGTTAACCGCTTTAGCCGTTCTTCTCATATCTTTTGTCACTTCTTCTATAGGAACATGAAAAATATCAGAAGCAGTTTTGGTATGTATATCTATCCCCTTATTAAAGGCTTCTATTAAGTTATCTGCGTTGGATAATGCAGCAAAAATACGAAGCTCTACTTGTGAATAATCACTAGACAAAAGATAAGAGTTGCTATCTGCAATGAAAGCAGAACGAATTAATTTTGAGTACTCTTGTGTTGCTGGAATGTTTTGTAAGTTGGGATTAATACTAGATAATCTACCTGTTCTTGTCAAGGTCTGAGTAAATATGGTGTGAATTCTACCATCTTCTCTAATTTCATTAATAAGTCCCACAGCATAATTACTATATAACTTTGTTAAAGTGCGATGTTCTAATACCTTAGAAATAATAGGATGAAAATCAATTACTTTATCTAGTATATCTTTGCTAGTTGAATAACTTTTTCCTTCTTTCAATTTCTTTGGATATGGAATACTAAGTTTTCTAAATAGAATATCACCTAATTGTTTTGGTGAATTAACATTAAATTCCTCACCTGCATCTTGATAAATATCTTTTATTAACTGTTCTATTTTATCTTTTAATTCTTCCGCAATATGTTCTAAATAAGATTTATCAACGAATACTCCTGTCATCTCCATATCTGCTAAAACTCTAGAAAGTGGCATTTCGATATCTTCAAATAAAGATAACTCATTATCTTCTTTTAATCTATTAAAAAGGTTGTCTTTTATTTCATAAATAAACTTTGCCTTTTCCATTACTTGCTTCTTTATAGTTTCGAAAGGAACATTTTTTCTTTTTTTCTCACTACCATAGGTATCTTCAAATAAAGCAATTGGATAGCCTAAAGAATTTGCTAAATACGCAATGTCATCATTTACGTTTTCATTTAATAAATAAGCAGCAATCATCACATCAAAACAAGTATTCTTTTCTTTTATAGATAAAGAATTTAAAACTACAATATTTTTTTTCAAATCATAAGTATATTTATTATACATAGAAGAAAAAATTTCTTTATACTCTTCTATTTTGTCTTTCTCTATAAAATATCCATACTCTCCATCATAAATACCAATCCCTAAGATATTTGCTTTACTATAGATAAACCCATCCATCTCAATATAATAAGCAAATTCCTTTTTGTTAGAAAATTCTGAAATATCTTTTTCTGTTAACTCAAGAGTTGGGACAGTATCTATTTTTGGGCATTCCTCTTCTTTTTCTATTTCTCCCACTTTACGTAAAAGAGATTTAAACTCTAGCTCTTTTAAAATGTCAATATATTCTTTTTGATTGATACCACCATATTTTAAATCTTCTAGAGTGAAATCAAGAGGAACATCTCGATAAATAGTAGCTAAGTCATAACTCATATAAGCATTTTCCTTATCATTTAATAATTTTTCTTTTGTCTTACCAGTAACCTCATCGATATGGGCATAGAGATTATCCAAAGTTTGATATTTACTAAGTAAATTGATAGCTGTTTTTTCTCCAATTCCTTTTACTCCAGGAATATTATCGCTACTATCTCCCATCAACGCTTTTAAATCCACCATTCCTTTTGGCTCTACTTGATAGGTATTTCTGAATTCCTCTTTATCCATACGTATAAAACCAGTCATTTTTAATAATTTTACATCCACTTCATCACTAATTAATTGTAATAAGTCTTTATCACTACTAACTATTGTAGCAATAAATTCATCCTCTAAGTCTACGATTTTCGCAACCGTACCAATGATATCATCCGCCTCATATTGATCAATTTCAAAGTGTTTAATCCCCATAGCATCCAACACTTCTTTTGCTTTCGGAAATTGTTGTTTTAACTCTTCAGGCATGGTAGCACGCCCCGCTTTATAAGTATCGTATTTATCATGTCGGAATGTCTTTCCTTTATCAAAAGCCACTAAAATATATTTAGGTTCTTCCTCTTTGATAATTTTTGATATCATATTGATAAATCCATATAAGGCATTCGTTGGAAATCCTTTCGAATTTCTCATAATAGTACCCTGATATGCAGTTGCATAATAACTTCTAAATAATAGATTGTTTCCATCTACTAAAATAACTTTTTTCATACTTCTCACCTATTTCATTATACCATAAATTAGGATGATTATCCTTTTAATTTTATCGATAAGGAAGAATTTGAATTTCTTAACTGATTACTAGCATCAATTTCTTGAATTCTACTACTTACAAGTAAGGTACATCCAATAGCAAATAAATAGATAATAGAGATACAAATACCTCCTTTAATTATTTTAATCATTCCACATTACTCCTTTCTTTTGTTAAATCTATTATATATCATACAATTGTTCGTGTCAATATCATTTTAAACATTTGTTTGACTTTTTTATCAATTAATGATACGATAAAGACATAAGGAGGTCAAGTATGGAAAAACTCACGGAAAGACAAAAATTTATACTTGAAGTTTTAAAAAAACTACTTGCAAAAAATGGTTATCCGCCTACTGTTAGAGAAATTGGAGAACTCGCAGAATTACATTCCCCTGCAACCATTCATTTTCATTTAAAAAAGTTAGAAGAAAAAGGATATATTAGAAAAGGAAGTAGCAAGAATAGAACCATAGAATTACTAGTTCCAAATGAATTTGTAGAAAAAGAAGAAGATGTGATATCTGTTCCATTACTTGGGAAAGTGACAGCAGGTACACCAATTGAAGCCATTGAAACACCAGATGAATATTTTAATTTACCTTCTAACTTAGTTAGTAACAAAAAAGAAATATTTACTTTAAAAGTCAGTGGTGAAAGTATGATTAATGTTGGAATCTATGATAATGATATACTAATTGTAGAAAGACAAAATACAGCAAAAAACGGAGATACTGTGGTTGCTATGACGGAGAACAATGAAGCAACGGTTAAAACTTTTTATAAAGAAAATGGTTATTTTCGACTACAACCTGAAAATGATACGATGGATCCTATTATCTTAGATAATGTCACAATACTTGGTAAAGTAGTTGGCTTATATCGTAAATTTTAAAGATAAAAACTACCAAATTAATCTTTGGTAGTTTTTTTATATTTATTGATAAATTGTTCTCTATATTCTAAGACGCGATCTTCTTTGATTGCTTCTCTAAGCTCTTCTGTTAACTTAATTAAAAATCGAATGTTATGAATAGAAAGTAAAGTTCCACCTAAAGATTCTTTCGTCGAAATCAGATGTCTAATATACCCTCTTGTATAGTTTTTACAAGTATAACAATCACACTCTTCATCAACAGGAGTGAAGTCTTCTATATATTTAGCATTATTCAAATTAATTTTGCCAGTATGAGTAAATGCCTGACCATGGCGAGCAATTCTAGTAGGTAAAACACAATCAAAAATATCAACACCTCTAATGACACCCTCAATAATATCAATCGGATCCCCTATTCCCATTAAATATCTTACCTTGTTTTCTGGTAAATAAGGTATCGAATAGTCAATCGCTTTATACATATCTTCCTTTGACTCGCCATCGTTTGCCACTCCACCAATGCTATAGCCATCAAAATCAAGTTTTACAGTTTCTATCGCAGAAAACTTTCTTAAGTCCTGATGAGCCCCTCCTTGAACAATCCCAAAAATAGATTGATTCTCATTATTATGAACTGCTTTTCCTCTTTTTGCCCACCGAAGTGTTCTTTCAACGCTATTTTTTAAATATTCATGTGATGCTGATGCAGGAGGACATTCATCAAACATCATAGCAATATCACTATCTAATTTGTTTTGAATCTCAATCGATTTTTCGGGAGTCAAAAACAAGTCCTTACCATCAATATGGCTTTTAAAATGAACCCCCTCTTCGGTAATATCTTTTTCTTTATTTTTAGCAAGAGAAAATACTTGAAATCCACCACTATCCGTTAATATTGGACCATCATAATTCATAAACTGATGAAGCCCTCCTGATAAAGCAACTACATTCTCCCCTGGCCTTAACCATAAATGATAGGTATTCGAAAGAATAATACCTGCTCCACAATCCTTCACCTGTTCTGGCGTAAGACCTTTTACCGTTGCCCTTGTCCCCACTGGCATGAACATAGGTGTCTCAACCGTTCCATAATTTGTCTCTATTTTTCCTAGTCTAGCCTTTGTTTTAGAATCACATTTTTCTAAATGATATTTTATCTTCATACTTCAATACCTCCCATCATCTTTTTTCTATTATACCACGCAT
Source organism: uncultured Bacilli bacterium (assembly GCA_910586865.1). Lineage (GTDB taxonomy): Bacteria > Bacillota_I > Bacilli_A > RF39 > UBA660 > UMGS995. The sequence continues at coordinate 44,285 of CAJUIY010000003.1, forward strand.
CTATTCCTAAATCCTTCTTTTTAAGACGAAAGTTTTATCTTCTTTTCTTTCTTCTGTAAAACCAGCTTTATAAATGATTTTATTCGTAATCTTATCCGTTAAGCAATAATCAATCAATCTTCTATGTTCTTCGTCTTCTTTGTCTATCTTGATAGTGATATTATCTTTTTCAAATCCAAAGAACAATTGATTTTCTAGAAATAAATAAAGTTGAATTCTTTCAAATGGTCCCCGAACACATCCTAAATTGATTAAATAATCATTAGCGAATTCCATTCTTGCAACAAATAACCCTACTAAATCCTTCTTATCCATATCAAAATATTGACTAACTGTATTACGATCTGTCATCTCTTTATGAAGAAGGGAAAAGAAATTATTTAAAGGAATATGATTGGGATAAACCGATAAGTTATCATCGATTTTTTCTAGATAACTAGGAGATAATTTCATTAAGTTTGGATATTTTCTATTTAGAGTTTTATAATGAGGAATCACACCAAATTCAGTTGGCCTGAGTCCATATTGATTATGAAATAAATCACCTAATGGATTGAGATAAAATAAGCCCCTATCTCCTTCTACGATAACAACAAATAATGGTACTTTTGCACTATTGGCTGCCGTCTTCCAAGCTTTTATTCCAAAACTTTCAAAAAGAGAAACATAAAAATCTGCTAGTGTGCTACAAACAATATGTCTTCCATTCTTAATAAAACCGCTTTGATATTGTTCGTACTTTTCTTCATCCGAAGCTAAAAAATATCCTAAATCTCTTTCGAAAAAAGGTGCTAACTTAACATATAAGTAACGAACGATATAATCTTTTGGCCAAGATTTATCTACCTTATGAATGATTTCTAACATTTCTTCTGTTATCATATACTGCCTCCTATAAACTGGTAAAAGGATATTTTAAATACCAGTTATATAGTACACTTATTTTAGAAAAAGTCAAATGAAACCCAACCAAAATAGAAGAATGGTAGGAAAGTCATTCTAAATAATAGATATCATAATGACGTTCTGTTTTTATATATTTCGTATTATTTATAATATAATTAGCTATTTTTAAATCAAATTGATTGTCAAATTCTGCATGATAATCCTTCTTATCTAAAATCACATAACGCTGATGCATTTTTTTAATACTCTCTATCATCTTCTCACTACCATGATAACCGAAATTTCCATAAAAGAAAGCATCATAGTAATCTATCTTTCTATTACGTGAAATATCATAAAGTCTTTTCTCAGAAGATAGAATTAGAGAATTAGGATACCTATCAAACAGTTTATAATTTTCTAGAGACTCCTCATAATCTAACTCTCCTTTTAAAGAATACTGAAAGTGATTAAATTCAGAACAAAATGTTGGTTTTAAATAAATGTAAATATTAATTACTGTAATGGCACTAAAAAGAAAAGCTGTTACGATAGACAATATCGAATATGATAAGTTCCAATTTTTTATTAAAGGCAAAAGTTGTAGCAGAAAGCATAGAAAATAGATAGAAAAGTGATGAAAATTAAACAGTGGTACAACAAAAGAGAAACCAGCCAATAAATAATAGTTAGAAATATCCTCTTTATTTTTTATTGTTGTGATAATAGAAAGAATAAGACAAAGTAAACTAATAAAAGTATAAAAATCAAAAAAATTCCCATTCTTTTCCGTAAAATCAAAGAGGCCCAAGAAACATAAATCGATAAAAGAATACAAAGAACCTGTAAGAAGCAAATAGAAGAAGAAGATTATGATAGGGATGAAAAATCCAAGCATTCTCTTCTTGATTTTCTCTCTGTTTTTATAGTATTTGAGTGTCGGTAAAAGAAATAATAAAATGCCTACGGTATGCTTACTTAGAAATCCAAGTCCCATCACAAAACCAATTAAATAGTCCTTATCTTTCTGTTTCTTTTCTAGAAAAAGTAAGAAAATCAAAATGAAAAAGGCCATAAAGTTATAAGTGGGTTCTACTCCTAAAAAACCAAAGAGACTAACCCCTACTAATAATAAATAACTTTTCTTTCCATATAAAGAATATAAAAAGTAACACATAATGGTAACCAGTAAACTCTGCTCTAAAATGAACATCACATAATTATTAAAAAATAACAATCCAATGGACATAAGAAAAGCATAAAGTGGAGTTGAGATGGTATTAAAATCTAAATAAGGAACCTCCCCTCTTGCTATCGCATAACTAAAACAATAGTTATTCATTGGATCTCCATAAGCATTTTTAAAATTAAAAAATTCGTAAAAACAAAACGTAAAAATAAAGATTCCTATATATATGCCATACTTTTTTAAAAACTTCTTCATATTTTCTCTCCTATTTATATATGAAAATGAATCTCCTTAGAAAAAATGTGAATTCTTGTCTAAATTCATTTATATAATAACTTCTTTTGGTGCTTGCATAGTAAAAATCAAGAGTAATAATGAATTTTCCTCCTTCACTCTTGATTTTATATTTTTAAAGTAATACTGGTACCTATCCTATTTCCTTTTTTAAGATTCTAATATGCTACAAGTATAACCAATACTTTCATAATAGGATTGTTGATCACTTATTTTATCTTGAAAATAATTCACTAATTTCATATCATCTGCATTATCGGTAATACTTTTCTTATTTATCAAAATATTTATTTTAGAGTCTGTTTCTTTTATATTTATATTATTTAGTGATTTAAAGTAAGCTAGTGCCTCATTTACTGTTTTAAAAGCACTACTTTCGCTATTTTCAGGAGTCTCTACATCTGAAGTGATTGGTGTCTGTTCTACTCCATTATTACTTTCTCCTATCGATGGATTTGTTACTTCTGGTATCGTATTAGGAGTATCACTTGGAATTTCAGTAGTACCTCCTTGATTTTCATTAGTTGTATTTTCTTTCTTGTCTTCTGGTAATTCTTCTATTTTTTGGTAAAGAATTCGATTCGTAGATATCTTTCCATTTATATATTTTGTTGTTGTCGTCTCCTCATATTGTTCTTCTGTAAATGTTTTACTACATTTTAAGACAGCAATACTATTTTTTTCTTCTTTTTGACTTGTTATCTCTTCTCTTGGAATTAGTTTTCGGAATGTTGGTGGTAATGCAATCACAGCTAGTAGTAGTATCATACACAATACTACTAAAATGGGATTTCTTTCTTTCTTCATATGCTAAACTCCTAAAACAATTCTTCTATTCCATTATTAATGTCTTCTTTTTCTTCTTCCTTTTTCTCTACGATATTAGGAGGAGGTAAGACAACCCTATCATTTTCTAATTCTAGTTCCTTTGGTTTTGGATTATTTTCTTCAAAAAAATTAGAGTTATCTACCGTTTCACTTTTTTGTTCTTTTATTGGTTCTTCTTCAAATTTGTGGTTTCTTCTAAACTCCTCTTTTTCTTCTTTTGATACAATCGGAATTTTCAATACTTGTCCTACATTTAGTACATTACTTGCTAGATTATTGACTAATTCTATCTCATCCTCTGTAGTATAATAACGATTTGCTATCTCATATAACGTATCCCCCTTCTTTACTTTATAAGTAATATAGTCTAAATCCTTCTTTTTGCTTAATACCACTTTTATGAATTTTACGATATACAAAATTAAAAAGGCAAGAGGAAATAATGGTAATGCCATTACAATATAATAAAATGTCCTGTTTTCATCCACTAAATGATAAACTACCATAGAGTTTGTTATAGAGACAGAGAAACCAATCGTAATAGCAAGTAGTCCACCTATCACTACATTTGCTAATAAGCAAGTCCAAAAATTAGTAACATAATTATATCGATTAATATCTTTTTCTTTGATAGATCCAGAATATATAAAAATAGCAATTCCCATAACTACTACAATAATCAAAACAGGAACAAAAACATATTTTACTAAATCTAGAAAAAGAGATAAATCAAATCTCATTGTTACATTTTTCATACTATCACCTATTATAAATATAACATAGTTCTCTGTATTTTTCAATCACTTTATCACAAAGAAAAACAAAGGTTTACTTTTCCTTTGTAATAATTTTTGATGGTAATAAAATTACTTTTGCTCTATTATTAAATTTCATATTAGCGAGAATTTTATCTAGTGTTTTCTTATTCATCTTTCGTATTAAATCCACTTTATTTGGAATTAACTTCTTATATCGTATCATATCATCAAAAACATTGCTAACTGTGGTATCTACAAAATCAATCATCTTTACTTCGTTCGCAATCCATACTTTTTTCATTCTTTCTAAATCGTCTTCCTCAATCTTTATATAATCAAGTTCTTTTTGGACTTCTTCGATTAGTAGTTCTGGGTCTTCTGTTTCTGCATATATTAATAGACTACTATAATTTTTAGTAGAGTCCCATTCGTAATAAAAACTAGACATTAAGTGTTTATTTCTAACTCTTTCTCTAAATAAAGAAGATGTTCCAAATAGTAAAGCAGCAATCATAGAAAAGTATAAATCTAGTTCTAACTCATCTTTTATATCGAAATCCTCTTTTAATAATTTATAACCTAAGCCAATTTTAGGAACTTTAATATTAATCGATAGCTCCTCACAGTCTTTATGAACATTTTTTGGTTCTTTCACTTCTTTTACTTTTACCTCATCGATTCGATTTTCCTTTTCTCCCAAAGTCTCACTAATAATATCCATGGCATCCTTCTTGTTAAAATTACCAGCAATAATAATAAACATATTATTTGGGTTGTAAAAAGTGTTATAACAAGTATATAAATCTTCTTTCGTAATCTGATCAATATCATTGGTAGTTCCAGCAATGTCAATTCGATGTGGATCCACCCGATAAAGATTTTCCCTTAATTTATTTTCTAAAAAGGCCTCCGGAATATCATCATACATCTTAATCTCTTCTTTGATAATTCCCTTTTCTTTTTCTACATTTTCATCTGTAAAGTAAGGTTCATTCACAAAATTAATAAGATATTTTAAATTCTTTTTAAATTCCTTTGTACCATAACAAATATAGCGAGTACTAGTAAAGGTAGTAGAAGCATTCCCTCCAGTTCCACTTTCTGAGAAGAAGGAGAAAGGATCCACGCCATCTTCTTGCTCAAACATTTTATGTTCCAAAAAATGAGCAATGCCATTCGGAACCGTAGTGAATTTTTTAGATCCTACGGGAACAAAACAATTGGTATCACTACCATATCTAGTAGCATAAGTCATAAAATAATTTTTTTTATCCTCATAGGGAATGAAAATAACTTCTAGCCCATTATTTAGTTTTTCTGTAAAACAGGTTTTGTCTAATCCTTTTAATTCGACCGTTTTCATTCTTTCACCCCTTCCAAACAATAAGCAGTATCTAACTTTATCTTTTTAGCAACTTTTATAATATCATTACTAGTTACTTCCATCATTTTTTCCACTCTTGTTTCCATATCATCTAACCCAACAAGGTCCATCATATAATAGCTTTCTATAATGCTAGATTGACTTTCTAAAATACTATCCATTGCCGTTTGAAAATATTCTTTTGCAATCGTTAAATCTTTATCACTAAATTTTCCTTTTTTCATTAAGTTCATTTGACTTTGGATTAATGAAACGGTCTTCTTAATATTTTTCTTATCAATTCCTGCCCGTATTACTAATATGTTATCTAACTTATTAGGTACTGAATTTATCGTATAACATAAAGAGTGTTTTTCCCTGACTTCTCGAAACAGTTTAGAATCCGGACCAGAACCCAAGATGACATTATATAGTGTGAGTGGATAGTCTCGCTCATATTTAGTTAAATTACATAATCTTGCACCAATTGCTAGCTTAGACTGATTGTTTACTTCTTGCTCCATCACGGTTCTGATATGTTTTCTTGGCTTTTTTTCTTCTAAGTAATATCCTAGTTTTTGTTTTTTAAACGTTTTGGTTCGGAAAATACTTTTTATCATTTCTTCTGTCTCATGAAAGTCAATATCACCAATGACAAAAATATCCATCAAATCCTTATTTATCATATTTTTATAATACTGATATAAATTTTTACTATCAATCGCATCTAAATCTTCTATATAGCCTGCCATTCTACAAGATAATGGTCCTTCCTCTTCCATATTTTCATAAAGACGAAGTAAACTATAATAACTAGCATCTTCTTTCAAACTCTCTAAAGAAGTTTTCGCATTTCTTTTTACAATTTCTAATTGTTCCTCATTAAAATGATTTCCATCAACATTAGGGTCATAGACTACATCATATAAAAAGTCTAATGCACTTTTAAAATTCCCCTCTTCTGTATATTTATCATGAAGAACCGTTAGTAAAATATCCGTATTGATATAATTCCCAATCCTAGAATTACTACTTGAAATGGTTGCTGCATATAAGTCTTGTCCTTTAATAATCAAGTCTCTTTTCGTCTGATATTTTTTGGTCGATAATGTTAACAAACTACATAAAACATTTCGTAGTGTAATTTCTTCTTTAACAATAGGACTTCGGAATGACACCCTTATTTTTATGGTTTTAAAATTCGTTGTTTTAATTAAATGTAATTTATAAGCTCCTAAATCTTTTTTTACGTATTTCATAATTCACCTCTTTTTTATTATGTATAGTTTTTTTTATTTAATACTTTAATATAATAGCATCTAATGCTATTTTTATCATATCATTTAGACTATTTTGACGATCTTCACTACTAACTGCTAACTCCTTTTTACCAATAATATCCACAATACTCATTAATGCAGATGCCCTTTTTCCTAATTTTTTCGCAAGATAGAAAAGTCCAAAGGCTTCCATTTCTAGTCCCAAATAAGAAATATCTTCTGGATAATTTTTAATATAACGTGAAAAATCAATATAAGGATCAAAAATATCACTAGTAATAATCGGACCTATTTGCAAATCGTAACTGTTTTCTTTGGCTGCTATTATTATTTTTTCGTTTAATTCTTTACTAGACTCGATAGAATTCATATTATCACCATCAAAAGCTTTTGGAAACGTAGATAAGCTATAAGCTTCACTAGCTAAAATAACATCTAATACCTTTCTATCTTGATTGGCAGAACCACAAGTACCAATTCGAATGATTTCCTCTACATCATAAAAATGGTATAATTCATAAGCATAAATACCAACACTAGGAATTCCCATGCCAGATGGAAATACGGTGATTTTCTCTCCTTTATAATATCCAGTATAAGCTGTCATATTTCGAACATTATTTACAACTTTTACTTCTTCTAAAAAATGATCCGCAATATATTTGGCACGAAGAGGATCTCCTGGCATTAATACTTTGCTAGCAATATCGCCCTTTTCTGCTTCAATGTGCGTTGTCGACATATTTCTACCTTCTTTCATATTTATTATAGCAAATTTATTCTATTTATCCAAGCATTTTTCAAAAAGAAAGAAGTCATAAACATGGCTTCCTTTACTCTTCACTATGATCTAATTGAATTAATACTTCTCTTGGTTTCGAACCGTTCGCAGGTCCTATAATTCCACGTTCTTCTAACAAATCAATAATTCTAGCGGCTCTATTATAACCAAGTTTAAATCTTCTTTGAAGAAGAGAGGCACTCGCTTTTTGGCTACTAACCACAAACTCTACAATTTCATTATACAAAGGATCGTCTTTGTCTTCTACTACGGCACCATCAGAAGATGCAGGTGCACTATCCGATGTCTCTTCTACATCCAACTTCATCATATCATCATCATACTGTACTTCTTGTTGTTCACTTACATAGTTAATGATTCTTCCAATTTCCTCATCTGTAATAAAAGAGCCTTGAATTCGAAGCGGTGAATTCATTCCGATTGGTAAAAACAACATATCTCCTTTTCCTAGTAATTGTTCTGCTCCAGTTTGATCAAGTATGGTCCTAGAGTCGATTCCGGAACCAACAGAGAAAGCAATACGTGATGGAATATTCGCCTTAATTAATCCTGTGATAACTTCGGTAGATGGTCTTTGAGTTGCCACAATTAAATGCATTCCTGCGGCACGAGCTTTTTGGGTAATTCTTAATATGGAATCTTCTACCTCTTTCGCAGCAACCATCATCAAATCAGCAAGCTCGTCGATAATAATGACAATATAGGGCATCTTTTCTTTTTTTAGTTCTTCGTCTGTTATTTTTGCATTTTCTTTTTCCACATAAGCATTATATCCTTCGATATTTTTCGTTTTCGAATCACTAAATACGCTATATCTTCTCTCCATCTCATCGACCATTTTCTTAAGGGCAATGGCTGCTTGCTTTGGATCGGTAACAACAGGTCTTAACAAGTGAGGAATTCCATTATAAACAGATAATTCAACAACCTTAGGATCCACCATAATAAGTTTTACTTCATCTGGTTTCGCACGCATCAAAATAGAGCAAATAATTCCATTAACACAAACAGACTTACCAGAACCAGTCGTACCGGCGATTAATAAATGTGGCATTTTATTGACTTCACAGACACCAATATCCCCCATTATGCTTTTTCCAAGTGGAACCATTAATTTTTTATCCATCGCTCCTTGCATTTTTCTACTATTAATTATTTCATAGAAACTAACAGGTGTCGGAGTATCATTCGCAAATTCAATACCTACTGTATTCTTACCTGGAATAGGAGCTTCAATTCGAACATCTTTCTTGGCAAGAGCTAATGATATTTCACGATTGATACTTGTTATTTTATTCACTCTAGTACCACTAGCAATCTCTAATTCATATTGAACAACCGAAGGACCAATGTGAACTTCTACTACTTTACCAATTATTTTAAAATCTTTTAATACATTTTCTAAAACGGTTATATTTTTCTCAATAATACTTTGATCTGTTCCCTTTGCTTTCTTTTTAGGTTTATCTAATAAATTAATACTAGGTAATTTATATTCTTTATTAGTTACTACTCTAGTAGGTTTTACTTTTTCTTTATCAGTAGTATCTGTGCCAACTAATTCTTCTTTATCCTCTTCCTTTGTTTCTACCTTAGTAAGTTCATCAATACTTGATATTTTAATACGTTTTTCTTCTTTTACTGGTTCTTCTTCATTACCATCATTAATAATAACACCTTTTGTACTAACTTCTTCTTTTTTCTTCTCCTCTTTTTCCTTCTTTTCCCTTGGTTCTCTATTTTTTACTTTTTCCTTCATAATATCCACTAAAGCAAATCCAGCGAATAAGAAAAATCCTAAACCAAGAAGAGTCCATGCTACTATCTGCATTCCGATATAGGAAAATAATTTACTAAAAATAATAGCAAATACTCCTCCAATAATGCCTCCTCCAACCGCAAACATATCAGACAAAGTTCCAGTTGACATAACACTATGAAAAGCAGTTACTAACTGATTAATCGTTTCTTTAAAGATTAGCATCATATTTCCATTGTTACTAGCAACAAATTCTCGGTGCATTAAAATTAAAAAACCTAAAGTAAAAATATAGATACCAACTAATTTAGTCGTAAAAAAATCAGGATATTTTCTTTCAATTACTAAATAGCCTCCTATGATTAAAAGAGATAACAAGAAAATCATAGAAATAGATCCAAATAGAAAGACAGCAAACGAAGTAATAAATCTTCCTACTGGTCCATATTTTCCCATTCCTAAAATAGCACAAAGTATTAGTAATACTCCATACAATTCTTCCATATGATCAAAACTTTTTTTGACTTCTTTTTTCTTTTTCTTCTTTGCCATATTGATACTCCTCACTAAACTTCTTATTTTATATGATAAAATTTCTTTCAATTAATAATATTTAGATAACTATTCTTTTTCATGTAAATTTAAAAAACAGACTACTAATTCTTGAAAACTATCAAATTCCTTTAAATGATCTAGTGTTCCATTTGTCATGATAACATATTTCTTTGTAGCTTTTATATAACCTATATAATCTAAACTTGACTTTCCTAGAAGCAGATAATCACCTATATCTGTTCCTTCCTGAAAATTAGTGTTTATAGTAATAAAATCTAAAGAAGCATATCTTGGGAAATTTTTTTCGATATCTTCATTAAAACAACAAAAAATACTATGACCATCATAGGAAAATCCATTTATTTCGTGAAGAAAGTCCTCATATTCTAGTGGTAGAAAACACCCAAAGTGCTCCTTGCAATAATTGGATACCTCTTGCGTAACAATAGAAGAAAGGCCTAATGGTTGAGCTCTGTTTTCACAGTATGACATCATTTTGTTCAACAATTCTTTTTTCATTTTCTCCCTCCAAAAAACATAAATTCATTTCTATATTCTTCCTAAATAATAGCCTATAAGAATTATATCAACTTTTATATTTTAAGACAAGAAAAGAGAATCATTTGACATCTTAATTGACGAAATAATTCTCTATAGTACTTCTACTTTTTGATCTAATTTTACACTTACTAGTTTTGATACGCCAGACTCTTGCATCGTAATACCATATAAAGTATCAGCAAATTCCATAGTCTTTTTCTTATGCGTAATAATTAAAAACTGCGTTTTATCTCGATAATTGTTTAAGTATTTTCCAAAAGAGTCAACATTTGCTTCATCTAGTGCCGCTTCTACTTCATCAAAAATACAAAATGGTACCGTCTTTATATTTAAAATAGCAAATAATAAACTAATTGCCGTAAACGTTTTTTCTCCTCCAGATAATAAAGAAATTGTCGTTAATTTCTTACCAGGAGGGCTGGCAACAATTTCAACACCAGTAGTTAACATATCATCTGGATTCGTTAATTCAAGTGAAGCATTTCCTCCTTTAAATAATTCCTTAAAGACATTTTTAAATTCTTCTTTGATTTTTTCGAAAGTGTTTTTAAATTCTTCAATCATAACAGCATCCATCTCATTCATAATATCAAGAAGTGTATTAGAAGCATTTAAAAGATCCTGCCTTTGTCCTATTAAAAACTCATACCGTTTATTTACTCGTTCAAACTCTTCAATGGAATCTAAATTGACCATTCCAATTCTTTTAATATTATTCTTATAAAGTTGTACCTCACTGCGGGCCTCTTCCACCTCTTTTTCTAAAAAGTATTCCTCTTTTGCTCGTTCATAAGTCATCGAATATTCCTCACTTAACGTTTGAAGCATGGTATCTAGTTTTACCTCACATTTGGTAATCGAAATTGTCATATTTTGAGACTCTTTTTCTAAGTCTCTTAGCTTCAAATTCTTTAATTTATAATCCGCGTTATTTCTCTCAATCGTATCTTTTAAAGATTCTACTTCTTTGGATAAGTTTTGATAATCCAAAATTAACTTTTCCTTCTCTAAATTCTTTTCATTATATCTACTAATCAACTCTTCTTCTACCTTCGAAAAGTTATTATTTTGTAAATTTTGATAAGAACCGATTTCTTTTTCCACTTCTTCTAACTTTTTTAATAACGCATTTAGATTATTCTCTTTTGTTGTTAATTTTTCATCTTCTAATACTTTATTTCTTGCTAGTTGCAAATACTCATTGTTAATTTTTTCTATTTCCTGCGTAATATTTTCTATTTTTTCTTCTGTTCGTTTTAAATCACTCTGATTTTCTTTTATTTTTCTCTCCTGTTCCTTAAAAGACTGCTTGATGGAAATTAAACTTTTACTTTGATAAGAAGAACCTCCAGATAGAGAACCTCCTACATGAACAACATCTCCGTCTAAGGTAACAATCTTGTACCTTTTTTTTATCTTTCTACTCAATCGATTGGCTGCTTGTAAATTCGAAGAAAGCAGAACACATCCCAATTGATTATAAATAACATTTTCATAACGTTTATCAAAGGAAGTAATATCGGCAACCACACCAAGAAAATCAGTATCTTCCTTTATGTTATTTAAAGTATCGGAATCGATATATCTTTTTTGAATTACAGATAAAGGAAAAAAAGTAGCTCTTCCTAACTTATAATCTTTCAAATAGTTGACAGCTACAACCGCAGAATTCTCATCCTCTGTAATAATAAAGTTTTTACAAGAAGAAATCGCAACCTTTAATGCTTTTACATACTTCTCCTCTATTTCTAATACACTACCAATCGTTGCCCAAATACCAGATAAGTTCTTAGCAGATAATACTTGTTTCACACTATTTGGAACATTGCCAAAGGAATCCATCTCCATTTGTAAAGAATTCATAGTATGTTCTATACTAATTCTATCACGGTCCAGTTTCGAAAACTCTAACTGCTCCATATTTTTCTGTTCGGTTAGTTTTTTCATTTCTTCTTTCTTATTCTCTTGTTCTTCTTCTAATTTAGAAACAATTTTAAAACATTCCTTCTTCTCTACTTTTAATAATTCGGTATCTTTTTCTAAGGTACCTTTTTGTTCGAATAGTACTCTTAATTTTTCAGAATAATCATCTCTAGTAGAATTTTCATTTCTCTCCCTTAATAGATTTTTTTCTCCATTTAACTTCTCTACTTCTTCAGTTACTTCTAAAAGTCTTTGATTCATCTCTCCTAATCTTTCTTCATAATTCTCCAATTTTTTTTGTTCTAACAAAGTTTGAGCATCATTTTTAGAAGAGCTAGAGGCTAATTCTGTAATTTCTGCATTTAAGGTTTTCTTCTTTTTTTCATACATTTCTTTTTGATTATGGTATTCTTCAATATCATGTGCTAAAAGAGCAATTTCTAAGTCCGTTAATTTTTCTTTATTTTCTAAATATTCTTTTGCTTTTATGCTCTGCTCCCTTAAAGGTTCTACTTGATTTTCTAGTTCGGTAATAATATCATTAACACGTTCTATATTGGTATGAGTATGATCTAGTTTTCTTAAAGCTTCATTCTTTCTAGTTTTATATTTCAAAATACCTGCCGCCTCTTCAAAAATTATTCTTCTATCCATTGGAGAACTACTTAATATTCTATCTACTTCTCCTTGTGAGATAATATTAAACGATTCTTTTCCAACACCACTATCTAGTAACAAATTAATAATGTCTTTCAGTCTGCATCTTTCATTATTTAAGTAGTATTCATTCTCACCACTTCGATAAACTTTTCTTTTAATTGAAATATCCGTATATGGAACATTTATATAATGATCACTATTATCAAAAATAAGTTCAATTGATGCCATATTTAAAGGCTTTCTACTTTTACTTCCAGAAAAGATTACATCCGACATGGCTCCATCTCCACGAAGGGATTTGACCGACTGTTCTCCCAGTACCCAACGAACCGCATCTACAATATTACTTTTTCCAGATCCATTAGGACCAACAATACATGTTATTTTATTATCTAAATTTATATTCAATTTATCTGCGAAAGATTTAAACCCACTCGCAACAATCTCTTTTAAATACATCAACATCACCCTATTCACTTTTCCCATTATACTATATTTTTTTTAGGGTTTCAATAACAGAATGAAAGGAATTCTCTTCTTCTCTTACATACAAAATTTAGATTTAACTTTAGGACTGATATATTCCAAAGTCTTATTTTATTAGTAAGAATGCAATAAATGAGTATTTCGATAGAAATAATAGGAACAGGCAATTTTTATAGTCATTATGTTTCACACAACCATCTCAAAAAAATAGTTCTAACCGATAAAGCTAAAAAGTAGTAAAAATAAAACTGATATTTATAAATATAACTATTTATCAGTTTTTGGTTTCATTTTATCAAATATCAGTAATAGTTTTTTTAGTACACTCACACTTTTTATTATAGTAACACGTCTACTCCTTATTGATTCCACTTTTCCATCAGTGTTAAAAATTCTCTTTGAATTTCTTCTAATCTTTCTTTGGTTCTTGCCTCAAATCTAGCGGTTAAATTAGGACCTGTATTGGATGCTCTAACAAGTGCCCAACTATCCTCAAATAATACTTTAGCACCATCTATTTCTAATACTTCATAGCCTTTTTCTTTCGCATATTCTAAAACTTTTTCTACTATGCCAAATTTGATATCATCATTTGACTTAAATTTCAGCTCCTCCGTTGCATAGTACCGATTGATTCCTTCTAATAATTGATCCACTGTCTTATTGGTATGAGATAAAATTTCTAGCATTCGAAGTCCTGCATATAATCCACTATCAAAGCCTAACCAACGATCTCTAAAGTAAACATGACCAGATAATTCTCCACCAAATGGTAAATCAGCGTCTCTTACTTTTGCTTTGGTATAAGAGTTTCCTGTACGATAACAAATAGAGGTTCCACCTAATTTTTCAATTTCGTCACTTAAGGATTTGGAACATTTTACATCATATAAAAACTCTTTTTTGGATACCTTATGGATGATATCTCGAATCACAATAATCATAAAATAGTCCGTTGGAATAAAGGTAGCACTGTTAGAAACCATTCCCATTCTATCTCCATCTCCATCAAAAGATAGTCCGATATCTGCCTGTTCTTCTATCACTTTTTTCTTTAGCTGCTCTAAGTTATCCTCTACACATGGATCGGGATGATGATTTGGAAAGTTGCCATCACTTACGTCATTAATTGTTATAATATCAATAGGAAAAAGACTATATAATTCTTTCATAATAATACTAGAAGTGCCATTCCCAGGATCTAACACCACTTTTACTCTTCTAGAGCCAAAATGTAAATTACTTTTAAATAATTCTACGTATTCATCATGGATATCATATTCACGTACCTCCCCTTCTCCTTTTAGAAATTCTTTCTTTAATATATAAGCTAAAAAGTCTTGAATCTCTTGTCCTTTACAATTACCAGATTCATCAAACGCAAATTTAAACCCATTATCGTCTTTCGGATTATGACTAGCAGTAACCATGACCCCACTATATATTTTTAACTTCAAACAAGCATAATAATACATGGGTGTGGTACAAAGTCCTAAACTTATAATGTGAATACCTGTACTTTTAATTCCTTCTATTAAAGCATGATATAACTTATCACTAGATAGCCGATTATCATGACCAACAATACATTCTACTTTTCCAATACTTCTAATGTAACTACCAAACCCAAGTCCTATCGTATAAGCTGTATCTTCATCAATCTCATTTGGATAAACTCCTCTAATATCATATCCTCTAAATATATTTTTATTGATATTTTCTTTATATTTCATTTCATACCTCCTACTAGAAAATCATTCTTTATCCTTTCTAATCTACTTAAAATTCTATCATAAATAGTCGAACATGAAAACTATTATTTTTAAATTGACAGGATAAAATCATAAACACTGAATATTAAGATGAAACGCATCTATGATAGAAT
>CAJUIY010000004.1 GCA_910586865.1 uncultured Bacilli bacterium
TTATTATATAAAGGTTTGTTTTCAAATCTCCCCACTTTGGGAAAACACTATCAAAATACTTCTTTTTTTTGACAAAATGCCATGAATGTGGTATAATATAGCATATTTAAAGGGGGAGAAAAGTATGAAAAATCAAAATAAAGGAAATGAAAACAATAATCAAACGATAGTTGGTTATCTTGTTCCTTCTAAAAAGGTGATAGGAGAACTTGAATATAAAAAATGTATTGAGAGTCAACAATCACACTTGAGGTTATCTTATTGCTTGAAAGAGGAGTTTAAATTAGAAGAACAGTCTGATACTGTGATAGCAGAATTAAAGGGAATAGATGGGTATCATATGTTAGAACCGCTATACCAGAATAGAAAAACAGGTAGTATGATTTATATTGATGCTTTAGAAGCTATTACTTATGATTCTAGTGAAATTTTAACAAGTACTTCTGCTTTTGATGTGGCTATGGAATATAGTGGCTATCAGTTATCTTATCATAAAGAGACTATAGAAGGAATGTTAAATAAGATGAATACACAAGAAAAAGGAATTGCCAAAAGAAAGTAAATACCAAATTAGCATTTCTTTTTTTTTGCTAGGAAAAGTGTAAAATAGGAAATATAATATTAGTAAGAAGAATAAATTTTTATTGACAAATGTAAATTATATTTGTATAAATGTATACGAGGAGTGAAGATATGAGTAAGCATCTAGTCATAGTGGAAAGTCCATCCAAAAGTAGGACAATTGAAAAGTATTTAGGAAAAGATTATAAAGTAGTTTCTTCAAAAGGACACATAAGGGATTTAGCAACATCCGGTAAGTTTGGACTTGGTGTTGATATGGAAGATGGATTTAAGCCAAATTATGTTCCAATATCAGGAAAGAAAAAAATTATTACGGAGTTAAAAAAAGAAGTAAAAGATAGTGATATCGTTTATCTAGCATCCGATCCAGATCGTGAGGGAGAAGCTATTGCTTGGCATTTAAAAGATGCATTGGGAATAAAAGATAATCAATATCAAAGAGTCTTATTTCATGAGATTACCCATGATAAAGTAATTGATGCAATTAATCATCCAACAAGGATTGATGATAATTTAGTAAGAAGTCAGGAAACGAGAAGAATTTTAGATCGTATTATTGGTTTTCGTCTTTCTAAATTGCTGCAAAGTAAAATAGGAGCCAAAAGTGCGGGAAGAGTACAGAGTGTTGCTTTAAAGTTAATTGTGGACAGAGAGCGAGAAATAGAATCCTTTCAACCAGAAGAATATTGGACCATTACTTCTAAATTTGAAGAATTTGATGCTAACTTGTTTCAGTACAAAGAAGAGGATATCAAATTAGAAACAGAAGCAGATTGTGATAAAGTATTAGATAGTATCACTAGTGATTATAAGGTAGAAAGCATTAGCGAAAAACAAAAAAATAAGAAAAGTAAGTTTCCTTTTATTACTTCTACCCTTCAACAAGAAGCTTCTACGAAATTAGGATTTTCTGCGAAGAAGACTATGTCCATTGCTCAAAAATTATACGAAGGTATTGATATTGGATCTGAAACGGTTGGACTGATTACTTATATGAGAACAGACTCGATTCGTTTATCAGATGATTTTACCAAACCTGCTTATCAGTATATTATTGAAAATTTTGGAAAAGAATATACTGGGTATATTAAGAAAAGTAAGAAAACAGAAAATGTACAAGATGCACATGAAGCCATAAGACCAACTAGTATTTTGAGAGAACCCTTAAAAATAAAACAATACTTATCAAATGATGAATTTAAACTATATAGTCTAATTTATAAAAGAACATTAGCTTCTTTGATGGCTGATGCAAAAGTGAATCAAACAACGATTATCTTAGATAATAATGATTATAAATTTAAGACAACCGGTCAAGTATTAATCTTTGATGGTTATTTAAAAGTATATGCGGATTATGAATCTAGTGAAGATACGATTTTGCCAGAATTTAAGGAAGGGGAAATGAAGTCAACAGACCGTGTAGAGAAGGAGCAACATTTTACCAAACCACCTGCAAGATATTCGGAGGCAAAACTAATAAAAGAAATGGAAGAATTAGGAATTGGTAGACCATCTACGTATGCGAAAACGATGGACACCATTAAAGAACGTGGTTATGTAGTATTAGAGGATAAGAAATTTAAGCCAACGGATGTTGGAGTGGAAACTACGGATAAATTACAAGAATTTTTTTCTGATTTGATTAATGTGGAATACACTAGAGATATGGAAGATGATTTAGATAAGATTGCAGATGGAAAATTAATTTGGAATAAAGTACTGGATGAGTTTTATAAGCTCTTTGAACCTAGAGTAACCAATGCCTTCTCTGATATGGAGAAGAAAGCTCCTGTTGAAACGGGAGACAAATGTCCAGAGTGTGGGAACCCATTAGTAATAAGAAAAGGACGTTATGGAGAGTTTGTTGCTTGTAGTAATTATCCAGAATGTAAATATATCAAAAAAGAAGAAAAACAAGAAGTAGAGATAATGGATTGTCCTCTATGTGATGGAAAGATTATTGAAAGAAAAACAAAAAGAGGAAAAATCTTTTATGGATGTAATCATTATCCAAAATGTAAATTTGCATCTTGGGATAAACCATTAGAAGAAAAATGCCCAGATTGTGGTAAGTTTTTAGTAGAAAAAAATGGAAAAATTAAATGTAGTGAATGTGATTATCAAAAAGAAGAGAAATGAACAAGGAGGGCATAGAAGGACATCAATTTTATTAATTTAGAATCGAAGTTCGAGAAAGAAAAATATCAGCTTATCAGCAAAAAGGGAGTTACATCAATTTTTGCTTTTTTTCTATCATTTAATATATTATAATAAGAATAGAAGGATAATTAGTGAATTATCAAAATTTTCTAATTATGTTTATTCTTTTCATATAGAACATAAAACAAAAGAAATATTTGAAAAACAAAGAGGAGATAGAAAGATGTATAGTATGTGGCTTGATAGTAAAAAGGATGTATATCAATATTTAAGAAATAAAGAAACCGATGATGGGAAAAAGTGTTTTCCTTTTGCCTTTAATATTAACGGAAGAATTGGAGTAACCAAATTTAAAATAGAAGAATTAGATAGTCTAACTTCTTTCTTTCAGAATGAACAGGATTTTTTAGCAGAGTTATTAGATTATGGAGATACTTATATAAAAACGTCTCCTAAAAATCATATTATCATTACTTATCATAAGGAAAATATAATCTCTAGCTCTCCTGTGATTTATAATGATAGATTAATCTATTTTAAATCAAGTGAAATTCGAAGAAAAAAGAAAACTACAAAAGAAAAAGTACTTTTGGAAAAGGATGTTCTTCTTAGAGATTTTATTGATTTTATGAAAAGACTTGCAAGAAATAAGGTATCTAGAAGGTATTTACTATCTCCAGATACGCTAGGGGATGATGTTTCTTATTCTGATAAAAAAGCTTTGAAAAAATTAGTAAAAGACGATGTAAGAAAGTATTTAGGAGAAGTGAATGGAGAAGCTAGATATCAGATGATAGAAAAGGGGATTCGCTCCTTATTAAAAGATTATGCTAGAAGTCATGAACTTTTAGAGTATCAACGAAAAATGGGACTTTCTACTTTGCACGTACAACAAGAATTAGAACAAGTAGAAACTGAAATCGAATTATATTTTAGGAGAGATTATCGTAATTTAAGAATGATGGTAGCATTTGAAAATCAATATTTAGAAGTATTAGAAAAAAGTATAAAACATGATGATAGTTTAGTGAATCGTGTCTTACTCTCTCCACTTATTACAGAAGTTCTATTACAAAAAGAGGTGCGTAATGGAGTATTAGATAGACGGGCTTTAGAAGAATATTATATGTCTTTAGAAAATCCGATTGTACCAGAAGAACCTGATTTTATTAAGTATGAGGAAGTAAGAGAGTTACTAAAAGAAGGTGGTATTTCCGCGGTTATGGAACAATTGGATGCGGACCAGTTATATGGAATTTATCTTTCGGATGCTGAAAGATTGGGCATTACAAAACAGAAGAAACGTGAATAAAAAGGAGATTCATCTTACTTTTAGTTTTCTTGCTTGTCCAATTTGTACATGATATACTATAACTGGATAAGGTGGTGATTTTGTGAATTATCTTGAGAAATATTTAGAATATTTAACTTACCAAAAGGCTTATTCTTCTTATACCGTTAAGAACTATCAGAAGGATATTCAAGAGTTTCTAAGTCATTGTGAAAAAGAGAGACTAGACTTTTTGAATATTACTTATCAAGATACTAGATTTTATTTAATGTATTTAAAAGAAGAGTGTAAGGATTCCAATGCTACTATGGATCGTAAGTTAAGTTCTTTGAGGGGATTTTATAAATATTTATCCATCAATCATTATGTTGAGAATAATGTTTTTTTGTTACTAAATGGACCAAAAAGAGAAAAGAAATTACCCAGGTATTTTGAATATAATGAATTAGAAGAACTGTTTAAAGCTCCTGATTCTGAAACACCAAAAGGGCAAAGAGATTTATTAATATTAGAAATGTTATATGCAACAGGTGTCCGAGTAGGAGAACTTGTGAATATTAAGGTATTAGATATTGACAGAAAGAAAAAAGAAATTGTTATTTTAGGAAAGGGAAATAAAGAAAGAGTAGTTGCTTATGGAGAATATTGCCAAGATATTTTGGAAAAATATTTAGAGGATGGGCGTAACTTTTTAAATAAAAAAGATAATCCATATTTATTTTTAAATCAAAATGGAGGGCAATTAACAGAAAGAGGAGTCCGATATATTTTATCAGAACTAATAAAGAAAACGTCTGTAAAGAAGAATATTTCTCCTCATATGATTAGGCATTCTTTTGCTACGCATCTTTTAAATGAAGGTTGTGATTTACTTACGGTTCAAAAACTGTTAGGGCATGAAAGTGTTAGTGCAACACAAGTCTATACGCATGTATCAACTGACCGATTAAAAGATGTCTACTATCATAGTTTTCCAAGAGCAAAAAAAGAGTAATCTTTTTCTTCCCAAAAGCTCCAATCTTCGGTATAATAGAGATAGTTTAGAAAAAAGGTGATGTGTAATAGAAGCTTTTCAAACAAAAGAAGAATTGTATAAGCGAGTAAGACCAGCTCTTAGTGCGAAACGACAAGAGTTAAGAAGACTACAATATAAAAATATTACAGAAAGAGATATTTGGGATTATTTAAGTAAAGAGAAATGGTCAAAAGCAAAGAATTTAATGCTCTCTGATATTGTTAGTGATATTCTTCATGCTGATAACCATTGCTTACATCATTTTGTGACAGAAAGAAGTTGAGGTGTACTATGAAAAAAAATAATAAAAAGGAAAAGAAAAGGAAAGTTATTTCTGCAACAATCATTCTATTTCTATTTGTTGTAGGAATCAGTTTTAGTTTTATACCAATCTTTAAGAATCTAAATTTTGGATTGGATTTACAAGGTGGATTTGAGGTTTTATATCAAGTTGAGAGTATTGATGGCTCTAAAATGACAAAAGAAAAATTAACGGCAACTTATAAAACATTAAGTAAAAGAATCGATTCTTTAGGAGTAAGTGAGCCTGAGATTATTCTAGAAGGTGTCGATAAAATAAGAGTAAAATTAGCGGGAGTTACAGATAAAGAAACCGCAAGGAAACAATTATCTACTGTTGCTACCTTATCTTTTCGAGATACTAGTGATAAATTACTGATGACAAGTGATGTCTTAAAACGTGCTAAAGTAGGTGCAGATGCTGGTGGCAATCCTGCAGTATCTTTAGAAGTAAGAGATAAAGATAAATTTTATGATGTAACAAATCGCTTATCCAAAAAACAAGATAAATTGATGGTGATTTGGTTAGATTTTGTGGATGGTACCAATAGTTATCAAAAAGATTCTGCTACCTGTGGTAGTGAGAGTTCTAACTGTTTAAGTGCTGCAACAGTTAGTGAAGGACTTGCTAGTGATGTGATTATTCAAGGGAATTTTACCGAAGAAGAAGTAGAAAATTTAGTGGATTTAATTAATAGTGGTTCTTTGCCATCCAAAGTGACAGAACTATCATCTAAAACCGTAGGAGCCTCTTTTGGAGATGAGACACTTTCTAAGACTTTAATAGCAGGTATCATAGGAATTTCACTTATTATCATCCTATTACTTTTTGTTTATCATTTTGCTGGATTCATTTCAAGTGTTGCTATTATTTTGTATACCTTCTTAGTATTCTTTATTTTCTGGTTAATAGGAGGTGTATTAACACTTCCAGGAATTGCTGCTTTGGTACTAGGAATTGGTATGGCAGTAGATGCTAATGTTATTACTTTTTCACGAATTAAAGACGAATTATATAGTGGTAAGAGTTTAAAGCATGCTTTTAAAGAGGGTTCTAAAACTTCTTTACATGCCATTATGGATTCGAACATTACTACTTTATTAGTAGCTTTCATTATGTTTTATTTTGGAGAAAGTAGTGTTAAGGGATTTGCTACGGTATTAATTATTACCGTTTTGGTAACCATGTTTACGATGGTGTTCCTTACAAGAGTGTTATTAAATATCTTTGTGAAAACAGGTTTCTTTGAGGATAAATTAAATTTCTTTATCAAAGTAAAACCAGAGCATGTACCAAATGTAAGCAAAAATGAACGAGTAAAATACATACCATTTAAAAATGTTAATTTCTTAAAACATACAAAATTATTTGCAGGACTTTCGATTCTAATTATCATAGTAGGATTCGTACTATTCTTTGTAAGAGGATTTAACTTAAGTGTGGATTATAAATCAGGTAGTGATATTACTATATCTACTAAGAAAGAAATCACTAAAAATGATATAAAAGATGATTTAAAAGAGTTAAAATTAAGTAATGATGAGATTACGATTTCAGAAAAAGAAGTAGACATTAATGTAAAAAATATTTTAAAAGAAAATAAGATAGCAGAAGTTGAAAATTATTTTGAAGAAAAATATGATGCGAAAGTAAATATCTCTGTTGTTTCTAATGTTGTAAAACAAGAATTAGTAAAAAATGCTTGTCTTGCTGTTTTCCTTGCAATACTTGGTATTATTCTTTATATTTCTTTCCGCTTTAAATTTAGTTATGCTATTTCCTCTGTTATTGCTTTAGTACATGATGTTCTTATCATATTTGCACTTTTCTTAATCTTTGATCTAGAAATATCTACGATGTTCATTGCAGCCGTGCTTGCCATTATTGGTTATTCGATTAATGACACGATTGTATGTTTTGATAGGATTCGAGAAAACTTGCAAAAGAAAGAGAAAAAAGAATCTTTAGAAGAAATTTGTAACAAGAGTATTCAAGAAACCTTTGTTAGAACGATTTATACAACGATTACCACATTACTTCCTATTCTAACATTAATTGCTTTCGGTTCTAGTGGAATTTTAACATTTAACTTGGCTATGTTATTTGGACTTATCTCGGGAACCTATTCTTCTATCTTCATTGCTACCTCTTTATTCCTTTTACTAGAAAAGAAGAATAAAAATATAAGTAATTCTAATACAAAAAAACAAGAAGAGGTAGAAGAAAAGATGATTAAAGGAGTTAACTGCTAGTAGGAGATGATTTTATGACCAAAAGTCATGACTTAGTAACCATAGATGATTTAGTTGAAAAACTAAAAACATATATCAATAAGGAAGAAGAGATAAGCGGTATTATTACTGCTTATCAATTTGCTAATGAAAAGCATAAAGAACAATTTCGAAAAAGTGGAGAACCTTATATTATTCATCCGATTAATGTTGCGATTATCTTAACTACTATCTATGCAGACTCTGCTACCATCAAAGCAGCTTTGCTTCATGATGTATTAGAAGATACCGATTGCACACAAGAAGAGATGGAAGAAAAATTTGGAAGGGAAGTTACGCAACTTGTTTTGGGAGCTACCAAAATATCGAAGATTCATTTTTCTACCGAAAATGATTATTTAATTGATTATTACAAAAAAATAATTGTAGGAATATCAGAAGATGTGCGAGTAATTATTATTAAGCTAGCAGACCGCTTACACAACATGAGGACTCTTTGGGCACTTCCAAAGGAAAAACAAAAGAGAAAAGCAAAAGAGTCATTAGAGATTTTTGCATCGATTGCCAATCATTTAGGTATTCATAAAATTAAAAGTGAATTAGAAGATTTATCACTTCGCTATTTAAAACCGGAAGTTTTTTATGATATTGCTGAAAAATTAAATAAGACAAAGCTAGAACGAGATAAAACGGTTTATGAGATGATGCAGGAAGTTACCAATTTATTAACTGAACATAGTATCGTTCATGAAATAAAAGGTCGTTCTAAAAGTATTTATAGCATTTATAACAAATTAAACAAAGGAAAGAAATTTTCTGATATTTATGATTTGCTAGCTCTTCGTATTATTGTCAATACCGAACAAGAGTGTTACTTGGCATTAGGGATTATTCATTCGAAATTTAGACCGCTTCCGAAGAGGTTTAAAGATTATATTGCGATGCCAAAACCAAATATGTATCAGTCTTTACATACTACGGTGTTTGGTCTAGATGGTTATTTGTTTGAGATTCAAATAAGAACCCATGATATGGATGAAGTAGCCGAAAATGGAGTTGCTTGTCATTGGGCGTATAAAGAAAATTGCGATGCCAAAAAAAGTATGCAGTCAACAACAGAACAAAAATTACAGTTTTTTAAAGTTATTATGGATTTAAATAATGACAAAATGAGTAGTGAAGATTTTGTACATAGTGTTACGGACGAAGTATTAAATAATAATATTTATGTATTTACCCCAAAGGGAGATGTAATTGAACTTCCGAAAGGAGCAACCCCAATTGATTTTGCTTATAAAGTTCATACCAAAGTTGGAGAAACGACGGTAGGTGCCATTGTCAATAATAGTATTGTTCCATTAAATTATGAACTACAAAATAATGATATTGTAAAAATTAATACCAATAAGAATTCGACTCCTTCGAAAGAATGGTTAAACATTGTAAAATCGACACAAGCGAGAAATAAGATTAGAGGATATTTCACGAAAAATGAGAAAGAAGTATACATCGAAAAGGGAAAATACTTATTAGAAAAAGAATTAAAAAGAAGAAAAATACCTTATCAGGATTTTTATAAAGAAGAAAATATTACAAAGGTAAATAAATCATTAAAAACCAATTCCGTAGAAGAAATCTATTTAGGTATTGGGAATTCGAAATTATCTGCTGGTTCCGTTATTAACTTAATTGATCAATATAAGCAAGTTTCTGCACCAAAAGTAATAAAAATCCCACCAAAAGTTTTAGATACGGACTTAATAGTAGATGGAATCGATAAAGTAAAAGTTAATTTAGCCAATTGTTGTAATCCTATTTTTGGTGATGAAATTGTAGGTTATATTACCAAAGGAAATGGAATTAGTGTACACCGACTTCATTGCCATAATGTCGAAATGTTAGAAGATAGAACGATTAATGTAAGTTGGAATGAGAAAACTATAGAAAATAAAAAATATCTTACGCTTCTTGTTATTTATACGAATACATTAGAAAATAAAATAGCCGATTTGGTTCAAAAGACATCTATGATGAATATTAGTATTGAATCGATAAAAACCATCGGAAAAGAAGATGGATTTATCTATGAAGGTAGTATCTATGTAAGAGATGTAACCCATTTAAATAAACTATTACTAGAATATGAGAAAACTCCATATATTAGTAGAGTAGAAAGGTTAATGAGATGAAAGTATTAGTACAAAGAAGTAAAAACTCACAAGTTCTGGTAGATGGTGAGGTTGTTGGTTCAATTGATTTTGGAGTCGTTCTATTCGTTTCCTTTACCCATACCGATACGAAAGAAATCATAGATAAAATGGTAAAAAAAGTGATTCAGCTTCGAATATTTGATGATTCTTCTGGTGTCATGAATCAATCTTTATTAGAGGTTGGAGGGAGTGCTCTTTCGATTTCTCAATTCACTCTATATGCAGATACAAAAAGAGGCAATCGACCTAGTTATCAGAATTCCTTAGGAAGTAGGGAAGCTAGTAAGTTATATGATTATTTTAATGAAGAACTAAAAAAGTATGTAAAAGTAGAGACAGGAATCTTTCAAAAACAAATGGAAGTAAACATTGTAAACGATGGACCTGTAACGATTCTGTTAGAAAGGTGATGTTATGTTTTCTAATAAATTAAATTATAAAATTATGAATATAACCGCATTGATGTTACTTCTTTATATTGGTTTTTCTAATATTGAAGTATGGTGGAATATTTTACAAGTAGTGGTATCGGTATTTCTTCCATTTATTATAGCTTTTGCCTTTGCTTATGCAATCATGCCAGTACAAGAATTTTTAATTCAAAGAGGAATCAAGAAACCTCTTGCGGTACTATTGATTACGGTTTCTGTGGTACTATTGATTACGGCTTTGCTTGTTGT
The DNA here is from genome assembly GCA_910586865.1 of uncultured Bacilli bacterium. GTDB lineage: Bacteria > Bacillota_I > Bacilli_A > RF39 > UBA660 > UMGS995. Next base: position 10,474 of record CAJUIY010000004.1, read on the forward strand.
AACGCTTCCTTTAATTTATGATCAGCTAGTTCTTCTTTCAAGGAACATAATGGAAATCACGAGTGATATAGGAGAGAAGTTTAACTTAAATTTAGGGAATTTTGAGATTAAAATGACAGATCAGTTAAATAGTATCATTAGTAGTCTAGGAAATATTCTTAGTAAAGGAACGATTAACGTTGTAAATAAATCAATTAACTTTGTTGGAAAATTCATTGTTGGATTTATTGCCTGGATTTATTTTTTATCCGATATGCAAAATATCAAAGCAAAAGTAAAGAATGTATCTATGGCAATCTCTTACCGATTCTTTCACTATATTAAGTGTTTAGATGAGGAAATTGGTAATTATATAAAAGGGCTTTCTATCTTTATGATTATTCAATTATTAGAATATTCTTTTCTCTTTTGGTTAGTAGGTCATCCAAACTGGTTACTTTTAGGAATCCTTGCTTGTGTTACCACCGTAATTCCATACTTTGGAGGATTAATTACCAATATTATAGGAATTATTACATCCTTAGTAGTTTCTACTCCTGTACTAATTGGAACCATTATTATTTGTATTGTTTTCCCTCAACTAGATGGGTATGTGATTTCACCTAAAATATATGGTAAAACAAATAACGTTAATGCCTTAGTCACTATTATGGCAGTATCGGTAGGAGGGTCATTAGCAGGTATTATTGGTATTATCATTGCACTTCCTGTTTATCTATTGATTCGGTCTACTTATAACTTTTACAAAAAAGATTTAAAAAAGGGAGTCAAAAAGATTAAGAAGACAATATAAAAGGCTACTTTTGTAGTTTTTTTCTTTGCAATATCCATAAATAAGAAAAGAAAAAGTATCATTTTTAATAGATTATGATACAATAGATATAAGAGGTGTATTATGAAAAAATATTATTGTATAGGAATTAAAGGTACAGGAATGTCTACGCTTGCTCAAATACTTTCGGATTTAGGAAATGAAGTATCTGGTTATGATGATGTTACCGACTATAAATTTACACAGGAAGGACTAGATAGTAGAGGGATTCCAATCTATTATGATCAAAATCATGAAATAGCAGAGGATACCATTGTTACTTATTCTGTTGCTTTTCGTAAGGAACATCCTGAAATAAAGAGGGTAGAAAAGCTAGGACTTACGATTCAGAAATATAATGAGGTAGTAGGGGAAATTGTAGATATGTTTGAAACGATTGGCGTTTCTGGTACACATGGAAAGACCACCACTTCCTCTCTTATTAGACACCTATTAGAAGCAAGTAAAGGTTGTAATTACTTTATAGGAGCAGGAGATGGTTATGTTTCGAAAGAAAATCAATATTTTGTTTTGGAATCCGATGAATTTAATCGTCACTTTTTAGCTTATCATCCTACTTATTCTGTCATTACAAATATAGAAGCAGAACATTTAGAATGTTATCAGGATATCGAGGATATTAGAAAGGCATTTGAGAAATTTTCGAATCAGACTAAAAAAAGTATCGTTGCTTGTGGCGATAATTTAGAAGTTAGGAAGATAAATTTTCAAAAAGAGGTTACTTTTTATGGCTTTTCAGAGGAAAATGATGTCGTAGTAAAAAATGTAGAGTTAAAAGAAGATGGTTCTTACTTTGATTTATATATCAAAGGAGTTCTCTATGATCATTTTATGGTTCCTTTATATGGAAAACATATGGTTTTGAATGCTACTGCCGCTATTATGATTGGGAAAAGTTTAAATCTTTCGAGTGAAGAGATGAAAAAATCTTTAAAAACTTTCCATAATGCGACGAGAAGAATGGAAGAGTCTATCGTAGAAAACACCATTATTATTGATGACTATGCTCATCATCCTACTGAAATTAAAACCACGATAGCAGCTATTAGACAAAAATATCCAAATAAAAAATTAACCGTTGTATTTAAACCAAATACGTATTCTAGAAACAAAGACTTTGCCAAAGAATTTGTCGACGCTTTACAAGAAGCAGATAAAGTGTTTTTAACCGAGATTGATTCCAATCGTGAAAAACCAGAAGATTATCCAGGAATTAGTTCTCACTTAATAATCGATAAAATAGAGGGTAGTGAGATAATATCAGAAGAAACCATTAGCAAGCTATTACCATTGAAAGACTCTGTTATTTGCTTTATGAGTTGTGCTTCTATCTCTCATTTGATGGAACAATTAAAAAAGATACTAAAGGACTCTTAGTATCTTTTAATATATCATCGTATGTAATATTCTTTCGGTATTTTTAAAGTTTAACTTTGCCACTTCTTTTAATTTTTCCTCGCCATATTTTTCAACTAGTTCCTCTCCAATCGAATCCACTTCTTTTCCAGCTCCTTTTACTAGAGGAAGAGATAATTCATCACAAATTTTGTTAAACTCTTTTAAGAAAAGATAACGGCTAATAATCGATGCTGAAGCAACCGCTAAGTTTTTATCTTCTGCTTTTGTCATAAAAGTAATATTTCTTTGAATATTGGTAGATTCCTTAATATAATCATAATACCTTGCTTCTCTTGCAAACTCATCTACAATAATATAATCATATTTGGGATTTTCTTCTGTGACTAATTGGTATAAAACTTTATTATGCATAATTGCTTTTATCTTATTCATATTAGTATTCTGATTATATTTTTCATTATACTCTTGATTCGTTAAGATAATGCTTCGATACTTGATTTTTTTGGCAATATCTGGTGCAATCTTTTTGATTTTCTCATCATTTAATTTTTTGGAATCGGTAACTCCAAGACTTTCTAAAAAAGGAATATCTTCTTTGGTAACGTAAGCTGCGGTTACCACAATAGGGCCAAAGTAATCTCCTGTTCCCACTTCATCGGAACCTACAGAAGAACAATGATAATAAATACTTGGTTTCTTTTCTTCTGATTTCTCTTTCGATTTTTCTAAACTGACTCCCCACATAGCAGCATCCACATCTGCAGAAGTCCCTTGAAACATTACTTTTCCCGATTCGTACATCGTAATCACGGTATCTTCTTCTTGAGCTTGAAACACGACATAAGGTATTTTTTTGTCCCTTCTTTTATCTTTGTAATACTCTATCATTTTTTCTTTTATCTCATCATTTACTTTAATTACCACGTTCAAACAAATCACCTCTAATTTATTATAGCATATTTTGTCAAAATGAGTTATACTTATCATAAGGAGGATAGAATTATGAACATATTTGATATAGCAATTATTTTACTTATCATTGCGTCTGGTTTTGTTGGGATTGAAAGAGGAATCGTGAAAGAAGGAGTTATGCTAGCAGGAACGTTACTAGTCTATTTTATCGCATTCTTATTAAAAGGGCCTCTTGGCTTGCTTCTATGTAAGTTATTACCATTTTATGGATTTAATGGGTTAGTAACACTGAATATTATCATTTATCAGTTATTAGCGTTCTTTATCGTGGCACTTATATTATTTAGTATTTATAATATTGTACTAAAATGTACAGGTGTTGTTCAAAAACTAATCGATTTAAGTGTGATTCTTACGATACCATCTAAAATATTAGGATTCATTGTAGGAATCATAGAAGGGTATATCGTAATCTTTATTTTACTTCTTGTGTTATCAGTTCCATTAAGAGAGGTAGATTATTTTACAAACAGTAAGGGAGTCGATATTGTGATGAATCATAGTCCTATTTTGTCTTCTAGTTTTGAAGGTGTGTCTACTACTTTAGGAGATATTGAAAAAATTACGCATCGTGTCGTTTCGGGAGATACGAATCTTAGTCAAATCAATATAGATATTGTAAAAGATTTAATCGATTGTAAGATTATAAGCAAAGAAGATACTTTAGATGTTATTGAAACAGGAAAGTTATCGGAAGTAGTAGGATTAGAAGATTTTGTAAAAAATTATGATCCTTCCTAATAAAAAGCAGTTTCTTTCATAAGAACTGCTTTTTAAGATTCTTTTTCTAAAAGGGAATGACGGATTATTTGATAAGAATACGAAGAAAGAATATCTATCTTTTTTTCTTCTATTAGAAATTGATAAAAAACTTTTTCTCGAAACTCTTTCTTTAAAATAGTACTATCTTTTAATAAATAATCTAATTTTTTTTGTTCTTTATAATCTATCTCTATTTCCACTAAAAAAGCTTTTTCTAATGTATTTTTCTCTACTTCTTCCAGTGTTTCTTTAACAGATTTCGAATAAGCTCTAACAAGACCCCCAGCTCCTAATTTGATTCCCCCAAAATAGCGAATCACAACAGCGATGATATGATTCATTTCTTGCTTTTTTAAGACATTTAGAATAGGAAGTCCTGCAGTTCCAGATGGTTCTTTATCATCACTTGACTTTTCCACATCATCGATAATATAAGCATAACAATAATGCGTAGCTTTGGGATAAGTTTTTTTTATTTTCTCAAGAAGAGAAGGAACGTCTTCTTTTCTTTCTATTTTTTTTAAGACTGCGATAAATCTAGAATTCTTAATAAGAAGTTCCTTTTTGGTATTTTCTTTTATTGTATACATCGTATCACCAAAGCTATTATATAATAAATTGTAAAGATAAGAAATAAATTCTTTAGAAAAAAAGTATAATATGGTATAATTCATTATAAGAGGAGATGGTTATCGTGTTTTCTAGAAAAAAAAGTAAAGAATTGGATGTAGAAAATCTAAATGAAGTGATTATTCTTAGTAAAAAAATACTAGGTATTTTATTTACTATTTCGATTATTGCTCTTATTTTCTTATCCTTTAATTTATTAAAGCAATTAAATATTTTTACGATTATAAAGCAATTATTAGTAGTAATTTCTCCTGTATTTATTGGAATTATTATTGCTTGGTTGTTTGATCCACTGGTAAAATTTTTACAACGAAAAAAATTCCCGAGAGTACTTGCGTGTATTCTGGTGTATGTTCTTTTTCTTGGTTTTTTAACTTTACTTCTTTTCTTAATGGTACCTTCTTTTGTGAGTCAAATCAAAGATTTTGTTAGTACGATTCCAAGTATTTTAAGTGAGGCAAAGGGTTTTGTTTCTTCTACTTTAAATTCTTTCTCTTCTGGAATTGATATGGATCTTTCTAGTGTAAAACAACAGATATTTGCATCCTTAGAAAGAGTAGGAACGAAACTTACAACAAATTTACCAAATACGTTATTAGACTTTGGAAAAAGTATCATTAGTGGGGGAATGAATGTAGTTTTGGGATTAATGATTGGATTTTATATGCTTTATGATTTCGATAAGATGAATAAGAATTTACGAAATATGTTACCGAAAAAGTGGCATGAAAACTTTGATGATTTGGGAGGTAGAATCAATCATTCTTTGCGAGAATACGTAATGGGAGTATTTACGGTAATGATGCTTGTCTTCATTTCCCAAGCAATCTGTTTAACGCTAGTAGGACTAAAGGCACCACTTATTTTTGCCTTCTTCTGTGCAATTACAGATATCATTCCATACTTTGGTCCTTATATCGGAGCCGTACCCGCCGTATTAGTTGGGTTTACGATTTCTCCTTTTACAGGAGTTTGCTGTATCATTGCAATTGTTGTCGTGCAACTATTAGAAAATAATTTTTATCAACCATTAATCATGGGACATGCGATGAAATTACATCCAGTAACAATTATGTTAGGCCTATTGATTTTTCAACATTTCTTTGGTATTATAGGTATGATTGTTGCAACACCAGTGATTGCTACTTTAAAAGTAATCTTTGTGTTTGTCGATGAAAAAATACATGTCATTAGTAAGTTAAGAGAAAATTAAAACCATAATAAAAGAAAAGTAATAGAAAAGAGGATGACAAGAGAGCTAAGAATGGTGAGAAATTAGCCTGAATCTTTCTATGAAAGCTACTTTTTAGTTTTAAAGGGAGACCGTTATCAGAATTAAGACCAAATTTAGGATGGTACCGGACAATATGTCCTCCTAAGTGATGGTCTTTTCTTTGTATAGAAAGTGAGAGGATATTATGAATAAGTTAATTGCGATAGTTGGAATGAGTGGATCAGGAAAAAGTATTGCCTGTGAGTTTTTCGAAAAAAAAGGATTTCAAAATATATATTTTGGTGGAGTCGTATTAGACGAAGTAAAAAAAAGAGGACTAGAACTCACTCGTCAAAATGAGAAAATAGTACGTGAGGATTTACGAAAAGAATATGGAATGAGTGCGGTTGCCAATATTTTACTTCCCAAAATCAAAAAAACGTTAGAAGAAAAAGATACCGTTTTAGATGGACTTTATTCTTGGGATGAGTATCTCGTCTTAAAAAAAGAATTTGAAGAGTTAAAAGTAATTGCCATCCTTGCCGATAAAGAGGTTAGGTATCATAGAGTAGGAAAAAGAAAAGTAAGACCTTTAAATCAAGAAGAAATTGTAAAAAGAGATTACTCGGAGATTGAAAACTTAGCAAAAGGTGGTCCTATCGCAATAGCGGACTACTATGTTCATAATAATGATAAAACAATCGAAGAATATGAAAAAGAGCTTGAGAAAATCATAAAAAAAATAGACAAAGGAGAAATGTAGTATGAGAAAAATGACAAGTAATGAAATCAGAAAGATGTGGTTAAAATACTTTGAAGAAAATGGACATAGAGTAATTCCTTCGGCACCACTTGTTCCGATTGATGATGATAGCCTATTATTTATTAATGCTGGCGTAACTCCACTGAAAAAATATTTTGATGGAACGGTTGTACCAGAAGCCAAAAGAATGACGAGTATTCAAAAATGTATTCGTACCACCGATATAGAGAATGTAGGGCTTACCAAAAGACATCAAACTTTCTTTGAAATGATGGGAAATTTTTCTATTGGTGATTATTTTAAAGAAGAAGCGATTGAATTTGCTTATCATTTACTTACAGATAGAGATTATTTTGCGATTCCAAAAGATTTGTTATATGTAACCGTTTATCCCAACGATGAGGAAACATATCATAAATGGTTAAAGATGGGGATTTCTGATAGTCATATTATCAAATTAGAAGAAAACTTCTGGGAAATAGGAGAAGGACCATGTGGGCCAGATTCTGAAATTTTCTTTGATCGTGGAGAAAAATATGATAAAGAGGGAGATGCCTTTGAAAAATTCCAAAAAGATGAAGAACAAGAAAGATATGTAGAGATATGGAATAATGTGTTTTCTCAGTTTAACTCGAAAAAAGGAGTTCCTCGTAAAAATTATAAAGAACTACCAAATAAGAATATCGATACGGGAGCAGGGCTAGAAAGATGGGCTTGTATTTTTCAAGGTGTGGATTCGAACTTTGATACGGATTTATTTACACCTATTATCAAACATATAGAGGAATTAACCGGTATTTTATATGATTCCCAAAAAGAATTTAAAATCATTGCCGATCATATTCGGACCATTACTTTCGCTCTAGCAGATGGAGCGACGTTTGAAAATGTGGGCAGAGGCTATGTCTTAAGAAGACTTTTAAGACGTAGTATTCGGATGGGAAGAGAGTTAAACTTGAAGGACGAATTCTTGTACAAATTAGTATCTGATGTGGTGGATATCATGGGAGAATTCTATCAAAACTTAGTAGAAAAAAGACCTTTTATTGAAACCGAAGTGTTAGAAGAAGAAAGATTATTTTTAAAAACGTTAGATGCGGGAGAAAAAAGATTAAGAGAATTAATGAAAAATTCTCCTGATAAAATAATAAGTGGAGAAGATACGTTTAAACTATACGATACTTATGGCTTTCCATTTGAACTTACCTTAGAGTATTTAGAAGAAGCAGGCTTCACAACGGATAAAGAAGAGTTTATGAAATATATGAATATGCAGAAAATGCTTGCCAAGAAAAATGCCAGAAATAAAACTGCTATGGCTGAACAAAAGAAAGTGTTATTAGATTTTAAAAAAGAATCCAAATTTGTATATGGTATCTATCGGTTAAAAAGTAATGTTTTGGCAATATTTTCGAAAGATTCTTTATTAAAAAGTACCAATAAAGATACTTATATTGCTTTAAAAAAGACTTGTTTTTATGCAGAAAGTGGAGGACAAGTGAGTGATACGGGAATTATTACATCGAAAAACTTTAAAGCGAGAGTAGTCGATGTCTTTAAAGGGCCTAATGGACAACACATTCATAAAGTAAGACTTTTAGATGGTGTGATTTCTGAAAATGATGATTGTGAAATTATCGTAGATAAAGATCGACGTAAAAAAATAGAAGCCAATCACTCTAGTGTTCATCTTTTACAATTGGCTTTAAAGAATGTCATATCCGATAGTATCAAACAAGCAGGTAGCTATGTAGATGATGAAAAGTTAAGGTTTGATTTTACGTATTCAAAAAGAATAATGGATGAAGAAATAGTAAAAGTGGAGGAATACGTCAATAATGAGATTAAGGCAGGACACATTGTATCAACAGAAGTAATGCCAATTAAAAAGGCAAAAGAACTTGGTGCAATTGCTTTATTTTCGGAAAAGTATGGTGATACGGTTCGTGTTGTGAAAATGGGCAAATCCATGGAGTTATGTGGTGGTACTCATGTTAGCAATACCAAAGATATTCATTCTTTTGCGATTTATAATATCGAATCCAAGGGAAGTAATGTTTACCGAATCGAAGCAGCTACTTCTACGAAAATTGATCAAGCTTTATTTGATGTGATTAAGCCTTATAACGATGAGATGATTAAATTATTAATGAAAGCCAAGGAAACAATTGCTAGCGCAAGACGAGAAAAGCTAGAACTTGATTTTGATGTGGATATTGACAATTCCAAACCAACTTCTTATAAAGATATTATCTTTAATAAAAATGAACTTCAATATGTTCAAAAAGAGGTAAAAGATTTAGAGAAAAAGTACCAAGATTTAAGACTGAAAAAAACATTAGAAAACTTAGATTCTTATAAAGAAAGAATAGAAGAGATTTGTCATATTAAAACATTAATCATGCGAGTAGAAAATATGGATAATTCGGTTTTAAAAAGTATATGTGACTCCTTAATAGAACAAATGGGACAAGGTTTTATTTTCTTTGCGAATGTAGTAGGGGAGAATGTTCAGTTTATCGCAAGAAGTTCTTGTTCTGTTAATGCTGGATTTATCGTAAAACAAGCTTCCATCGAATCTTTAGGAAACGGTGGAGGAAGTGCTCACTTTGCTCAAGGAGGCGGTAAGACAGTTGATAAATTAGATGTGATTTTTACCTATGTAAGAAAAGAGATAGCCAATGCCCAATAATTATTTGATTGAAAACGAATCTTTCACTATGATTCAGAAGGAAGTAGAAAGTATTATCACTAGTAGAGGTTTTCAAGAAGCGACAAGAAGTGTTTACGATATCGAAGAGAATCCTTTGGAAAATGCGTTAGAAGATTTAGATACCTATTCTCTTTTTGGAGATAAGAAAGTAATCATCATCAAAAATCTTTTTTTAGAGAAAAAGGAACAGGATTTGGAAAGATTACTAAAATATATCAGTCACGAAAGTGAGAACAATCTTCTTTTTATGATAGCAGAGAAAGTAGACAGCAGGCTTGCTCTTTCCAAAAGATTAATGAAAAATAAGAATGTTACCTATATCAAGAAAGAAGTAGATTTAATAAAATATATTCAAGAAAAACTAAATACTTACAAAATCGATTTTGCCTCCATTCGTCTATTAATAGAAAAATGTCAGGAAGATATTACTAGAATTGATTCCGAATGTGAGAAATTAATGATTTATAAAATAGATAGCAAGCAAATAACGAAAGAGGATATTGAAACACTTGTTGTCAAGAAACTAAAAGATTCGAGTGAGGTTCTATTTTCTCTAACGAATGCCCTACTAGAAAGAAATAAGAAAAAATCCTTAAAGATATATCAAGAGTTAGAAGAGTACCATTTAGATATCAACTCGATTATTGGACTATTAGCTTCTCAGTTAAAACTAATATCGCAAATCAAAGTTTTAAAGGGAGAAGGTCTAAATAATGTAGAAATCCAAGAAAAATTAAAGTTAAAATCTCTATATCAAATTAAGAAATTAAGTGAATATACAACCTATCGTCTTGAAGAAATAGGGAATATGATTCATTTACTTAGTGACTTAGATTTCAAAATCAAAAGTGGTAGAATGGATGTAGAGCATGCACTTATTCTATTTATCGTGAGTCTTTAACCATTTCATTGGTTTCTTTTTAGGGGGGGAAGAATATGCAAAAAAGAAATATCTATCAGCTAATAAAATTATTTTTAGTAAAAGAAGAGGAGGATAGTTATATTGTTCAGGAGAGGTACAAGGGTTATTTAGACAAAATAATTGATGCAGAATTATTTTTTGAGTATCAAACTGATAAAGAAAACTATGATTTTTATACAGTAGATCAATTAGATTGCTTTATAAAATCATCCTATAAAAAGTTAAAAATAAAAAAACTAGTAAAAGAAATAACTTCTTATATTGATAAAAAGGAAAAAATTCCTGATTATGTTGAAAAATTAAAAGTGATATATCATCATCTTCAGAATGGAACACTAACAAAAGAATTAACGAGTCCCTTTTATAATGAAATATTAAATGAACAACAAAATTCTTATGTCAGTAGGCAAAGAAGCTATATGATTCATCAATTGGTAACGAAAACACTACCTCTTACGAAAAAGAAAGAGGAGAATCTGAAAATTGGGATTTGTTTGTTAGAGAAATTAGAATCTCTAGAGCATCAGGATTATGATAATCTAGGGGTGACAAGAGAATATTTACAAGCGGAATGTTTAAAAGTTCATACAAGACTTTCTTTTACAAAAAGACTACAAAGAACGTATTTATTAACAGAAGAAGATTATCAATATTTGGATTCTCTATTTTTAGAAGGTCAACTCACTAAGGAAAAAGTGAAAGATAGATATCCCAAGTTTGATAAAAGACAATGTAACATGATTTGTAATAAGTATCGTCAAATTCTTCTTGGCTTGATAGAACAAACCGAAACAGAGAAAGACTATAAAATAAGAGTAAATGTAGGATATCGAGTAAGTCATGTAAAATTTTATGATTTTAATACACATTATGCAAATGTAATCGATTTTATATCTTGCTTAGATGATAAGGAAATTGATACGCTTCTAAATCAGTATGAAAAAGTAGCCCCTCTTTTTAAATTATTGCCTTTAGTAGATTTGATATCAGAATTTTCAATGGAAGATTTTAAAAGAATTGTACTACATTATCCAAGAATCGAAGAAACCTTCGTTGCGAAAGGTATCCCCTTAAAAGCATCTTCTTTCAATATGGTAATGGATCATTTTGCCACGGTTTTAAGATTATCAAAAATTCATGTCTCTGTTAATCCCTATGTTGTGGCGGTATTGAAAGAAGAAGGGGTAGAAAAAATCATTCATAGTGAGGGAGACTTAAATTCTTATATCAATGCCTATTTTGGTATGTTAAAAAGAGGCATTAATACGATAGCACCTATCCACGGAGAATATCAAAACTATGTTTATGAAAGTGGAAACATCGATAGTGAACGACTATTCATTGGACTAAATTGTTTGAATAGTTGTATTAATCCTAATGAACCAGGGGAGGAAGCTTATAATCAAGCTCTTACCAAAAAAAATTCCGATGTAATTGTAATAAAAGACAAAAATACAAATCAATTTGTGGCAAGAACTTTGCTTTTTAGAAGAAATAATTATATTGTAATGGCCCCTATTATGGGAGTCGAAGGCAGAAGAAATCTTACTTTTTATCATAAAGATTTTCTTTCAAAAATCAGTAATCAGTTATTATCATCTGCGAAAGAGGCAAACGATTGTTTAGAGTATATATTTTTAACTGCCTATGATGAAAAACTAAAAGATTTTCCTCTCATTAGGAATGAGAGGTTAGAAAATGGATTTCCTCATAGTGATTTAGAAAGAACGGCTTATCTGATAGGCAGTTTGTATGAGAAAGAAGAGCAGCCTAATTTAAAAAAAAGAATGGTAAGTCCAGTAGCTTTATATAGTAGTCGTCGTGAAAAAGTACGAGTGAAAAGTTCAAATTATCAAGAAGATATTAGAAGAATAAAAGCTCTAGAAATTATATCAGAAAAGCATCCAAAGCAAAAAGAGAGTCTTATCGAAGAATTTCATTCTCTTTCAGATGCTAATTTTGATGAAGTCTACATTGGCCAAGATTGGTATATTGCATTAAAAGATAATCATCTTCTATCAAAAGGAATTTTTAAAACCTCCGATATCAGGCAACAAGAAGAAATGAGAGCAGTGGAAGAGAATCTATTATTCAATAATAAGAACTCTATTGATTGCAAAAAGGAAGAAAATCTTTTCCCAAAAATAAAAAGAAAGAAATAATAGAAAATAAGTTTTAAAAATAGGAATAAAAATACAACCATTTTGTTTGATTGTACTTTTCTTTCCTTTCTATTGGCTACTTGATTATTGAATAAATTTCAACTATGTTTTTCGTCAAACATACTAACATTTAATAGAATTAAATACTACTTGTCATTTTAATGAAAAAAATTCTTCATTGATAATAGACATCTGATTGATCCTTTGTTATAATTATCTTAATATGATAATAAGGTAAGTGATATTTTATGAGTCGTAAATCTATTAGATTAAAAAGAAAAATCCAAGTAGAAAAAGAACCAGAAAAAGAAGAAAAGAATTTAGAAGGTGTTCAAGTAGCCCTTTCGAAAGCCGTTTCTAGAGAAGTAAAACATAGTATTTTATCTATCTTTTTAGTAGTGATTGTCATATTATCTTCTTCTTTTGCGATTTTTACATCGATACAAAAGAGTGAAAATTATAATTCGATTACTGTGGGTATTTTAAAGATTGATTTTTCACAAGATACTGCCAATACTCTTAATTTAAATGGAGCTTATCCAACCCCTGATGTGAATGGTTTAGAAACAGAAGGGTATTCTTTTAAGATATCCAATACAGGTAACTTAAATGCCCAATATAAAATTAGGATAGTGGATGATACGGAAATGATTCATGAAGATGGTTGTGCTTCTAATCTATTAGACAAATCGAAAATAAAAGTCAGTATCAATGATGGTGCTCCCTTTCTTTTAGATTCCAAAGCTACTTCTGACTATGTAGTGGAACTAGCAACTCTTGCACCAAGTAACTATAAAGATTATACTGTTAAAATATGGATTGATGAAAATGCAGGTAATGAAGTATTAGGAAAACATTATCATGGTAAAATTATTGTAGATAGTGTTAATCTAAGTACACAAGATGAGACAGTATAAATAGAAATGGATAGAAAAGGACTTTTGCTAGTTCTTTTTCTTTTACAATTACCCCATATCAAAACTTTGTTCAAAATAGTATACAAATACCTTAGTTGATGATAAAATATTCATGGAGTGATGTAAAATGTATGACTATATAATAGGTAAAGTAATGGATATTTCGAGTAATTCGATTACGGTAGAAAACAATAATATTGGTTACTTAGTTTATGTTTCGAATCCTTACTTTTATCAAGAAGGAATCGAATACAAGGTTTATCTCTATCAACAAATAAAAGAAGATGAAAATACCCTTTTTGGATTTAAAAATAAAGAAGAAAAAGATTTATTTTTAAAATTAATCAGTGTAAAAGGATTAGGTTGTAAAATGGCACTTCCTATTTTTGCAGCAGCAACACCAAGTGCAGTGATGGATGCGATTGAAAGAGAAAATATTTTATATTTGAAAAAGTTTCCTAAAATTGGAGATAAAGTAGCAAGACAAATCATCCTTGATTTAAAAGGAAAATTAAATATGACGGACAATAATATAAGTGAAAGTAGTAATAGTGAGGAATTAAAAGAGGTATTAAAAGGATTAGGATATAAAGAAAAAGAAATCGTAGGGGTTGTAAAACAAGTCGACTTATCCTTACCAATTGAAGCTCAAATTAAAGAAGCTCTTCAACTATTATTAAAGTAATGGAGGTAGTTTGTGGAAGAAAGTATCGTTAGAAATGTAGATGTAAAAGATGATGGTGTTCTAGATAATTCCATTCGACCAGAAGTCATTGATGAATATATTGGACAAACGGATGTAAAAGAAAACATTAAAGTGTTTATTGAAGCTGCTAAAATGAGACAGGAGGCTCTAGACCATGTCTTATTATATGGACCTCCTGGACTTGGAAAAACAACATTAGCTTTTATTATAGCCAATGAAATGGGAACTTCTATCAAAACAGCCAGTGGACCTAGTATTGAAAAGTCAGGCGATTTGGCAGCGGTGTTATCTACACTAGAGGCAGGAGATGTTTTATTTATTGATGAAATTCATAGAATGCCTAAATTTATTGAAGAAATACTATATCCTGCGATGGAGGATTTTACGCTAGATATTATTATCGGTGGAGAGGGAAGTAGTCGAAGTATTAAAATTGATTTACCTCCATTTACCCTAGTGGGTGCTACAACAAGAGCAGGAGATTTAACCTCTCCGTTAAGAGATCGTTTTGGAATCATTGCTAAGTTACAATTTTATACCGATGAAGAGTTAACAAGAATTATTAAAAGATCGGCTAGAGTATTAGAAGTTGAAATAGAAGAGGAAGCAGCCTTAGAACTTGCAAAAAGAAGTAGAGGAACTCCAAGAATTGCCAATCGTTTATTAAAAAGGGTAAGAGACTTTGCTTTGGTGGAAGGAGATGGCATTATTGATAAAGAAATTACTAGAAAAGCTTTAGGAAGACTTAAAGTAGATGATAGTGGCTTAGATGATGTGGATCGACAGCTTCTTTCTACTATTATCAAAAAATTCAATGGTGGCCCTGTTGGAGTAGAAGCAATAGCTAGTGCAATTGGGGAAGAAGTGACAACCATAGAAGATGTTTGTGAACCTTATCTATTACAAAATGGATTTATCAAAAGAACATCACGTGGTAGAGTAGCAACAGAAAGGGCCTATGAAGTATTAAAGATAAGTTATCAAGAAAGTGTGTTTAAGGAGGATTAGATGGAAAAATCAAAGATTATTATAGTAGAAGGTCCTCAAGGTACAGGAAAAACAACACTTACCAATTATTTAAGAGAAAATATTCCTGGCTCTAATCTTTATCGTCTTCATGGACAAAAAGATAAGTCTTCTAGTGGTAAAATATTAAGTGAAAAAATTTATATGGCATTAATGGAATATTTACAAAAGATGCAAGAAATTCCAATGGATTTAATATTTGATCGCACTTTTTTTACGGAAGAAGTATATGCTCGATTAGGATATAAAGAATATCAGTTTACCGATATCTATGAAAAGTTGGTAAATCGATTAGAAAAGTTGGATAGCGATATCTACTTCATAGTTCTTTATTTAGAAGAGGTAAAAAACTATGAGAAAAGATTAAAAAGAGAGCATCATAATTATCAATCTTTTAGTGTGGAAAATAGTAGGAATCAACAAGAAAAATATTTAGAGATGGCGAAAGAGTTAGAAGATAGTAAGATTCATGTGATAACACTTGCGATGGATGATTTCGAAAAGTCTTATCAAAAGATTAATGAATTATTTGAAATAAAGTAGATAAAAAAATAGAAAGTAGGGGAGTATTTTGAAGGTAGAAGACTTTGATTATGAACTGCCAGAAGAGTTGATTGCACAAACTCCATTAGAAAAAAGAGATGCTTCAAGACTTCTTGTATTAGATAAAGAAACGGGAAGGATAGAACATCAACATTTTAGGGATATCCTAGATTATTTAAAAGAAGGAGATACACTAGTATTAAATGATACGAAAGTGTTACCAGCACGACTAATCGGAGAAAAAGAAGAAACAAAAGCAGTAATAGAGATATTGCTTTTAAAAAACATGGAGGAGGATAACTGGGAATGTTTAGTAAAGCCAGCCAGAAGAGTTAAAGTAGGTACTGTGGTATCTTTTGGGGAAGGATTATTAAAAGCAAAATGCACAAAAGAACTAGACGATGGAATTCGCTATTTCGAGTTAGACTATAAAGGTATCTTATATGAAATCTTAGATAAACTAGGAACAATGCCACTTCCACCTTATATTCATGAAAAGTTAAAAGATCAATCGAGATATCAAACGGTCTATGCCAAAGAAGTAGGATCAGCAGCCGCTCCAACAGCAGGACTTCACTTTACAACAGAGTTATTAGAGAGGATAAAACAAAAGAACATTTCTATCTGTTATGTGACTCTTCATGTAGGATTAGGAACATTCCGTCCAGTAAAAGTAGAAAAAATAGAAGACCATGAAATGCATAGTGAGTACTACCATATGAGTGAAGAAGTTGCAAAAAAATTAAATGAGACAAAGAAAAATGGTGGCAGAATTATTAGTGTAGGAACGACTAGTACTAGAGTGCTAGAAACCATCCAGTCTAAATATAATGAATTTAGAAAGTGCAGTGGTTTTACGGATATTTTTATTTATCCAGGATATCAATTTAAAGGAGTCGACTGTCTAATTACTAATTTTCACTTGCCAAAATCAACTCTAATTATGTTAGTATCTGCTCTTGCTGGAAGAGAAGCTATTTTAAAAGCTTATCAAGTGGCAGTAGAGAAAAAATATCGCTTTTTCTCTTTTGGCGATGCCATGTTTATCAAAGGAGAGTAGGAATCGGATGTCAAAAGTCATTTTAGTAAATAAAGAAAATAAAATAAAAGAATCTTATTTTCATCATCTAGATTTAATAACCACAACGAATTATTTAGGAAAAGAGATAAAATTAGAGAAAGAAACTTATGATGCTTTTTTGAGACTACAAAAATTTCTCTTGGAACAAGGAATAGAAATCGAGATAGAAGATGGATTCCGAAGTGTTTTAGAACAACAAAAAATAGAGGAAGAATTTTTGAATCAATATGGAGAAGAGTATACCAAAAAGATGGTGGCTTCTCCTTATACAAGTGAACATCATACTGGGCTTGCGATTGATTTAGTCCTAAAAAAGGAAAAGGAATACATGGTAGAAAATAAGGATTTACTTTCTCAAGAAGAAATATGGAAAAAAATACACCCTGTTTTAAAAGACTATGGATTTATTGTTCGATATCCGAAGAAGAAAGAACAAATAACAGGTTATTCCTATGAACCATGGCATATCCGGTATGTTGGTGTGGTTCCTGCTACTATTATTTTCGATTATCATCTTACTTTAGAAGAATACGTAACAGATTTTGGCGGAGTTTTGGTAGTCAATAAAGATACTGGTATGACATCTAGGGATGTCGTCAATAAAGTAAGTAAAATATTAGGAATTAAAAAAATAGGTCATACAGGAACACTAGATCCACTGGCTAGTGGAGTTCTTGTTTTAACAATTGGGTATGCTACTAAGCTTGGAAAGTTGCTAACTTCCTATGAAAAAGAATACGAAGCAGGAGTAGAAGTGGGTTATTTAACTGATACGTTAGATAAAACAGGAAAAATTGTAAAAGAAAAAAAGGTAGAAAAAAGAATCGATTATCGTACCTTATTAAAAAGTTATGAAAAGACTTATTTTCAAGAAGTCCCTATCTATTCGGCAGTGAAGGTAAATGGTAAAAAACTATATGAATATGCTAGAAATCATGAAAGTGTTGTTCTTCCGAAAAAGGAAGTAACCATCAAAAGCATTTCTTTGTTAGAAGAGCGTAATGACTCTTTTCAATTTCGATGTTTCGTTAGTAAAGGAACCTATATCAGAAGTCTTATTCGAGATATGGGAGATAGTTGTTCTGAATATTTTACCATGAGTAGTTTAATAAGAACGAAACAAGGAAATTTTCCTATTTCAATGGCATATTCTTTAAAGGATATAGAAAACAATCATTTTGATATTTTATCAGTAGAAGAGGCATTACCCAATATTCCTGTAGTGATTGTGGATGGTGATATCTTAAAAAAAGTAAGAAATGGGGTAAAACTAGAAAATAATCTAAAAATAGAAGATAAAGTAATTTTCAAAGATAAAAACAATCAATTACTTGTTATTTATCAAAAAGAAAAAAACATTTTAAAAATAGAAAAAATGTTATATAATAAATGCAATTAGAGAAAGAAGGAACTTTATGAGTAATTATTTTAAACTAAAAAAATGTTTGAAAACAAATGAATTATACGATGTTCGTGATAAGGAACGATTAAAAGAGTTAGGTAACTTAGAAGGAATGAGTGATATTTTAAAAGATATGGAGCACTTATTTGGTTATGAGAGTAGGTATGTTTTATCTTCTGTTACTAGATATCTTAGAGAGACAAGCTATGACCAACAAGTTTTATTAAAGATATTGAAAGATAAAATCTACTTAGTAAAACATATGTCAAGTAAAATAGACGCGTACAACGGACCAGATTTAGAAAAGTTATATGCAACCTATGATTTCGATACTTACCAATTACTTTTTGAACGTTTTTTAAAACATTATATAAATAAGGAAGAAAAAGAATATAGTACTACGAATTATTGTAATGTATTACTTGGAGATAATAAAGAGAAATTAAAATATATTACGAATTGTTTAATGCCAAGTAATATTTCTAAATTATTTGAGTTAAAACCAGAAAAACTTGAAATTTATTTAATTTTTTTATCCATAAGAAATTCTAATTCTATGGATACGATTCTAGAATTTATTGAAATGATTGATACTTTTGAAAGATTAGGAGATGCTGGTTTTATAGAGGCCCTTCAATTTGTTTATCAAGATCAAGATGCCAAATCCATTTTTAATCGATTAAATTTCTTACCAAGTTTATTTGTGGAAGAAGAAAATCGATTATCTTTTAATAGTGTTGCAGCAAGTAAGATTTTAAGATTACCAGAAAAGATTCAAAGAGTATTGTATCTTCATCCAGATTGTGCAGAAATTATTAATCGATTTAATCCTATTTTTACAGAGCTTTTAGTAGATAGTATTCGTAATACATCTTCTGTTCAACAAAATGTGATGGCAGAATTATATGTAAATCCTAAATTCTATAAGCGAACAGAAAAAGAGAAACTTATGATTTTAGAACATTTAAGAACAAATGGGGATGAGCTTGAAGAAGATGAAGAGAGATATCAAAGAAAAGTCAATTTCATTTTAGAAGAGGAAAGAGAAGAATTGTTTCAAGAACCTTTTTTGAAAAGTACTTTATTTTTTATCTGTCAAAAAGATTCGGAAGAAGTATTTCTCGCAAAAAAAGAAGCACTGGAAAATTATAATGGTAGTTTGGAAGATAAGAGTCAATATGAGCAATACTTAGAATTGTTGCAAGCAGGTCTTTCCAATCAATCCGATTCTCTAAAAGCGAAAAATATTTCTAATAGAAGTCAATATTTAACAGAAAATTCTTTTGAAGAGTTTTACCAAAAAATAGGAAATAGTTCGAATAAAGACCGATTTATGAGTTTGTTTCAGGAAAATACAAGCGGAGAAAGATTTTTTTCTATTTGTGATGTGATTGCATCTGAGAAGATGTGGAATCAAGATGTATATAAGGAAATTTTGAATTATATTGATTATACAGGAACCAATGAAGAGTTATTATTTGCTTTAAAAATGATGGAACAAACGTTGATAAAGGGAAGTAGTATGGAAGCGCAAAGCCAATTAGCAAAAAATCTTTCTGAAAGTTTAAAACAGACGATTTCTTTTGGGAATTATCAATTCGAAGTCATAGGAGATGGTTTGCTTCAAAAACAATTAGAAAATGGAGAATTAACTTATACTTCTCCTGATTGTAAAGCACAAATAAAAGTAAAAAAAATCTAGACAAATTAGGTAAAATCTAGTATATTATAGATGTGTACTTTATTCCAGGTTTGGAGAGTTTCCGACTTCTTACTTAGAATTTAGTGAATCATATAGAAAGGAAGTGTTAAAATGGCTTTAACAAAAGAAGAAAAGAAAGAAATTATTAAAGAATTTTCAAGAGATGAAAAGGATACTGGATCAACAGAAGTTCAAGTGGCAATTCTAACAAAAGAAATCAACGACTTAACAGAACATTTGAAGGTTCATATTCATGATTATCACTCAAGAAGAGGTCTTTTAAAGAAAGTTGGGCAACGTCGTAGTTTATTAAGATATTTAGCAAAGAAAGACGTTACTAAGTATCGTGAAGTGATACAAAAACTTGGATTAAGAAAGTAGGCACGTCTTAACGTGTTTCTTTTTTTGGAAGAAAGAGGAGAAGTAGTATGGCAAAGAAAGTATTTACGCTAGATTTTTATGGAAGAAAACTAATAGTAGAACATGGTGAGCTAGCCCGTCAAGCAACCGGAAGTGTGTTAATCAAATATAATGATACGGTCGTTTTAACGGCAGTGGTAGTGAATAAGAATGTAAATTTATTATCGGATTTTTTTCCATTAACAGTAAATTATCAAGAAAAATTATATTCAGTTGGAAAGATTCCAGGTGGGTTTATTAAAAGAGAAGGACGTCCATCGGAAAATGCAACTTTAGCAGCAAGAATGATTGATAGACCAATGCGACCATTATTTCCAGATGGATTTAAAAATGAAGTACAAATTATTAATACTGTTTTATCGGTAGATCAAGATTGTTCTCCAGAACTTACGGCGATGTTTGGCTCTAGTTTAGCCACTTGCATTAGTAAAATTCCATTCCATGGACCAATCGCAGGGGTAAAGGTTGGAAGAGTTGGTAAAGAATTTGTGATTAATCCAACACCAGAGCAACTAGAGAATTCTTCTTTAGAGTTAACGGTAGCAGGAACCATGGATGCGATTAATATGGTAGAATCTAGTGCGAAGCAAGTGGACGAAGAGACGATGTTAGACGCTTTAATGTTTGGACATGAAGCGATTAAAAAGCTAATTCAATTTGAACTCGATATCATGGAAGAAATTGGCGAAGAAAAGATGGAATATGAAACACTAGAAATTACCAATGAGTTAAAAGAAGAGGTTAAAGACTTAGTCGAAGAAAAACTAGATAAGGCACTAAGAATCAAAGGGAAAAAGGAACAATATGATGCGATTGATCAAATTAAAGAAGAACTTATTACTAAATATAGTCTCGATTATCAAGAGTCGTGCTCTAGTGAGGAGTTAAGAGAGTTATTAGTAAAAGTAGAAAGCATATTCCATGATATTGAGTACCGTTTATTTCGAAATATCATAGTAAAAGAACATATTCGAGCAGATGGTAGAAAATTAGATGAAATAAGACCTCTATCAACCGATATTGATATTTTATCTAGGACACATGGTTCTGCTTTGTTTACCAGAGGAGAAACGCAATGTCTATCGGTTACGACACTAGGAGCACTAGGAGAACATCAAGTATTAGATGGTCTAGGCTTAGAAGACCAAAAACGTTTTATGTTACATTATAACTTCCCACAATTTTCAGTAGGAGAAACCGGAAGATATGGAGCACCAGGACGAAGAGAAATTGGGCATGGAGCTTTGGGAGAAAAAGCATTACTTCAAGTCATTCCAAGTGAAGAAGAATTTCCATATACGATAAGAGTTGTATCCGAGATTTTAGAATCCAATGGTTCCTCTTCACAAGCTTCTATTTGTGCAGGTTGTATGTCATTAATGGCTGCGGGAGTTCCGATTAAAGCACCAGTTGCTGGAATTGCCATGGGCTTAATTACAGAAGGAGATGATTATACCATACTTACGGATATTCAAGGAATGGAAGATCACTTAGGAGATATGGATTTTAAAGTAGCAGGTACCGAAAAAGGAATTTGTGCTTTACAGATGGATATTAAAATTAAAGGAATTACCAAAGAAATCTTAAAAGAAGCATTGAAACAAGCAAAAAAAGCTAGACTTGAAATTCTAAAAACCATTGAAAAACAAATTAAAGAACCAAGAAAAGAGGTTTCGAAATACGCTCCAAAAATGGAAACCTTTCTAATTGATCAAGCAAAGATAAAGGATGTAATTGGAAGAGGTGGAGAAGTAATCACGAAGATTATATGCACTGCTTCTAATGTAAATGATGTCAATAATGTGAATGCCGTAAAAGTAGATCTAGAAGAAGATGGAAGAGTCATTATCTATCACTCTGATAAAGAAATCATTGAAAAAACAAAAGAAATGATATTAAGTGTCGTAAGAGAGGTAGAAGTAGGAGAAATCTATGAAGCAAAAGTAGTAAAAATTGAAGATTTTGGATGTTTCGTAGAGCTTTGGCCTGGTTGTGAAGGGTTAGTTCATATTTCTCAACTAGCACATGAACGGGTTGAAAAAACAGAGGACGTGGTAAGTGTTGGAGATATTATTGTGGTAAAAGCACAAGGAAAAGATAAAAAAGGAAGACAGAATTTTTCAAGAAAAGAAGCACTACCAAGAAAATAAGGAAAGAGGATAGAAAAACTTTCCTTTTTTTATAAAAATATATACAAGATAAATCATACTGTGTTAAAATAAGACATAATTTTATTTCTATCAAGTATTTTGGAGGTGATAATAATGAATTATGATATCATGATGGAAAAAGAAATCGAAAAGTTAAAAGGAGAAAAACCGAGACTGTTACTTCATGCTTGTTGTGCTCCTTGTTCTTCTGCTGTCTTAGAACGAATCTCTGATTCTTTTAAAATCAGTATTTTATATTATAATCCAAATATCACAGAAGAAAGGGAATATCAAAAAAGATTAGAGGAATTAAAACGTTTTCTTCTTTCTTTTGATAAGAAAAAGGAGATAAAAGTAATCGATGGTAGATATCAACCAGAAGAATTTTTTGAAATGAGTAAGGGATTAGAACAAGAAAAAGAACGAGGCAAACGTTGTTATTTATGTTATCAAATGAGATTAAAAGAGGCAGCAAAACTAGCCAAGGAATTAGGTTTTGATTATTTTACCACGACGCTTTCTCTAAGCCCTCATAAAAATAGTAACTGGATTAATGAAATTGGAGAGACTCTTGCGAAAGATTATCAAATTTCTTTTCTTTATTCTGATTTTAAAAAGAAAAATGGGTATAAAAGAAGTTTGGAATTATCAGAAAAATATCAGTTATATCGGCAAAATTATTGTGGTTGCATCTATTCTAAAAGGTCTTAGTTGCTAGGGGTGATAGGTTTGAAAATATTTACAGGAGATAAAAAGATTTTAGAAAAAGAAATCGAAAGTTCATTAAAAAAAATCAAGAGCACGAATACAAAGTCCATAGCAGCTTACCAAACGGTGGAAGTCATGATTTCTTTTTATGAATTGTTATCAACCAAAGAGACGCATTTCTTTGAAACTCTTTTATCATGTTCTTATGAAGAAGTGTTAGAAAAGAGTAGGATATTACAAAATTATAAGATGCAAAATATTATTCATACTAGAGAGGAACATGAAAGATTATGTTTTCATTTAAATACTTTTCTAGATGAAATAGAGATTTTTGACTTAAAAGAAGAAAATGATAGAAGTAAAACTCTCGATGAAAAGGAAATGTACGAAATTATCTCTGATTTTTTTCAAATTCGTAATAAAAATGCAGCTTCTATGTTGGATTATTTAATACAAGAAAAAAGGATTTTTAAGATACCTGATAAAGAAGAATCAGCCAGAGCGTATAATCTATACAATTTATTTCAAAATAATTTTTATATCTTTGTAAAGAAAGGAGAAAATGCCATTACTACGATGGCAAGTATTGTTCATGAAATAGGTCATTCAATGGATGAGGTACAACTTCTTTCGATAGGAAAACGGAAGGAATGTAAGTATTATACAGAAAAATCAATTTTAATAGAAGTAGTTTCTATGATGTATGAGAAGGAGTTTTTAGATTTTTTGCTCCAAGAAGGAGTGGAAAGAGAATCGGTAGAACTAGAAATAAAGGGTTGGTTTTCTTCTTTTCAATTTTTTTCCAGGGAAACAGAATTACTGTTTTATTTACCAGATGATTTGTTAAAAATGAATTCTTATCAAAATATAGCAGAAGAAGATTTGATTCATTGTTTAGAAGAAGAGTGTTCTATTATAGTAAATCAAGAGGAAATAGGTAATCTAAATGAAATGGATTTATCTGATAACTTGAATTGGTGTTATGGTTTTGCACTTTCTACTTATTTTTCTTATTTAAGAGGTCATGATTATTCTAGATATCAAGAAAGTTTTCGTAACTTTTTAAAATTGAGAACGAATTATTTCTCACCGAATACCTTAGAGCGGATTGGAACGACATCTTTAGAACTTTCGGATATCACTTGTGAGGATTATGTGAGATTTTCTTCAAAAAGATTAATAAAATAAAAATAAAATTATGTTTTATGGAATCTATTGATAGAAAAATATGGTACAATAAAAATGGGAGGCTTGTTTATTTATGGAAAGTAAATATTTTAAAAGAGAAAATAACGGAACAATACAATATGTATATACAAGTGATGTTTATGATTTAACTATTAATAATAAAGGTGGTCAATTAGACACCAATCTTAGTGCAAAAGGAAATACTATTGATACCGTAATAAATCAGCTTACATCGGATTTATCAAACACTACTTTAAAATTGGAGACTTTGATGAATGTATTTTCTGAATGTACGAAAGGTGGAATGATTCCAGAAGAACTTCTTAATAACGTATCAGCTTATATTTATGGAAGTCAAACGGAACCGTCTAAGAAACATAGGTAATATTTATTCTATAAAATATGGAAGAAGAGAAATTCTTCTTTCAATTTAAAACTGTAATTACTTATATGATAGGAATTTTTTTAATTGATAAAAAATGGATATTCATATTGTGAAAGGAGAAAAAATAGGATATAATAGAGATATCTTCAAGTAAGAGGAGTAAAATATATTCTATTTTTAGAGACAATATGGTTGGTGAAAATATTGATAAATATATTGGAAGACACTTACAAAAAAATGGAAGCGGGTAACTTCGTTAAAAGTGTAATTGAGTATAAATTAAGGTGGCACCACGAATCATTCGTCCTTATGTTGGTGGTACCTTTTTTGTTGAAGGAGGAAGAATATGATAACAAAACCAAAAGGATGTAGAGATATCTATGGAAATGATGCAAAGAAATGGAAATATATTGAAGAAATAGTAGATTCTGTGATGGAAAAATATAACTATGGTTATATTAGAACACCAATTTTTGAATCCAGTGAGCTATTTCACCGAGGAGTAGGAGCAACTAGTGATATTGTAACAAAAGAAACGTATGATTTCACAGATCGTGGAGAAAGAAAAATGACATTACGTCCAGAAGGAACGGCAGGTGTTGTGAGAAGTTTCATTGAAAATAAAATGTATGGAGATGCGAATCCTGTAAAATTATACTATCATGGAACCATGTATCGTTATGAAAGACCACAAGCAGGAAGAGAACGAGAACTTACCCAGTTTGGTGCAGAAGTATTAGGTTCTAGTGATCCGTTAATCGATGCAGAGATGATTTCTCTAGCACTTACAATTTATCAGATGCTAGGTTTTGAAAAGGTAAAAGTAAAGCTAAACTCTTTAGGAGATAAAGAGTCAAGAGAAAATTACCGTGAAGAATTGATTAAGTACTTTTCACCTCATATCAATGATTTTTGTGAAGATTGTAAAAATAGATTAGCAAAAAATCCTTTAAGAATATTGGATTGTAAAGTAGATAGTGAAAATGAAATCTTAAAAAACGCACCGAAAACAATAGACTATTTAAACAAAGAATCCAAAGAAAGATTTGATAAAGTATTAGAATATTTAGATATTTTACAAGTAGAATATGAGGTAGATCCTAGAATCGTCAGAGGATTAGATTATTACTCTCATACCGTATTTGAATTTGAAGTAGATGTCAAAGAACTTGGAGGCCAAAATGTTATTGGTGGTGGTGGAAGATATGATGCTTTATGTGAACAATTAGATGGACCAAATACTCCAGGTATTGGTTTTGCTTCTGGAATCGATCGACTTCTATTTGCAATGGAATGTATGGATATAAAACCTCCTATTAGAGAGGGGATTGATTTATTCTTCTTATATGTGAGTGAAGAAGAAAAAAAATATGCTCTATACTTGACGCAAGAGTTGCGGTTGAATGGATTTGTTGTGGATACCGAATATACTTCCAGAAGCCTAAAAGCACAATTTAAACAATCGGAAAGACTAAATGCGAAAATGATTGCCGTTTTAAATAGTGAACAATTAGATAATGGAGATATAACGGTAAAAAATACCAAAACAAAAGAAGAAGAAATTATTTCTTTAGATGCTTTGATTTACTATTTAGATGAGAAGTTAGTAGAAGAGGAAGAGCTTGAACAGGATTGCTCTTGTGGTGGAAGTTGTGGTCATTGTCATCACCCGGAAGAAGAAGGAGAAGCGTAGTATGAAAAAAATTAATATCAATGAATTAAGTAATTATTACAATCAAAAAGTAGAAATTAGTGGTTTTGTCGATAGTATTCGTAATCTTCAATGGGTACAGTTTATTATACTAAGAGATCGTACAGGAAAAGTACAGATTACGATTGAAAAATCAGAAGAAAAGAATAAAGAAATGGTAGAGTTAGTAGAGCATTTAACGTTAGAATCCACCATGAAAGTAACTGGTATACTAATGGAGTCACCTAAAGTAAAATTAAATGGAATGGAGGTAGTACCATCTAGTATGGAAGTAACCTCAAAAAGTGAAGAAGAACTACCCTTTAACTATAAGATGCCAGAGAGTGCCAATATTGATACGAGACTAGATTATCGTTTTATGGATTTACGAAATGAAAAGAATCAGTTGATGTTTCAAATACAATCATTACTAGTAAAATCCATGAGAGAATATTTATACAGTAAAGATTTTACAGAAATTCATACTCCGAAACTAATTGGTACTGCCTCAGAATCAGGTTCGGAGGTATTTGAAGTAAATTATTTTAAAGAGAAAGCTTATCTTGCTCAATCGCCTCAATTTTATAAACAAATGGCCATGGCGAGCGGTTTTGAAAGAATCTTTGAAGTGGCACCTGCTTTTCGAGCAGAAAACTCGAATACGAATCGTCATACTACAGAATTTACCTCTTTTGATTTAGAATTTAGTGATATTGATTCTTACCAAGATGTCATGGATTTGGAAGAGGAATTATTAATCAATGGTCTTTCTAAGGTAAAAGAAGTTTATGGGGAGCAAATAAAAGAGGTATTTGGTAGTGAAGTAGTAGTCCCTACAAGACCATTTCCTAGAATCAAATTACAGGATTTATATCAAAAGTTAGAAAAAAGATATGACTATTCCATTCCGAAAGAAGATATTGGAGATATGAATGCCGAGGCTGAAAAATTAACCTCTAAATTTGCCATGGAAGAGTATGGAAGTGAATTTATCTTTGTAACCGATTTTTCGAAAACAAAAAGAGCCTTCTATCATATGAGAGAAGAAGATATTCCTCAAGGTTATGATTTGATATGGAGAGGAGTAGAAATTACAACAGGAGCACAAAGAGAACATCGTTATGAGATATTAAAAAAACAAGCAGAAGAAAAGGGACTAACCGAAGATGTAAAATTCTATCTAGAATTTTTCAAGTATGGCTGTCCACCTCATGGCGGATTTGCTCTTGGAATCGATCGTTTAACGATGTTACTTTTAGGTATGCCAAATTTAAAAGAGACGATGTTCTTATTTAGAGGACCAAATCGAATTACCCCATAAGAAAGGATTGATTTATCAATGGAAGAAATGATTGATGTTTTAGATGAAAATGGAATTAAGACAGGAGAAGTCTTATCACGAAGTGAAATTCATAAAAGAGGACTATGGCATCGTCTTATTGTGGTTGCTGTTATCAATGAAAAGAATGAAATTCTAATGCAACAAAGAAGTAAAAATAAAGAGAAAAATCCAAATATGTGGGATATCTCTGCCGCAGGACATATAGGGGCAGGACAGACTGCTTTATCTGCAGCAGCAAGGGAAATGAATGAAGAAATCAGTATCCATCTTGGATATACGGTTACTGTGAATGACTTTCGCTATGTCTTTTCTTATCGAAAAGAAGAAAAAGTGGCCGATGATTATTATGATAGACAGTTTTTTGATTTCTTTATTCTAAGAAAAGAAAACTTAAAAATCGAAGATATAAAAATGCAAGAAAGTGAAGTTCAGGCCATTAAATGGTGTTCTTTAGGCGAGGTAAAGGAATTAATCGAAAAAAAAGAAGTCATCGAAAGAGATGCGGTCTATCAAGAAATTGAAAATTATATTTTTAATATATAGAAAAAGGAGAAGGAAACTATGAATGAATTAATAGAAACAAACTCATTTTATGATGCAAGACAAATATTATATAGTGAAGAAGAATTACGACTATATCGTGATTTAGCGGGGATGCCTTTATTTGATAGTTACCAAGAATTAATAGAGGCATTGGAACCCAAAGAAGCAAAAGATACTTTGGATAGGCCTTGCCTACAGAAAAATACTCATGAAGGAAGGTCTTGTAATAAAAGATAATAGTTAATAGAAAGAAAGGAAGTGTTCGATATGAAAAATAACGAGGCAATTACCAAAAGAGAAGATGATTTTGCGAAATGGTATACAGATGTAGTGCGTGCTGCCCATCTTGCTGATTATTCTTCTGTAAAGGGCTGTATCGTGATAGAACCAAATGGTTATGCCATTTGGGAGAAGATGCAAGAAATATTAGATAAAGAATTTAAAAAATTGGGACATGAAAATTGTCAAATGCCTCTTTTAATTCCAGAGAATCTACTAAAAAAAGAAACCGATTTAGTAGAGGGGTTTGCTCCAGAAGTTGCTTGGGTAACGAAAGGTGGCGAAAAGGAGTTAGAAGAGAATTTATGTATCAGACCAACCAGTGAGACTTTATTTTGTGATTACTACAAAAATCATGTAAAGTCCCATCGAGATTTACCCAAACTTTATAATCAATGGTGCAACGTTCTTCGTTGGGAGAAAGAGACAAGACCATTTCTTCGTAGTCGTGAGTTCCTATGGCAAGAAGGACATACTCTACATGCCACGAAAGAAGAAGCAGAAAAAGAAACCGACCAAATGATGGGAGTTTATCATTGGTTTCACAATGAAATTCTAGCGATTCCTTCGATTCGTGGCAAGAAAACAGAAAAAGAAAAGTTCTCAGGAGCAGAATATACCCTAACGAATGAAGCTTTAATGTATAATGGAGTGACTCTACAATCTGGTACCTCTCATTATTTTGGACAAAAATTTTCAGAAGCTTATGATGTAAAGTTCACGAATAAGGAAAATAAAGAAGAATATGCTTATCAAACTTCTTGGGGAACAACCACTCGTATGATTGGCGGTTTAATTATGGTTCATAGTGATGATTATGGTCTCGTTCTTCCACCACGAATTGCACCAAAACAAGTAGTGATTATTCCCATTGGAGAAGATCAAGAAGTAATGGAAAAAGCATCTCAAATAAACGAAGAACTAAATCATCATCAAATCACTTCTTATATAGATGATTCTAAGAAAAGTCCAGGATTTAAATTTGCAGAAGCAGAAGTAAATGGGATTCCTGTTCGTATTGAGATTGGAAAAAGAGATTTAGCCTCTTCTCATATTACCATAGCAAGACGTGATACCAGAGAAAAGATATTGGTTTCAACGGATACCAACCTTTCTTCTTATATAGAGGAGTTATTAGAAACCATTCAAAAGGACATGTATGAAAGGGCTTTCAAAAGAAGAGAAGAATTAACCTTCGAAGCTCATACTCTACAAGAAATGGAAGAGATTCTAGAAAATCAACCAGGATTTATTCATGCAATGTGGTGTGGTAAAAAAGAATGTGAAGAGGAAATTAAGAATATCAAAGGATGTAAATCAAGATGTATTACAGAAGAACAATCCATTGATGAAAAATGTATCTGTTGCGGAAAAGAAGCAAAATACCATGTTGTTTGGGGAATTCAATACTAATAAATAGGAAGATTATGAAATGATAAATTATTTTCTTCTGATAAGTAGCATTTGATAATATAAAATCCTTTTATCCAAAGAAGAATTTTTTTGTTCATCCTATGAATAACGAAAAAACTTGACTTTCTTACTTCTTTGTGTTATTGTATAAGGCATTTAAAGGGGTGTCACTAGTAATGGTGGTATCTTTATAGAGATAGGAAATCAAAAGGAATGTGGGGGAGAGTTTATGACTAAAATAAATTTTATTGCAATAAAGAAATATCCTGATAAAAAAGAGATGCATGTTTTTACAAAGGACGGAAAAGAAGAAGTTTATCCAGTGTCTGATGGTAAAGAAAAAATAAATGATAATTTTAGACACTTAAAGGAATTAGCAAATCAAAATGAAATTCCTTATTCAGTGAAAGGACTTCGGGAGCTAAGAAGACTAGGATTAGTATATTATTTAGAAGAAAAGGAATTCGACCGGTTATATCCAGTAATGAGTCAAGGAAATAAAAATCAAGCACAATCTCAGAAAAAGAAGGAGTATCTTAGAGCAGAGAAAAAAAAGGTAAAAGAGTATTTAACTGCGGTTCAAAAGAATCCGAATTTATTATTGGATAGTAGAAGAAATCCTTATTTTGATACGAGAAAATTCTATGAGAAAGGCTCTAATTCTAATGGGAAGGAAAAACAACTTCCACAGCTATATAAAGGAATTCATGATTTTATTCTTCCAAGGGAAGTACCAAAAACCTCTTTTATTATGATTAAAAAACCATTGAACGAGAAAACAAAAGAAGAACCATTAAAGATGTATGTTTTCACAAGTGATGGAGAAGAAAAAATATATCCCGTTACAAAACAGAATATGGCTAGACAACTAAGTAAATTAGCTCAGGAGAATGAGCTTTCCTATTCTTCGAAAGGACTTCGGGAGTTAAGAAGACTAGGATTACTATATTATCTAGAGGAAGAAGATTTCAACCAACTATATCCAATCATGAGTCAAAAAAATAAAAATCAAGCTCAATATCAAAAGAAGAAGGAAAAAGAAGCGGCAGAAAAACAACTTCCTCAAATATATTTTTCTTTAGAGGAGATGATTAAAAGAAGAGCAGCTACCGCAAAAAATACTACTTCTACTAAAAAGAATGCAGACGATTTAGATTCCACAAAAGTAAGAGAGTTTAAGAGTCGTAATTCTGATATTGTAAAGGAAGAATCAAATAGCAAATCGAAGCGAAAAGCTAGAGTTATTCCTTTTCCAGAGAAAGCAATCAAGATGATAAAGAAAGGTAGAAGAGAGATTACTTATTCGGTTATCGGTACCATAGTTGCCATTAGTTGTGCATCTTTTTATAATAACCATAATACTGATCGATTTAAAGTCACTTCAGATATGTTAGAAGCAAGTAAATCAAATCAAAAAGTAAGAAAATATAGTACACCTGCTCCTTTCGAAAATAGTACAATGAATTATGCATCTAATTCTTCTATTCCTACGATAAAAACAGGAGCAATTAAGGAATATCAAAATATAAAAGATGCATTACAATCTGCTAATATCAATGAGAAAAAGAAGTTACATTTAGGTAATATTTATTCTTGGCTTACTTATTATAATGATTCTTTTGCTGACAATTATTATAATAAAAAAGAGGATACAAAACCAGCACATCGCTGGGAGGAAGCAATAACTTATTATCTATTATATAATCATATTGATGATTCTATTATCTATAAGATATTTGATAACTCCACGCTTGATACAGACCAACTGTTAAAATCCTACAAAAAAGGAATTATTCAGGATGCACAGGCTTATATTATTAGTGAGGATTCTCTAAAGATGGAACAATTAATCAATAGCGAAAAAGGAAAAGAATTCTATAAAATATATAAAAAATTATTTAATAAGTATAAATCTTTAACAGAAGATAGCAAACACACTAAAGAAGAAGTTACTAATACTTTTAGTAAGTTAGTAAGAGAAGACTTTTTAACAGTAGGAAAAGAAATTACACCAGCCAAATTAGCTGTTTTCCCTATCATTAATGCTTTCTATGAATTAGCAAGTGATATCGATACTGCCGAAAAATTAAGCGAAAAAGAATTAGATTACGTAAAGGAAAAAGTATTCCAAAAAGTAGAGACCAGATTAAGCGAATATAGTAATGGTTTAATTGTAAATAAGAACTTATATGAAAATAAACTTTCGGATGCGTTATCTTATAGCATGTTAAAAAAATTGGCTCTAAGAGAACTAAAAGAAAATGATAATTATAAAGTAGAGGAAGAACAAAGAAATCTTACCACTCAAAAAGCTTATCAAACCGTGCTAAAAAAAGCAAATAGTGATGAGGCATCTTCTGAATCTGACTATGCTAGTTATTATAAGACAACACAAGAAGTAAAAGGAGCCTATCGTTCTTCTTTCCCTAATGATAAGAAAGATCTAAGCAAAAAAGAAGATATCATCATGCATGGTTCTACCCCAAAAGAAAAGAAAAATGGGCAGGAAGAAGGTAAAGTTATTAGTGAAGAATTTGCTAATGAAATGAGGAATATCGTATTAAGTCGAATATCGACTGAATTTGCAAAAACAAAAGTAAAAAGAAGATAAACAACAGTAACATAGAAAAAAAGAACTATTACTTTAGAAGATTTTTATGAAAAATCATATCTTTTGCAATAGTTTTTTTATTGTCTTTACAAATGAATTTAACTTTTCAGACTAACCAACTAAGAATTACTATCTTCATCCAGAAAGCTAAGTATTAATTGATGTGTCATAGTTGGGTAATTTAAATAGGAAAAGTGGGTGGCATCTGGAAAAACATGTAATTTAGAATTCTTAATATATTTATGAATTATGTAGGCATCTTTTATAGGGGTATCTTTATCTTTTTTTCCCCATAAGATAAGTGTTTTTACATCAATGTTTTTGAAATAATATTTTAAATCTAAATTTACAATATTTCGGAAGGTTTTTAACATATGTTGGTCTAATGCTTTATAATCCGTAGAACCAAACATACGAAATAATCTTTTCAAATAGATATTTCTTTTCCTTTTGGGAAGAAAAAAGTTTAATTTTTTTAAAAATTTATAGGTAAAAGTTTTGAAAATCTTAATAGGATTTTTTTTCGGTTTAATACCAGCACTATCAATTAAAATTAACTTATCTATTTTGTCTTTATAGTAACCAGCAAGTAAGGAAGCAATTCTACCACCAAAAGAATGTGCAATAATAATAGGATTATCTATCTTTTCACTCTCTATAAAATCTCTGATGATATTCGTATAGTCATAGACGGTTAAATCATAGTCAGGAAATATACTTTGTCCAAAACCTGGGTAATCCATAATATAAATGGTATATTTTTTCTTTAATTCATAAATCATAGCATCAAAAGTATTTCTAGTATTTCCCCAACCTGGAAGGATGACAATCTTCTTTTTCTCTGTCCCATATTTTTCAAAATGGATGGAGTAGGAATCTTTATTATAATACATATTATCACCTATCATAATTTATGTAAAAAAAAGAGATGGGTTCTTCTTTTCAAGTGTAGGAATTTTTAGTATAATGAAAGTATAATGGTAGTAGGTGATAAACATGAAGTTTCGTTATAAAGAAGAAGATTATAACATTATAATAGAAAAAAAGAAAACCAATAAGAATACCTATATTAGAGTGAAACAAGACTTATCCATCTATGTTACTACGAATTATTTTACAAGAGAGAAAGAAATTATTAAATTAATAGAAGAGAATCAAAAAGATATTGAAAAAATGATTGATAATCAAAGAAAAAAGAAAGAAAACAATGAAGGATTTTATTATTTAGGAAAAAAATATGATCCAATTTATGTTGAATATTGTGATATTTCTTTTGGTGAAGAAAAAGTATTTCTCCGTAAAGATTTAGATATTGATAAATGGTATAAGAAACAAGCAAAAACTCTATTTAAGGAGCACCTGGATAGGATGTATAAAAACTATAGTGAGAAAATACCGTATCCAGATTTAAAAATAAGGAAGATGACGACTCGTTGGGGAGTTTGTAATACAAAGACAAAGACGGTAACATTAAATTTAGAACTAATCAAAAGAGATTTAAAATATTTAGATTATGTGATTGTTCATGAATTATCCCATTTAATAGAGGCCAATCACTCTTCGAAATTTTGGGCATTAGTAGAAAAAAATTGTCCCAATTATAAAACATGTAGAAAAGAAATGAAAGATTTTTAGGTGATAGAATGAACAAAGAGGTAAGGGAATATATCAAAGAATATTTAAAGGTGGATGAGGAATATCTCGATTCTCATCCAAGTATCTATAAACTCTATAAAAACAATCAATTAGAAGAGTTTCATAAGATGATTAACCAAAATAGGAAGTTACTTGATATTTTGTCTGAATGGATTCTTGCTCATGTAAAATTAGATGATATTAGTGCTATTATTGAATTAAAAGAAATCAAAGAACATAAAGAACTATTAACGAGTACTTTATTTAAACAAAAGGCAGAAGATATTAAAAATACTATTAATCATCCTTTTTTTGAAAAGCATCCTAAGCTATTGACTCCAAATGTGTTTTGTCAGCCTTATGAAGAAGTAGAAAGAATTGTAGCCCTAGATGTTTGGGAAGAATATGGAGACTTATTGACTTCTAGTGTGTTTCGGCAAAAAGCAAAAGATATAAAAAGAATATTATCTTTGGATTGCTTTCTGAAAAATAAAAAGCTAATAACGCCTACTATTTTTAAACAGAATCCAGATGAAATTGTGAAAGTAGCGAATATGGAAGTCTTTAAAGATAGACCAGAACTCTTAACAGCAAGTATTTTTACAAAGACAAAGGAAGAACTAGAGGATGTATTAAGTTCAGATTATTTGAAGAACTATCCGCAGTTATTATCTCCTATTGTTTTAATTCATAATCAAGAAGAGATAGAAGATATTATTAAATTATTAGAGGACAACAAACGACAGGATTTAATTAGCCCAACTGTAGTTACCAAAGAGTTCGAAAAAGTAGAAAAAATGATCGGTTTACCATTTTTCAAAGATTATCCAGAAAAGTTAACCAAGAATGTATTTAAAAGAGAGTATCAAGAAGTTTCAGATATTGTTTCTTCGAAAGAATTACAAGAACATCCAGAATTATTTACTTCCACGATATTTAATCAGCCATTCTCTAATATTATGGATATTATTCATCTAGATTGTTTGGAAAAACATCCTGAACTTTTGACGCCAACTATTTTTAATAAAAACCCTTCTGATATTACAGAAATAATAGATTATATTGAAAAGACATTGAAGATGCCAGGCTTATTAAAAGTAAGTGTTATTTCTAGGAAATTGGATACTTTGAAAAGAGACATCGAAATCTGCGATGACTTTCATCTTTTGGATTTGGTAGAAGATAATATTTCTATTTTTAAAAATTCACCACGTATTTTAAAGGCAAAACTGAATTACCTGCAGGCAAATCATATCCCATTATATGATAATGAGAAAAAGAAAGTCCATCCTATTGTTACTTCGATTGAGAGTAAGATAAAGAAAAAATATGGAATCGATTATAACTATTTATTAACCAATTATTCTAGTAAGAAGGTGGCATAATGCTTGATTATTTGGAAAGTTTAGGAATTGAATTATACCAAATAGAGGAACTACTAGAAGTTTATGATGAGGCAGTGATGCAAAGTATTGACTTAGATAATATGAAAGAAATAGTAGATAAAATGAGGAAAGAAGGTTTTACTCTAGAAGAAATTAGGGATTTAGTATTAACCTCTTTCGAGCTCTTTACTTATGATGCATCTTATATCAAAGAAAGATGGGAGTTTGTGAAGGGGAAGTATTCCATTCATACGTTAGATAAAATTATGGAAAGTCCTGAAATATTATATGAGGTGAGGTAGTATGGTAATTACTAGTCTAGAAAACAAAGAAATCAAAACATATGCCAAATTAAAACAAAAAAAATATAGAGACTCTGAAAAAAGGTTCCTAGTAGAAGGAAAACATTTAGTAGAAGAAGCCAAAAGAGCGAATCTTCTTCTGAAAGTCATCGTAACCAATGAAGACGAGTATAATTTTCCTTCTAAGCTTATGGTTACCCAAGATATTATGAAAAAATTATCTGTCTTAGAGACACCACCCAATATCATAGGTGTTTGTAAAATGAGGGAAGAAGAGGAATTGGCCAATAAAGTTTTAGTGTTAGATGGCATTCAAGATCCTGGTAATATGGGCACAATCATCCGAAGTGCTGTTGCTTTTTCTGTTTCTTCTATTCTTCTTTCTAATGATAGTGTTGATTTTTATCATCCGAAAGTAGTTCGGGCAACACAAGGAGTGCTTTTTCATGTCAATATCCTAAGAAGAGACCTATCTTCTGAAATCCTAAGGTTAAAAGAGAGAGGATATCTCATTTATACAACGGATGTAGAAGATGGGGAAGAAATTCAAAATATTACCTTTCAAGAAGAAAAAAAGATTGCTTTCGTGATGGGAAACGAAGGAAATGGGGTTAGTGATACGGTAAAAAAGTTAGCAGATAAAAAAATATATATCAAAATGAATCCACTAGTTGAAAGTTTAAATGTGGGAGTGGCAACCAGTATCTTATTATACGAGTTGGAAAAGAAGAAGGTGAAATGAATATGAAAGAAATAGAAAAAAAATATCAAATAGAAGATAACGATAAATTTATCC
This sequence comes from uncultured Bacilli bacterium, assembly GCA_910586865.1. Classification (GTDB taxonomy): domain Bacteria; phylum Bacillota_I; class Bacilli_A; order RF39; family UBA660; genus UMGS995. The sequence goes on from CAJUIY010000004.1 coordinate 47,026, forward strand.
AAAAATTAGAAGGATTTGGTTGTGAAATCAGTGAGGTCAATCATCAGAAAGATTCCATCTATGTATCCGATATCCATCACATTGAAAATACCCCAGGCTCGCTATTTTTACGAGTACGAAAAGATAATGATAAAATAGAGTTAAATGCGAAAAAACATGAAAAGGTGATGGAAGCTAGAACCGAAGTGGAGTTTGAAGTTTCTTCTTATGAAAATGCGAATCATTTTTTAGAATTTATAGGCTTTGAAAAATGGGTAGAGGTCCGTAAAAAAAGAGTTCACACTTTTTATAAAGATTGTAATATATGTATCGATGAGGTTGAGGAGTTAGGCAGTTTTGTAGAATTAGAGTATGTGGTGGAAGATGACGTTTTAGAAGAAGAAATTTTAAAAAAGATAGATGATATTGCCAAAGAGCTTGGAATTGATACAATAAAAGAAGTCCATCAATATTATGATGAGATGATAGCAGAAAGGAATGCTTAAAATGGAAGAGGTCTATATTGGTAAAATAGTAAATACTCATGGAATTAAAGGAGAACTTCGAATACTAAGTGATTTTTTATATAAAGAGAAAGCCTTTAAAGTTGGTACGAATATAATAGTAGATTATAATACTTATTTGATTACCTCTTATCGAAGACATAAAAATTTTGATATGATTACCTTAGATGGTTATTCCAATATCAATGAAGTTCTTTTTCTAAAGGGGAAAAAAGTGTATAAGAAAAAGAGGGAATTACACTTATTAGAAAATGAAATTTTAGATAGTGATTTAATTTCTTTTCAAGTTATTGATAAAAATAATAATTGTGGTATAATAAAAGAAATATTTTATGCAAGTCCCACGAATAAAATTATACGAGTAGAATTTGCAAGTGAAGTGTTAATTCCTCTTGCCTCACCAATGATTAAAAAAATAGATCCAAAAAAGAAACAAATAGAGGTGGAATTAATTGAAGGAATGATTTCGAGTGAGAATTGATATATTAACTATTTTTCCAAATATGTTTCAGAATGTTTTTCATGATTCTATTATGAAAAGAGCGATTGACTTAAAAAAAGTAGAAATTCATCTTCATAATTTTCGAGATTATTCAAAAGATCGTCATAAAAAAGTGGATGATACCCCTTTTGGGGGAGGATGTGGAATGGTTTTAACTCTCCAACCAATTTATGATTGTTTAATGGATATTAAAACGGAGGAAGCAAAAGTTATTCTTTTAACCCCTAGTGGAACTCCTTATAAGCAAAAAATGGCTTATGATTTATCACATGAAAAACATTTGATTTTAATTTGTGGTCATTACGAAGGTTTTGATGAGAGAATCAAAAACTTTGTAGATTTAGAAATATCCATAGGAGATTATATCTTAACAGGAGGAGAGATACCAGCCATGGTATTAGTGGATTCCATTACGAGACTACTTCCTGGTGTTATTTTAGAAGAGTCCCATTTAGAAGAGTCTTTTAACAATCATTTACTAGACTATCCAACTTATACAAAACCTAGAAAGTTTTTAGAGTATTCGGTACCAGAGGTGTTGTTATCTGGTAATCATGAAAAAATAAGACAGTATCGGGAAGAAGAAAGTATTCGCTTGACAAAGGAGATGCGACCTGATTTATTAAAAGAAAAGGGTGATTAGATGTATTTAATAGTAAAGAAAAAAGTTGATAAAAGGAAAAAGAAAAAAAAGATAGAAAGCATGCAATTACGAAATGGTGTTTTGTTCGGTGTACATGATAAAAAGTATAAAATAAAAGATGCTTATGTTTGTAATTTAATCATCTATCATAAAAAATTAGGTCATCCAATTGCTTGGAAGCAAGTAGAAAAGAAGTATCAAAAATTAATTTCAACGATACCTGATTTATTACTAAGTGATGATGAATCAGGAGAAAGTATTCGAGAAGCTCTAAATCAAATTGAAAAATTTCGTCAAATCATTAAAAATAAATATCGGGACTATTTAAAAAAACAAGAGTTAGAGAAAATGGCAAATGGTTTATTAATTCTTCAAAAAAATGCACAGGATAGATTACTACAAATTTATAAAGCAAGGTCTCCTATAGCAAGACATTCTTCTTATCGTTAGTTTGTAAACAAGCTGTAAAGTTTTATGACTTGTTTTTTTCTTTCCTTTTCTTTTTCTAGATTCGTGCTATAGTATAGCTAAATAGGAGAGTGATAAGATGAAGGAAGAAAACGTAAAAATTATCTATAAAAATAAAAAAACTCCAGGAAAGACTGTAACAATTATATTCTTAATTATTTTGGTATTCGTCCTAGTCTCTTATATTGGTTACACCAAATATCAAGAATTTATTATGGAAGAAGAAAGAGAAGTAGAATATATCATAGAAGAAGAATTAACCTATCGAGAAGTAATGGAATTACTAGAAAAAATTGAAGATTATAATCAGAACTTTAGTAAGTATTATCCTATTAGTAATTTTAGTAAAATAGATAACCAAGAAAAATTAAATTTTGGTATTTATATGTTAACGAAATATGAAAATACACATAATTATTATAAAGTAGAGGATATGAAAAATATCTATAAAGAAAACTTCTTGGGTAATATGAAAGTAGTATATGAAAATATTGATTGTAAGAATAAAGATGGTGTTCTTTACTTGCTAAACAATGGAACCTATACACTAGATAATGCTCATGAACATGGAGTAGAAAAGATGGATATCGATACTTTTTATGTAGAAAGTAGTAAATTAGATGATGTTTATCAAATAACGGTTCATATTCTATATAGTAATTACTGTGCAGATACTTGTTCTAATGATAAAAGTTGTTATTCTTCTTATCAAGATGCTGTCTCTTCTACTAATAGAGTATTAAATTCAAAAAGTGAATATGATGATTATAAAAATAATTTAAAGAAGACAACTTTTACTTTTATAAAGAAATATGATTCTTACTTATTGAAAAGTGTTAAATAAAAAACAAACTTAATGATATTAATATGGCAAGAAACCTTTTTAATTATATAGATACTGGATGAATCGTAATTCCTATGAAAAAAAGATAAATGAGTACTTTAAAATAGCAGGGTTCAATTTTAAATATCGAAAAAATGATGAAAATATTTATGAGAAATTATTAAAATATGATTCCTTAGACAAAGCTCGAAAGAATGCTTTTTGTATTCATTTGAGTCATGGAAAAGAGAAACCATCTAATTCCGAAAGCTATACCACAGTATATAAATTTTTTGAAGAAATTGATGAGAGACTAAAAGAATTAGAATAACTTGCTGTGAATATGGATAGTACATTTAGTAGTTTAAGTTAGGGTAATAATAATTAGTTTCCTATATAAGAAGGATGACATCTCATTCTTTTTTTTGGCTCAATTGAAAAGGTAAATGCAACTTCGAAAGGTTAAATGCAACATTTTGAGTAAATTATTGATAACCAACAAGGATTTACCTTGTTGGTTTAACTATTGTACTCAAGTTATAAAATCAAGGGTCAAGATAAACTCACTTCGTTCGCCCTTGATTTTTTATTGATATTGCTGGATTTTATCTTAATTTTGTAGTAGTATACTGATAAGCAACTGATTACTTTATGAAAACATACTTAAAAGAGGCTGAATTTTGGAACATTTTTTGAAATTCAAAATGCAACGTAAGGTAAAATACTAATTTTGAATTATTATAATATATTTTTAATATAAGTAAATATTGTTTTTAAAATTTATTTTTTTACCACCTTAATGCAATTTATTTTATTTGAAAACTTTACTTCGACTCTTTTTATTTTTAGGGTTGCACTTACTTTTTCAACTAAGGATTCTTTTTTTTGACTAAAATAATCACGAAATGGTATTCACAAATTTTGGAATTTATTGTAGAATGGAAGAAGATAGGTTTGTGATAAAAATGGGTAATTTATTAAGAGAAAAGAATGTTATATTATTAAAAACAATACTAATGATTTTAGTGCTTTTTATTGCTTGTTTTCTTCCTAAGCAAGTGAAAGCAATTGCAGTTGGTACGCAGTGGCAATATTTATTTACAGGTGAATATCAAACTTTTACAGCACCGGAAAGTACTTGGTATAAAATAGAGTTATATGGTACCGCTGGTGGTTATGGAAGAACCGATTGGACCTTTAAAAATGGAGGAGGGGCTGGTGCCTACACTAGTGGCGAAATCTATTTAGAAAAAGGAACAAAATTATATATTTATGTTGGAAATACTGGTGGGCATTCTGGTATGGTTTCTAAATGTTCAGGAGGTCTTGCAGGCTGGAATGGTGGTGCTGCTGGTGGTAATGATTCTAACTGTGATAGTAAACCAGAACCTGGTGGAGGCGGTGGTGGAGCTACTGACATTCGTCTAGTTCCGACCTCCTCTCCTACTGTATGGGATGAATTTGATAGCCTAAAGTCTAGAATTATGGTTGCTGGTGGTGGTGGCGGCGGTCACTATACTTATGTTGGTGGCTTTGGAGGCAAACTTTATGGACTTTCTTGTTATAGTGGTCCTGGTGTTCCAACACAAACTACGGGTTATGCCTTTGGTATAGGTCAAACTGGGAATGCCGGCACTTCTGGAGAAGGAGGAGGTGGCGGTGGCTACTATGGAGGATACGTATCAACTAGTGGCGAAGGAGGATCCTCTTTTGTATCTGGATGTTATGGATGTGTTGCGATTGATAAGAATTCCACTAGTACCAACATCATTCATACAAATAGTAACGTTCATTATTCTGGCTATAAGTTTGATAATATTGTAATGCTTTCTGGACTGGACTCTATTCCTAATAGTACTGGATTATCAGTCGGAAATGCAGGTCCTTATGGGGCGGCAATTATTACGGTTTCAGACCATCGCTCTAATAATAATTATTTAAGAAATATCACAACGAGTAGTGGAACACTTTCTCCAACTTTTGATAAAATGACAGAAAATTATGATTTAGTCTTAGAATCTGATGTTAGCGAAGTAGAGATTAATGGTGTTTTAGATGATTTAAAATCAGTAGTAGGTGCTCCTAAAAAATATCAAGTAAAATATGGAGAACAGGTACAAGCAAGTATTCCTGTCACAAATGAATTAGGGGAAGTTCGGGTTTATAAAATAACTATTAGTAGAAAGCAAATAGCAGCAGGAGAACATTCTTCTAAACTTGCTGATTTAGATTTGAAGGTAGTAAATCAAGGGGGATTAGTCCCAAAATTTGAATTTCAGCCAAATATTTTTGACTATCATATCGTAGTCCCTCCAAGTGTAGCAGCACTTGACTTTGATGCCATTCCACTAGATAGTGATGCCACTATTGTAAAAGAAGGTACAAATAAAATCTTGGGAGATTCTGGGACCATCAAAATAACAGTTTCAGCACCTAATTGTGTAGATACGGTATACCAAATTCATTTCACAAAAGATTCGGTATCGAAGGTATCTAATCAATATTCTGCTATCCGCGAACCACAAGAATTTATTGCTCCTGTTCATGGAAAATACAGAATTCAACTTTGGGGAGCCCAAGGATTTAGCAATGGTGCTAGAGGTGGAGGAAAAGGTGCCTATACCAAAGGTGATATCATTTTAGAAAAGGGAGAAAAAATCTACTTCTATGTTGGTGATAATACTTATAATGACTCCTATAATGGAGGAGGAAAAAAAGATCAAGGACTAAGTTTCAGTGGTGGTGGAGCTACGGATGTTCGCCTAATTGATGGTTCTTGGGATAATTTTAATTCTTTAAAGAGTCGTATTATGGTTGCCGCTGGTGGAGGTGGTGGAACCTATTGGGGTGTCGGAAGTAATGGAGGCGCAGCAGGAGGACTATTCTCTTATGATATTCCACAAATATGGGATGGAAATCTCAACCCGCCTTATTCAGTAAACACTGGTGCCACTCAAAAATCGTCAGGAAAAAAATTTATATCACATGTTGCTTTTTGCGATGGAAATGATGGTAAATTTGGAATAGGTGGAAATGGCTCATCTGCTCCTACCTGTGGTGGAGCTGCTGGAGGAGGAGGCTACTATGGTGGTTCTGGTGGTGGTGCTTCTAATTATCTTATGGCATCTGGTTCAGGAGGTTCCTCTTATATATCAGGACATAAGGGATGTCAATCAATTATGGAGAACTCCAGTGAGAATCATATTCTTTCTTCAAACAATAATATCCACTATTCAAATAAATACTTTACAGATACTAGAATGATTGATGGATTGGGCTATGAATGGGTAGATACCACAGGACCAACTTATGCACCAAATACGGATGCTTGGAGTTATCCTGTTAAACTAGCAGATGGTGAGTATACTGGTCAACCAACGAATGATGGAAAAAATATTCAAGAAGGACAAGAAGGAAATGGGTTTGCCACTATCGAGCTATTAAACGATTCTAGCAACAATTATTTAGCCGACTTAAAAACGAATTATGGAACTTTCAGTAAGGATTTTGATCCATTTGAGAATAAAATAACACTAAATTTAGATAAATATGAACAACACTTTACTTTAACTGGAGTGTTAGCAGACAAAACGGCAACTGTAACAGGATTGGAACAATACCGTGTCGGACTTGGAGAGACAAAAGTAATTAATATTGCAGTAACCTCTGCCAATGGAGAAACTCGTATTTATGAAGTGACAGCCAAAAGAGGCAATTTTGCACCAGGAGAACACTCTACCAAATTAGATGTATTAAATATTAATGGAGGGAGTTATTCCCTAACTCCAGAATTTATTAGTATCGAAACAGACTATGAGCTAAGTGCACCATATAGTGCGATTGCCTTAGATGTAGATGCGATTCCTTATGATAATACGGCAAAAGTAAAAATAGAAGGAAATGGTTATTTAGGTAGTCAAAATGATACAATTAAGATAACGGTAACGCATCCGGATGTACCAACAACAGTCTATACTATCAAAGTAAAAAGAGAAGAAAATATTGAAGGAAAAAAAGTAAGCTATGAATGTACAGGGGAAGAACAAGAGTTTATTGCTCCGGCTTCTACTTATTACCGAATTCAATTATGGGGTGCTTCTGGTGGTGTTGGAAAACGAGATAATGTCTATAAATATCCAGCTGGACTTGGAGCTTATACGGATGGAGAAATCTACTTAAAGAAAAACCAAAAATTATATGTTTATGTAGGTTGTATGGGACAACATGCTTCCTCCCTTTCTTACTACATTGGAGGTCTTGGAGGCTTCAATGGTGGAGGAAAAGGTGGAGATGATGCCAACCATGATAGTGCTCCAGAACCAGGAGGCGGTGGCGGAGGAGCTACCGATGTTCGTTTAGTTCCATCTTCTAACAAAATTAATTATTGGGAATTTCCAAGTTTAAAATCCAGAATTATGGTTGCTGCTGGTGGCGGTGGTAGTAGTTACTATGGAGCAGCTGGAAGTGGTGGAATCTTATTCGGTTTTGTGGGCTATGGAGCTCAAACTTACCCAACTCAAAATTCAGGCTTTGCCTTTGGTAGAGGAGCAGATGGTGCCACTACCGATAGCGTAGGCTATGGTGGTGGAGGCGGTGGCTACTACGGTGGTGAATCTTATGCCTCTGGTAATGGTGGAAGCTCTTTCGTTTCAGGTTGTGACGGTTGTTTAGCGATAGAACAGTCTTCTACCGAAACGAATATTACTCATAAATCGGATAGTATTCATTATTCTGGAATGGTTTTTGATAAGATTGCTATGAGATCGGGATATGATAATCAACCAACTCCAACCGATGGTTTTCAAACAGGAAACTTGGCTGATGGACATGCTGTTATCACGGCAGCGAAACCTCGTAGTGAAAATAATTTCTTATCTAGCCTAACGGTAGATAAAGGAACCCTAACTCCAGATTTTGATATCTTAGAAAGAAATTATTCTGTGAAAGTGGGACCAGATGATACTTCCATTACAATTGATGCGACATTAGATGATAATGATGCTACTATGACAGGAACTGGTACTTTTGATGTACCTGCTGGAAAAACAGATTTTCCAGTTACAGTAACGGCAGAAAATGGAAGTATGCGAATTTATACAGTTACAGTAGAAAGAGAAAAATCAAGTAATCCATATCCATTAAATATTGAAATGAAAGGATTAGTACCAACATTATGTAATGTGAACGCTTCTTATTGTAAATTAACACCAGGCTTTAATCCCGATACGAATAGTTATTCTATTAAAGTACCAAGTAAGTTTGACTCAGTTGATTTTGTAGTAACAAAGGCCAATAAATATCAAACAGTAATTGGTGATGGTACTGTTAAACTAGAAAAAGGAGTAAATACCTTTACGATAGAAGTAGTATCCGAAGATGGACAAAATGTTTCTACTTATACTTATAGTATCGAAAGAGATATGGCAGGAGATGCTAATATCAGTAAGTTAGAAGTATTAGATCCTGCAACTGATATTAAATTTGACCCAGATACGACAGAGTATGCTTTCTCTGTACCAAATAGTTATACTAGTGTAGTATTAGGAATTACGCTTCAAGATCCAGACTCTACGTATAAAGTAGTAGGAAATGAGAACTTTAAGACAGGATTAAATCTGGTGGAGATAGAAGTAACCGCACAAAATGGAGAGAAGAAAACGTATGTATTAAAGATTTACCGAGAACAAAGTGGAAATACGTTTATCGATGAGCTTAGAGTAGAACATGATAGTGTAATCTATCCATTAGTACCAACCTATAATAAGACGATTCATGATTATACGGTAAATGTAGGAAATGAAATTGATGAAATCAATATCATCGCAACACCAGAACACAGTTTAACTACTATTACAGGAGATGGAACGAAAAAACTAAATACAGGTGTCAATAAGTTTGAGATAACAGCAACATCAGAAGATGGTTCTGTTGATGTCTATAAGATATCAGTAATTCGAGAAAAGTCAAATGATGCGACATTAAAGAGTTTGGATGTATTAGAAGGTACCTTATCACCAAGCTTCCAAAGCAATACGTTAGTTTATGATGTGGAAGTATCTTCTGGAGTAAATTCTCTTACTTTAAATCCAGTATTAAATGATAGTAATGCGAAATATCGAGTAACAGGAAATAGTAACTTTGTAGTAGGAAAGAATGTTGTCTATATTACGGTAACTGCTGAGAATGGTAATCGAAATATCTATGTGATTAATGTTACAAAAAAAGCAAACAACAACAATTATTTAAGTGCTTTAGCGATTGCAAATCTAACATTGAATCCCATTTTCAACAAAGAAACGCAGAAGTATAATGTTACGGTAGCAAAAGATATTGCCACTATCTTTGTTGCTGCAACACCGGAAGATAGTAAAGCAAAAGTTTCTAATACAGGTTACTACAATTTAGCACCTGGAAATAACACGGTTGATATTGTGGTAACTGCAGAGGATGGAACGAAAAGAACTTATACTATTGAAGTATTTAGAGAAATGTCTTCTGATAGTACCTTGGCTTCTTTAACAACAAGTTCAAAGAACAGCTATACACCAGCATTTACTCCTGCTAATACGCAATATAATCTAGAAGTAGAACGTGAAGAAGACCGAATTACGGTAGTAGGAGTCAGTACCGATCCAACCGCTAAAGTAACAGGAAATGGAACGTATGCTTTAAAGGTAGGAAACAACACGATTGATATTAAAGTAAAAGCACAAAGTGGTGCAGAGACAGTTTATACCTTAGTTGTAAAGAGAAAAGCTTCTAATAATGTAAATCTTTCTATGCTGATTGCCAAAGAAAGCGTATTAGATCCTGTATTCGAGAAAAATACTTTAAACTATGAACTTCGGGTCTTAGAAAGTGTGACTAGTCTTACTTTACTTATGAATCTAGAAGATCCAAATGCCACTTATGAAGTCATTGGTAATGAAAACTTTGTAATTGGTCATAATACCGTAAAAATTAAAGTAACGGCAGAAGATGGAACGACAACAAGAGAATACGTTTTAGATGTCTTAAGACAGGCTGCAGGCACTACAAGTAATAGATTATTGAAGTTAGAGGTAAATCAAGGAACTCTAGATCCTGTCTTTGACCCAGATACGATGTATTATGAAGTGGAAGTACCAAATGAAACCGATAACATAGCGCTTGACGGAGAATTAGAAGATAAAAATGCAACCGTAACTGGCTTCCAAAATTATCCATTAACGGTAGGTAAAAACACATTATCTGTCAAAGTAACTTCTACGGAAAATATTGTTCGTTATTATCAAGTGGTAGTTACTAGAAAAGGGGCGAGTGAAGCAAGATTACAAAGTCTTACGGTAGATAATCATACCTTTAGTCCAACCTTTGATAAAGATACTTATGAATACAGTATGACAACAGAGATGGATGCCTTAACCGTGAAAGCAGAACCATTAGATTCTAATGCAAAGGTAACCATAACAGGAGATATTGGATTACAAATGGGATCAAATCAAGTTCTAATTAAAGTAACAGCCGAAGATGGAGTAACGGTAAAAGAATATAAAATCAATGTCGAAAGAGAAAAGTCGAAAAATAATAATTTGAAATCGTTAGTGGTAAATGGGCTGGCCCTTTCACCGGCATTTTCTAGCTCTACAACAGTTTACGTTGCTACCGATGTTCTTCATGATATTAATAGTATAGTGGTAACGGCAGTGCCAGAAGATAGTAAGGCAACGGTCTCAGGAGATGGAGCCATTAATCTTGTTCCTGGCAAAAATTATATTGATGTTACGGTAACGAGTGAAGCAGGAACGAAGAAAGTGTATACGGTAGTTATTAACCGACTTGCTTCTTCGGATAATGATTTAGCATCTTTATACACCTCAGAAGGAACGTTATCGCCAGTATTTAATAAAACAGTACATGATTATACAGTAACTGTTCCATATGAAGTAGATAATATTGTAGTCAGTGGAACATTAAGTGATCCAAATGCCAGTGTGGTTGGATTTGATAAATATAAATTAGAAGTAGGAGACAATCAAATTACGATTACAGTAACCGCAGAAGATGGAACGGTGGACTTCTATCACATCATTGTTACTAGAGAAAATATTGTGAGTTCTCTACTAGAAAGTCTAAGTATTAAGAATTATAAGATGGACCAAACCTTTGCTAGTGAACTATTTGATTATACGGTAACCGTAGATTATGAAATAACCGATTTGATTTTAGATATTAAGACATTAGATAAAAATGCAACGTATGTCGTAAATGGAAATAGTAACTTTAATGTCGGAATGAATACGGTAGAAATTGTAGTAACCGATAGTTTGGGACAAAATAGTTCTACTTATACCATAAATGTCAATCGGCAAAACTATAGTAATACGTATTTATCTTATATTTATACGGATAAAGGAAATCTAGATCCTGTATTTACCAAAGAAAATCTATCTTATAAGGTAGAAGTCGATAGTAGTGTGGATACCATTCATGTGGTAGCATCCCCTGAAGTATCTACGAATACCGTAGAAGGAGATGGAACGTATTCTCTAAAACCAGGAAGTAATCTAGTAGCAATTACGGTAAAAACACCAGAAGGAATTAAGAGAACCTATTATGTCGATATCATCCGAAAACAAGACAGTCGAAATGATTTAACGAGATTAAAAGTAAAAGCAAACGATGAAGAACAAACCTTAACACCAGCTTTTGATAAGGACACTTTAGAATATGAAGTAACGGTATCGCCATCTACTCCAAGTGTAGAGATATTAGCAACAACAACGGATAAAGCTTCTATTTCAGGAATAGGAGTGAGAACGTTAAAAGTTGGAGATAATATCTTTAATGTAACCGTAACGAGTGAAGATGGAGTAGCAAAAGTATATAAGATAACGGTACATCGAGCAC
>CAJUIY010000005.1 GCA_910586865.1 uncultured Bacilli bacterium
GAGCAATTATTTATAAATTACTCTTCTTTTTTAGTGGATAGGTCTGAACTGTTACTATAATTTTTGTTTTAAGCAATAAATACTTGACTTTTATGAAATGTTATCTATAATAAAGTGTAATTTTTTTACATTAATTATATTAAATATTGTAAAATTATTACATCTGGTTCATAATATATATAGGAGATGATTATGATGTTGAGTAAAATAAAGTTAGATAACTATACAACATTTTTTAAAGAAACAACAATAGATTTTTCAGCTACTAATTATAAATTCTTAGAGGAAGAAAATGTAGGTCCAAATAGGATATTAAAAGGAGCACTTTTTGTTGGAGAAAATGCTTCAGGGAAGACTAAAATTATTAACTCTATAAAATTTCTTTTAGATATTTTATTTAAGGATGAAGAATCTAATTTCTTATTAAATAAAAGTTTTTATACAAAGAAAAAATCCTATAAACTGGAATATACCTTTGTAGTTAACGGTAATGAAATTGTATATTTGATTGAATTAGGTTCAGATAAGATTATTTCAGAAAAACTGACTCTTAACCATAAAGAAATTATTGATAGAATAGGAAAGAATGCTAGATTTAAATTAAATGATGAAAAGACGTTTGAGGATATTTCAGAAAAACTATTATTTTTAAGGAGAGTTTATTTTGATACCCACTTTTATGATGATGTTACTTTAAATAAATGGTTTGATTATATGAAAGATTCTGTTTATATTAATTGTTATACACCTAAGATAAGTTCTTATTCTGGAAAAAGTTTATTGGCACATAACTATTTAGAAGAACATGATACCAAAGGAATAAATGAACTTTTAGATAAGATAAATTATAATCAAACTATTAATTATTCTTCTGATGTTTTAAATATTAATAAAGAATTTTCTATAAAAAAGAAGGATAATAGTAAATTTATTTCTTTTAATAAGAGGGGAACGGATGTATATATTCCAGAGGGGTTTGAATCTACTGGTAATATTACACTTATCAACTTACTACCATCTCTTCTTCATGCTATTAATAATGATTGTATGCTTATTTTAGATGAATTTAGTAGTGGTTTTCATAATGAATTAGAAGAATGTCTAATTAAATATTTCTTTCATTTTTCTAAAAATTCCCAAATGTTTTTTGTTTCCCATTCCACTAATATTCTAAACAACACAATCTTAAGACCTGATCAAATTTATTCTGTAACCTTTTCTTCTAAAAATGGTAGTGTATTAAAAAGATTTTCAGAAGAAATGCCAAGAGAATCACAAAATACAGAAAAAATGTATTTAAATGGAGTATTTGATGGAATGCCTAGATACAACAAGTTCTTTAAAGATTAATTATAAAAGAAACATAGGAACTGTTGTTGTTGCTGTAGAAGGATCGAAAGATGAATTTAAGATTTTAAAACAGATTTTTAGAAATGTTTTACATTACAGGTATATAGAGAAAAGCAGAAATAAGAAGAATTTTAAAGACTATGATGAATTTGTAATGAAGGGGAATGAAAATTCAAAGGTGATTGTAATAAACCTAAAAAATTCAAATATTAAAGATATTCAGGATGATAGTGAATACAAAGATGAGTTATTTAAGCTATTATATATAAAGTACGATATAGATATAAAGAATATCCCACTTTATATAATTTGGGATAGAGATAAAAAGTCCAATAGTAAAACAATAACGAAAGAGTTAATAAAAACTTTAGGTAATGCTTACGAAAATAAAAATGCTAATATGAATGGACTACTATTGTTAAGTTATCCGTCTATTGAAAGTTTTATTATAGAGAATTTTGATCAAAGAATAAAAACAATTGGTAATAATAATATAAAAGAATATGTTAGTGATTATTTATATTATATAGATGATATTAGTAACCATACGCTATTAAAAAGTGTGGTAAAATTTCATAAAAATTTAAGAGAGTTTGGTATAATAGGATACGATACTTCTGATTGTTCAGAACTAGGATTAAAAATTTTTGAAGAAGAAGAACAAATTTACAATAAAAAAGGATACTACCAACTATTATCTTTTGTTGTTGTTATTTTAATCGATTTAAATATTATAACAGAAAGATAATATGTTTTATAATATTTAATTTAAGGAGATAATCATGGACAAAAAAGTGGCTTTAGTAACAGGTGGTGCTAGTGGTTTAGGAGAAAATATCAGTAGATATCTTGCATCCAAAAATTGTAATCTTATCATTACATATAATGAAAGTAAGGAAAAGGCAGAAAGTTTAAAAAAAGAATTAGAAGAGAAATATAAGGTAGATATCTTACTAAAAAAATGTAATTTAGAAAAAGAAGAAGATATTCATGCAGTAGTAAGTATAGTAAAAGAAAATTATCAAGGGATTGATTATTTAGTAAATAATGCTGCTATATGCTTAGATACTTTATTTGAGGATAAGAATAAGAAAAACTTTATGAAAACATTAGAAGTAAATGTAGTGGGTACCTTTTTAATAAGTAAATTAATTGGTCAAATGATGTATGATAATCAAAAAGGAAGTATTGTTAATTTATCTTCTACAAATGGTATCGATAAATACTATCCGATGTCCATTGATTATGATGCCTCAAAAGCAGCGATTAATTCTATGACGCATAATTTATCGTTAGTCTTTTCCCCTTATGTGAGAGTAAATGCAGTGGCACCTGGATGGGTAAAAACGGAAAACGAAATGAAAGATTTAGATTTTGATTATATCAAAAGTGAAGAGGAAAAAATATTCTTAAAAAGATTTGGAGAATGTGAAGAAATCTCTAAAGTAATTTATTTTTTACTATCGGATGATGCTAGTTATATTAATAATCAAATAATAAGAGTGGATGGAGGTACTTACTAATGAAGAATAAAATAATAGAGTTACTGAATCAGTGTGAAGTAGAATGCGAAACAATCTTTAAAAAGATTGATAATGTATGTTTTCAAAATACCCGTAAAGTAGTAGATGCTTTTCATGAGCAAGAAATCAGTGAAAATGATTTTGCATCGACTACTGGTTATGGTTATGATGATATTGGTCGTGAAAAAATTGAAAAAATATTTGCAACTATTCTTGGTTGTGAAGATGCCATTGTTAGAAATCAATTTGTATCAGCCTCTCACGCCTTAAATGTTACCTTTTTTGCTCTTTTACGACCAGGAGATACGTTATTATCCATTACAGGAACCCCTTATGATACGATGCATGAAGTAATTGGTATCAAAGAAAATCCTAGTAGTTTAAAGTCATTCGGAATTCATTATTTAGAAGTTGAATTGAAAGATAATGATTTTGACTATGAAAAAATAGAAGAAGTAATTAAAAATAAGAAAGTAAAAGTAATTGAAATTCAAAGGTCAAAGGGGTATTCTACGAGAAAGAGTATCACTTTAAATCAAGTAGAGAAAGTCGTGAAGTTTATCAAAGAAATCAATCCCAATATTATCATCATGATAGATAACTGTTATTGTGAATTGGTATCTGATTATGAAGTAGGAAAGCTTGATGTTGATGTTGTTGTTGGTTCTTTAATCAAAAATCTAGGTGGAGGTATAGCACCAAATGGTGCTTATGTTGTAGGGAAAAAAGAATATATAAATCTAGTAGGAGAGAGATTGACACTTCCAGGAGAAGGTAGAGAAGTTGGACCAACTCTAGGAATTAATAAAAGTATCTTACAAGGAATCTTTTTGGCACCGAGCGTAGTTGCCGCTAGTTTAAAGGTTGCTGTTTTAACATCCAAAGTGTTAGAAAAATTAGGATATGAGGTAGAACCAAAATATGATGAAGAACGTGCAGATATTGTCCAAAATATTATATTTCATGACAAAGAAGCTCTAATTCACTATGTTCAAGGAATTCAAAGTGGTTCTCCAATTGATGCGAAATCAACACCAATTCCCTGGGATATGCCGGGATATGATGACCAAGTCATTATGGCAAGTGGTGCTTTTACCCAAGGATCTAGTATTGAAATTAGTTGTGATGGGCCCATTAGAGAACCATATATTGCTTATCAACAAGGTTCTTTAAATTATGCATCAGGTAAGGTAGCCTTAGCTTATGCCATAGAAAAGTTAGAAAAAGAAAAAAAGAAATAGTATATTTTTGTAATATATGATATATTTTAAATAGAAGGAGTGATAAAAATGTATCATCATTGGGAACATTATACACCAGGTTATGATGTAGCAGTAGAAGGAGTATTTGCGGGACTTTTTGTTATGATTGGTATTTTTGTACTGATTGCACTTATCGTTTGTCTTTTAAAAGTGATAGGAACCTGGAGGATATTAAGTAAGGCAAATCAACCAGGATGGGGAGCGATTATTCCATTTTACAATACTTACTTATTATGTAAAATATCTGGTGTAAATCCTTGGTGGATTGTAATCTGTTTATTTTCATCGATACTAAATGCGATACCAATCATAGGAACATTAGCGTGTGGAGCTATTTCAATTTACTTTATGATTTTATTAAATGTTAGCTTAGCAAGAAGTTTTAAAAAAGATGATTCTTTTGCAATAGGACTTATTTTACTAGCACCAATCTTCTACCTAATATTGGGATGTGGCAATAGTGAATATGAGGGAGAAAATCCAATGGAAGATTTTGTCTTAAATCAATTTAATTCTTCTAATAACAATAACCAAAATAAAAATACTACCAAAAGTAGTTCTAATTCCAAAGAAGATAACAAAGAAGTATCTTACTGTTCGAATTGTGGCTCTAAGATTGATGAATTTACAAGATTTTGCCCTAATTGTGGTAACGAAATTAAATAAGAATATTTTTTTCGAATATTCTTTTTTTTTACTTCATATGTTTTATCATAAGGAGGATAGAGCGTATGATCAATAAACAAAATTTATGGTTTTTGACATTATTTAGTTTGATATTAGTTCTTAGTGTCTATTATATTACAATGCCTAATGATTTACTGGTAAATAATACTGAAAAAACAATCACAAAGGAAGAGAAAAAAAAGGATGATGATGTAAAAGAAGAGACTTCTTCTCTTGTATCTATGAGAGTTTCTTTAGAAGAAGAACGTCAAGAAAAAATGGTATCCTTACAAGAAGCTTTAACGAATGAAAAAGCAACAACAGAAGAAAAAAACAATGCCTATGAACAATTAAAATATTTAAACCAACTACAAGGTAAAGAGGAAACGATTGAAAAACAAATTAAAGAAAAATTAGAATTAGATAGCTTTGTAAAAATAGATGATAAGAACATTGAAGTAGTAGCATTAAAAGAAAAACATGATAGTACCATTGCAAATAATATCATGCGACTTGTTCAGGAAAATTTCGAAGAGAAAATGTACATTACGGTTACTTTTAAAAAAAGTTAGGCGAAATGACTGACAAATCTCATCTCTTTCTCATAAAATATTCTAGGTGAGTATTAAAGGAAGGGAAGAGTATGATGTCGAATAAAATTCTAACTAATAGGGAAAGACAAGTTTTTGAGCTTTTAATATTAAATAGAACAACAAAAGATATCGCTGAGGAATTAAATATTAGTGAAAAAACAGTAAGAAATCACATTTCAAATGCAATGCAGAAATTAGGTGTCAATGGTAGAGCAAGTGCAGTAGTCGAATTATTAAAATTAAAAGAAATATCACTTTAATCGTACTATAATAGTACGATTTTTCATATCCTTAACTAGGTGATTATATGCTAAAGAAAAAAGCTTTAAGAAAAATATTTATAACGACACTAACAGCCTTTATTCTTCTAGTGGTTTACTCTATCCCTAATATGTACCAAGAAGATACTTTAAAAACAAATTTAGAAGTAGAATATATTACCGGAATTGGTACGAATACTATTTATTTACTTGATCGAGATAATTATTTAGTAAAGACAAATATTTTATTAGATTCTACGAATAAAGAAGAACAAATCAAATTAATTTTAAAAAATCTAACAAAAAGTAATAATGATAAAATACCAAATGGATTAAAGGCAACGATACCAAGTGGAACAAAAGTATATGAAATTATTTTCGACGAGGGATATGTAACCATCAATTTTAGTAAAAAAATTTTAAAACAAGAAGAAAAATTAAAAGAAAGAATGATAGAATCTATTGTCTATAGTATTATGGATTTAGGAGATATTAATGGAATCATTATAGAAGTAGAAGGAGAAGTTCCAAGTGAATATAGTAAAGTTTTAGATAAAAGTATAGGAATTAATAAAACTTATAATATCACTTCTCGAAATAATATTAATAAGGTGGTTATTTACTATTTAGAAAATTTAGATGGAAATCATTATTATGTACCAGTAACGAAGTATCTAAATAATAGTGAGGATAAGATAAAAATAATTGTAGAAGAACTAACAACTAGTTATATTTATGAATCTAATCTTATGAGTTTTTTAAATAGCAATGCCAAGTTAATTGATTATAAGGAGCAGGAAAATACGATGCTTATGAATTTTAATAATGCTATTTTTGATAAGGATAATAAGCTATTAGAAGAGGTAAGTTATACTCTAGCATATTCTGTATTTGATAACTATGATGTATCAGAGGTTTTAATTCAGGTAAATGGCAATGATGTAAAGAAAATAGATAGGAAAACTGGGTAAGAAGAAGAAAAGTAGGAAAGTAGAAATTGCTCAATTCCAAAAGGAAAAGCAACTTTTTAAAGTTAAATGCAACCTTTATAGTAACTTTAATTAATTTTAAAGGTTTCAATTAAGATTTGGCATAAAAATTAGAAAAAAATTAAGAAAAATCATTCAAAACTAATATATTAACACAACATTAAAAAGGGCAGAATTTTCAGAATGCTATTTGTAATTCAAAATGCACCCCTAAAACATACTATTTAAAATATAAGTTTGACCATATTATATCTATTTTATAAAATAAGTAAATAGTAAGTTTCAGATTTATAAGCCAAAAGGACTAATAATCCTTTTGGCAAGTAATATTTTACTATAGATAATATGTCAATGGTCTAGATAAACTCGTTATGCTCACCATTGACATATATTTATTTAAGTAAATGCAATCCTAATTTCTCTTTAGTTAAATGCAACCTTTTATAGAATAGGGGTTGCGTTTAGAAAAAAATTTCAGTAAAGTAGAAATTCTACAAGAAAAATAAAAAAGCACTTGAAAGATGCTTTTTTTTAGTGTATAATTTATCTTGTTAAGAGTTAATGTCCGCGTAGCTCAGCTGGATAGAGCAATCGCCTTCTAAGCGATCGGTCACGTGTTCGAATCACGTCGTGGACACCAGATTAATATTAAACTCGAACTTTTTGAGTATTAAGGAAAACGCACTTGATAAGAGTGCGTTTTTATGTTATTATGAATATGTCAAGGAAACTTGCATAAATAAAAAAGGGAATACTTAACCTTTCCATGTTGAGTGTTCACCAAAGATTTGGTTAGCACTTAATCTATGAAAGTGAACTGAACCCCAAAAATTGGACAGTTTAATTATTTAAGGATTGTAATCTGTATTGTACAGGAGACAGTCCTTTTAATTTCTCTTTAATTCTTTTGTTATTATAATAATCTATATATTCATCTATTGCAATAATTAATTCATCAATATTTTTATATTTATCCTCTTGATCGTAAAACATTTCCGTTTTTAATAAGCCAAAGAAGTTTTCCATAAGACCATTATCCATACTATTTCCTTTTCTAGACATACTTTGTCTTATTCCTTTGTTTTTTAATCGTTGCTGGTATGATTGATGTTGATATTGCCAGCCTTGATCGGAATGAAATATTAATCCTTCTAAATTTTTATTATCAAGAGCTTTATTTAACATATCATCTATTTGTTTTAAGTTAGGTGATGTTGAAGTATTATAAGAAATTATTTCTTGATTATATCCGTCTAATATTGGCGATAAATAAACTTTATCTCCTCTAAGATTAAACTCTGTTATATCGGTATACCATTTTTCATTTGGATTATTTGCTTCAAAATTTCTTTCAACAAGATTATCGGCAATTTTGCCAACTGTTCCTTTATACGATGAATATTTTCTCTTATTTCTTTTTAAAGGCTTTAAACCTAATTTAATCATTATTCTATAAACTTTCTTATGATTTACTTTATAACCTTGATTTTTAAGTTCTAAAGTGATTCTACGATAACCATATCTTTCTTTATTATTAATAAATATCTCTTTTATCTTTTCTATTATTTCTTTATTTTTATCATCTTTATTCTTTTTATTTAAAGTATAATAAAATACAGATTTAGCTATCCCTGATATTTCTAGAATAATCTTTAATGGATATATTAGCCGAAGTTCATTAACAACAGTTACTTTTTCTTCTGTTGTTGATTCTTCCTTGCTTGAACAACGGCTCTCAATTTTTTTGAGTAATCTAGCTCCGCTTTTAATCTAATATTCTCTTCTTTAAGTCTTTTATTTTTCTCTTCGATTGTCTCATTATTTTTTTTCTTTGAAACTTTAGGCATAGTTGCACGACCTCGCTTTCGTTCAACTATATTATACCCATTTTCTTTATATTTTTGAACCCAATGAGATAACATTGATTTACTTTTTATTCCCTCATCTATAGCTACGGAGATTATAGATTCACCATTTATCACACGATTAATAATTTGCTCTTTTTCATAAATCTTATAACTTTTACGGATGTTTAAAATTTCAAATCCATGCTTATCAATTAATTTTTCTAAAAATTGGATATTATCAACTGTAGTTTTATACTTCTTAGCAATAGTAGATAATGGTATATGTTCTTTTCTATCATAGTATAAATTTACTTTGTCATCATAACTTAATTTTCCCATTAAAAAACCTCATTTCTTTTTGTCCAAGAAATGGGGTTCATAACAAGTAAATTGAGTGCTTTTTTCTTATTATAGATTACTATATTACAAAAGTAAAAAGTAAGGCTATGAGTAAGAAGATAATTAGAATAAGAGAAAGAATCAAAAAATCTTTCTTATGTATATCATCAGCCTCCTTTCAAGCGAAAGTTGGCAAGCACTCAATGATTAAATATTCCTAATACTGATTATATCAAGTTATTTATTTTATAATAATGCTATTTACTGAATTTTGTTTAGTAAACACACTTGGATAATGGCATTCTTATTATCCTTTTCATATTATTATTGATTGAATTAAGGAGGGTACAATATGAAACCCGAAATAAGAAAAAGAAAAATTGAAGATTCTGAAGAATTGCTACATGCTATTGCTGTCGTTTGGAATACAACATATAAAGGGATTGTTGATGAAAATTTTTAATTGGATTATTTGAAATGAAAGAAATTCAGTAGAAAGACTAAAAAATAATATAAAAGAGCAACCATTGTATTATGTTATGACCTTACACGATAAAATTATTGGGGTGAATCTATTATACATTAGATAGTGATAAATACGAAAATGCAGTCGAAATTCATTCTTTATATATTTTAAAAGAATATCTAAGAAATGAGGAATAGATATATGAAAAATAATAATTTACTTAATTTTTATAAGAATACAAGTTTATATACGGATTTAGGACTATATACAGATTTTGCCAAAAATTTACCAGACGATATAGAGATCTTGTGTTCACTACTTAGAAATTAAATCATTCACCCTTTTGATTTGAAAGATGAAGAGGAACGAAATAATCCACACAGTTTTTATGGAGATATGACCAAAATATCTAGGACAAGTCTAATTTATGAAAATGATTTGTTTCCAACTGCAATAGCAATGATAGCAGAATTATTAAGAAGAGAGTCTAATTTTACGGTAGAAAGAAAAATTGAGAATAAAATACATGTATGTTGTAGAGAAACCTCAATTTTATTAATAGCGATATTAAAGGCAAAAAATATTCCGGCAAGAGCAAGATGTGGCTTTACACATGCTGTCAGTGAGATAGATGGAGCAGGAGACCATTGGATTGTAGAATACTATAATGAGACATGTAAACGATGGGTGTTAGTTGATCCTACTATGTGTTATGATCAAGAAACTTTAGATTATTTTGAGATTGATTATTCTCTTATTAATATACCACGAAATAAGTTTATTTTTGCAGCTGATGCTTATTTAGGACTTAGAAAAGGAAAATATAAAACAGAGGATATTTATTCTTTCCCTGACCCAAAAAGATTCGGTATAAAAGCTGCTATCAATGAATTATTTTATGATTTTCATTCCTTAATGAATAATGAAATTCTTTTTTGTCAAAGTCCAAAATATCTAAAAGATAACAACTATGAATTAACTGATGATGAATACATCGAACTAGATGAGTTAGCAAAATTAATGTTAGATCCTGATAAAAATTTCAATAAATTATTAGAAATATGGAATATTCAAGATAAATTTAGAGTAATGTCAGGAGGAATGAATGTTTAAAAAAAAGTAATACCTAGTTTTGACGAGTTAGATCTTATCTTATAAAAATGAAGTTTCCTTAAGACTAATTATACGAGTGTTATAATTGTACAAAAAGATTCTTCTTTCTCATAATTTCTTTTTTTGGCTGTAAGAACTTAACTGTTAAAGTATTCTTAGTAAATGATACTAAAATAGTTAGAATAATATTATATTTGACTGAGTTTCTAGGACATAATAATGAATAAAAATTACTATCTGCTATAGTAAAAATATGGTAAGATAAAAAGGAGGAGAAGCATGTATATGAAAGATAATAGAAGTGAGTATTTTGTATTTGTTCCTTTTTGTTTACTAGCACAAGCTTATCAGGCACAAGGAATTGTAAAGTATGAATGGAAGAGTTCGATAACACCATTTGTAAGTCTTTTGCTTGAAAATGATGTTAATATCATTCAAATGCCATGTGCTGAAAGTACTTTTCATAATAGGCTGATTCGAGAGCCAATGGGAATAACAAAATATGATACAAAAGATTTTCATACACACTGTGAACATTTAGCAAAAGAGGTTGCAAGTCAAATAAGACAACTCTTTGAATCAAATTATAAAGTAATTGCTGTTTTAGGAATAGAACAGTCACCATCTTGTTGTGTTAATTATATATACACTAATCATGGAAATGAAAATAGAAAAGGAATTTTTATAGAAAAGTTATACGAAGAAATTAAGGAATATAATATATCTATTGTTGGTATTAATAGAAGATATATTAATAAGTCTTTAAAACAATTAAAAACGATAATAAATGAAATAAAGTCAAATAATATATAGAATTTTTTTATTAGTAATTGTAAAATAGAAAATGAAGTAAATTACATAATAGATAGAAAGATTTATCAAAAATATTGAGAAGGTGTAAAAAAATAAGCTTTTTATATTATTAGGGCTATGTTATAATAAAAAAGAATGATTTCTATTGGTTTATATATTTCTCTACATAAAAATAGAAATAATATAGTTTTTTACTTTGGATAGTAAATATTTTATAGAGGAGGAAATAAAATGTCTAACGAGATGATTGATATCTTAAATGAAGATGGAGTATTGACAGGAGAAGTTTTACCTAGAACTGAGGTTCATAAAAGAGGATTATGGCATAGGGCAATTGTGGTTGCTATTGTGAATGAAAAGAACGAAGTGTTACTACAACAAAGAAGTGAGAAAAAAGAAAAGAATGCTGGTATGTGGGATATCTCTGTTGCAGGACATATTTCTGCTGGACAGGATTCTTTATCAGCCGCTGCAAGAGAAATTAATGAGGAAGTAAGTGTATTACTTGGGTATCGAACAGAAATTAAGGACTTTAGATACATGTACTGTTTTCGAAAAGAACAAAAATATAGGGATGACTTTATTGAAAGACAATATTACGATTTCTTTATCTTAAGAACCTCTGGAGTAGATGATAAGACTTTATATTTTCAAAAGGATGAAGTACAAAATGTAAAATTTGTGGACTTAGTTACCATTCAAAAAATGATAGAAAATCATGAGCTTGTTGAAAGACCTGAAGTATATCAAGTACTTATTAATTTTTTGTTTCGATTTTAATAGTTGTTAAAGGTATAATATAGAAAAATAATTTTAATATCAAAATGGGAAAAAAATATATAATGTCGCTGAAATGAAAAGGTAAGTTCCACTTTGAAAGGTTAAATTTTACTAATAATATTTGAATGACTAAATTCCACTTAAAGATGGAATTTACTTTTACAGTGATATATATAATGTCATTTGTAAAAAATTGATTTATTTGACTGTATATGATATAATCTTGTAAATTGATGGACCAAAATAGTACAAGAAATTAGGAGGTTGAAAGAGTGAATAATTTAGAATTAATAGACGTTTTAGATGAAAATGGAATGTTTACAGGAGAAGTTTTACCTAGAACTGAGGTTCATAAAAGGGGATTATGGCATAGGGCAATTGTGGTTGCTATTGTGAATGAAAAGAACGAAGTGTTACTACAACAAAGAAGTGAGAAAAAAGAAAAGAATGCTGGTATGTGGGATATCTCTGTTGCAGGACATATTTCTGCTGGACAGGATTCTTTATCAGCCGCTGCAAGAGAAATTAATGAGGAAGTAAGTGTATTACTTGGGTACCGAACAGAAGTAAAAGATTTCAGATATATGTACTGTTTTCGAAAAGAACAAAAATTCAGTGATGACTTTATCGAAAGACAATATTATGATTTCTTTATTTTAAGAACAACAGGTGTAGATGATAAGACATTAAATTTCCAAGAATCTGAGGTTCAAGCAGTTAAATTTGTAGACTTAACAGAATTACAACATATGATAGATGATAAAGAAATTGTCGATAGAAATGAAGTTTATCGGGTTTTAATTAATTATCTATTTAAATTTTAATAAAAAATATTATAAAATAACTAGGAAAAATGTAGCCTCCTATCAATAATAAGATAGGAGGTTTAATAATTTGATATGAAGGTAGTTTTACAAGATGGGATAAAAGATTGTGGTATTTGTTCATTGCTTTCTATTATAAGACATTATGGAGGAAATGTATCAAAGGAATATTTAAGGCAATTAACTTCTACTACGAAAAACGGAGTTACTGCGTATAAATTATTGGAATCAGCTGAAAAGTTAGGGTTTCATGCGACAGCTTTAACTGGTGATATAAAAAATATTGATGTAAATAACTTACCATGTATCGCACATGTCATTATCAATAAGAGTTATCAGCATTTTATCGTAATTTATGAAGTAGATTTCAAAAAAGGATTTATGGTAGTAATGGATCCTGCTAGAGGGAAGAGGGTTTTATCTATCAGTGAATTCAAACTTATGAGTAGTAATTGTTTTCTCTTTTTAACCCCAGAAAGAAAACTACCCATTTTTCAAAATCAAAAAGTAATGAAAGAAATGATACTCAACATATCTCAAAAACAAAAAGTATATTTTATTTTCTTAGTCATTTTAACTATATTGTATTTTATTTTTAATATTTTATCTGCTTTTCATTTTAAATACTTAATTGATTTTTCTATTAATTATGAAAATAGTCATAATATTTTCATAATCAGTGTCATGCTTTTTGTTATTTATCTATCAAAAGAAGTATCATCTCTCCTAAAAGATATTATACTTTTAAAATATAGTGAAGTTCTTGATTTACATATTACCATGAAAATATATAAACAAATTATTTTACTTCCTTATCTTTATTATAAAAATAGAACAACAGGAGAAATTATTTCTAGAATGAAAGATTTATCCTCTATTAAGGATTTTTTAGCGAAATTATTTACGTCTATTACAACTGACTTTTTTTGCTTTATCTTGTTCTTATTTTTATTAATGAAGATAAATTTTGAACTTACTCTAATTACTATCGTATTTTTAATTGGATTTGTTATGATTCATTTTCTATTCAAAGGTAAGATAAAAAAAGGAGTAAAGAATTATTATAGAAAGGAGGAAGGATTAAATTCTTATTTGATAGAGTCACTTTCTAGTGTAGATGCGGTAAAAGGAATGCATGTAGAGAAAATAATAATGGATCGTTTTTATCTAAAATATAAGAATTTACTAGAAGCAGTTTATCAAGTATCAATGGTAGAAAAGATTTTTAGTTTTATGAAAAATAACTTTTATCATTTATATCACATTATTATTTTATCTTATGGTTCTTTTTTCGTCATTAATCAGCAAATGTCACTCAGTGAATTAATCATATTCCATTCTCTGCTTACTTTTTTCATTTCTTCTTTTCAAAATTTAGTAAATTTGTTACATGAATATCCAACGGTTGCATTATCCTTAGAAAGGATAGAGGATTTATTTACTATTAGAAAAGAAATGTTTAAAGGAAAAGATTTGTATCAAAATTATCAAGTAAACGGAGACATTTTGTATCATAACTTAACCTTTTCTTATGGAAGTAGGGAATTATTTAAAAATATTAATTTAAAAGTTAATCAAGGAGATAAAGTCTTTTTATATGGAGAAAGTGGGAGTGGAAAAAGTACACTAATGAAATTATTGATGCGATATATAGAAGTTGATTTTGGTAATATTAGTATTAATAATATTGATATTAATCATTATCACTTAGACTTATTAAGAGATAATATGACCTATATTTCCCAACAAGAATTTCTATATACGGATACGATATATAACAATATTACGTTAAAAAAGGAGATGGATAAAGAGAAGGTATTAAAAGCAACCCAACTTACTTTAGTAGATGAAATCATTGATAAGGATGCTTTATCTTTAGATAAATTAGTAGAATAAAATGGCTTTAACTTTAGTGGAGGAGAAAGACAAAGGCTTATTTTAGCTAGAAGTATTTTAAAATCTAGTAATATTTACATTTTTGATGAAGCATTAAGCCAGATTGATATCGAAAGAGAAAGAACGATACTTCAAAATATTTTCAAAGAAATGGGTGACAAAACCATTATTATTATTTCTCATCGATTTGATAATGTGGACTTATTTAATCGAATCTTAAAACTGGAAGATGGAGTGATACATGAAGAAAAATTACGAAAAAAGCCAACTCATACTTAGTATTACCTTTTTCTTCTTATTAGTAGAAATAGCTATTTTTGTCTTATTTACGAAATTAGAATATAAAAGTTTTGAAGTGTTATCGTCTACTGTCATTACAGAAAATTATCTTTCTTTTTATGTAGATAATAAGAATTTAAAAAGACTTACCAGTAACAAGCATTTCTATATTGAAAATAAAAGATATTTCTATGAGATTATTGATATTACAAGAAAGATGGTAAAAAGCAAAGAAAATTGGTATCATGAGGTAATTGTTCGTGTGGAATTACCAAAAAAATATAAGGATAAAGATATTGTTACCATTAGTCTTTATGGGAAAAGAAAAAAATTATATACTATTTTTGAAGCAATTTGGAAGGAGTGATAATATAAAAGAAATCAAAACAGAAGAATTAAAAAATATATCAGGAGGTTTTTCCACTTGGATGGCTTTAGGGATAGCAGCAACAGTTATCTTTATTTCAGGAGTAATTAATGGAATTGTTCATCCAAATTCATGTAGTTAATGCAAACAGTAGAAGAAGAAAAATTAGAAAAATTAATTGGTGGTGCAAGCAGTAGTTATCTATCGGGTCCTATTATTAATGCTTTTGTTAATGTAATGAAGTTATTAATGGAGGCTGGTAATGGATTAGGTAGTTCTATTAGGAGAATCGCAGAAGATGACGTTTGCCCGTTGTCATAATTGGATTTTAAGAAATCAAAAATTGCTTAAAATAGTGCTTATTCTTCTCTTATTACCAATCATTTATTACCTGTTTTTGTTTTTTTATCAATTTGGAAATCATTATGGAAAATTTATTCGTGCGATGTATGAACTTATTTTAAAATTAGCAAAATAATAAAAAAATGTCGAAAAGTTATTGAAATATAAGGAAATGTCTGTTATAATTCTTTTTAGGAAAAGCGAAGGGAGGGATATAAGATGGCAACTCAAGTACCTGTTAAAAATGGTAATCTAGATGTAGCTTTACGTAAATTTAAACAAAAAGTAGCTAGAGACGGTGTCCCTTCAGAATGCAAAAAAAGAGAATGTTACGATAAACCTGGAGTTAGAAGACGTAATGCAAAAAAAGAAGGCATCAAAAACACTAGAAAAAGAAATCGTGCTAATAATAAGAATAATAGAGATTAATCATCTCTATTTTATTTTAAAATAATTAGAAGAATTTTATAATTTATTGTATAATAAAATAGGAGTGTGAGAAAATGGAATTATTAGAAAAGTTAAAAAAGGATATGGTTGTTGCCATGAAAGAGAAAAACAAAGAAAGACTAACTGTTATTCGTATGTTAAAAGCATCTCTTGATAAAGAAAGAATTGATAAAAAAATAGAAATAACAGATGAGGTATTTTTAAAAGTCTTAGAGAAAGAAATAAAACTAAGAAAGGATTCAAAAGAAGAATTTTTAAAAGCATCGAGAGAGGATTTGGTCGCAAATATCCAAAAAGAGTTAGATATTTTAGGTCAGTATCTTCCAGAACAATTAACCAAAGAAGAAGTAGAAAAAATAATAGAGGATGCGATTTGTGAAACCTCTGCTACTACCATGAGAGATATGAAAAAAGTAATGGAAATGGTCAATCCAAAAGTGGTTGCAAAGTTTGATATGAAGGAAGTAAGTTCTATGATTAAGGCTAAGTTAAGTTAAACTTAGTCTTCTTTTTTAAATAATTGAAAATTTTATCACATATTCTAGTAATAGGTGATACCATGTTGAATAAATTGAAAGACTATATTAATGATAATGAATTTCGGATTACCATATTTAGTGATCGAATCTATGTGGTTAATTATAAAGAAGTGTTATCATTAGAAGACGAGAGAATTTCTTTTTCTACTTCCAATGGAAGAATTATTGTAAAAGGAGATCATTTAACACTGAATAAATTATTAGATAAAGAAGTATTAATTAGTGGAAAAACAAAGGATATAGAGGTTGATTTCCATGACGAATAAATACAAATTAAAAATAGAAGGAAAAGATGTTAAAAGATTTGTTAAGAATATTATTTCGAAAAAAATAGAACTCTATGATATTGTCATAAAAGATGGGTATGCTTATATTACCGTAGAAGAAGATGGTTATCAGGAAATTAAAAAAATAAAGACAAGCTACAAAATAAAAGTAGTAGAAGAATATGGTATTATAAAATTACAACACTTAGGTAGAAAATATTTTGTTTTTTTTGTGTTTTTAATATTCGGTATTATCTTATTAGAAGTTCTTTCTAATATTATTTTTTCAATAGAAGTAAAACATGCTAAAAGTGATATTAGAGAGTTAGTTTTGAATGATTTAAAAGAATATGGTATTGAGAAGTATCACTTTAAAGTAAGTTTTAAGGAAAAAGAAAAAATAATTAGTAAAATATTAAGTAAGGAAGTAGATCGTCTAGAATGGTTAGAAATTGAAACAATTGGTACAAAATATGTGGTAAAGGTAGAAGAAAGAGTGAAAAAAGAGAAAGAAAAAGAAAAAAAAGAACAACATATTGTTGCGAAAAAGAATGCCATGATATTAGAGATACAGGCAGATAGTGGAGAAGTCGTTACCAAAAAGAATGATTATGTGAAAAAAGGTGATATTTTAATTAGCGGTTTTATTTCCAAAGATGAGGAAATCAAAAAGAAAGTTCATGCAGAAGGGGTAGTATTTGGAGAAGTTTGGTATCATGTTAATATTTCTCTTCCCAAAACATACAAAGAAGTAAAACCAAAGAAAGAGAAAAAAAAGACTTTAGAAGTAAATTTTTTGAATCACAACTTATTCCTTTTCAACTTTAAACCATTTAAAACATATAAAGTGAAAAGAGTAAAATTATTAGAAAATAGCTTACTACCAATTAGTATCCATTATAGTGAACTACAAAAAACAGAAGAGATTATCAAAAGATATGATACTAGTAAAGGAGAAAAAGAAGGAATGGAAATGGCAGAAGAAAAATTAAAAAGAAAATTATCTTCTAAAGATTCCATTCTTTCTAAAAAAGTTTTGAAAAAAAGGGAGAAAAATAGTACAATAGAGATGGATATATTTTTTAAAGTAAAAGAAGACATTACCGATTATGAAAGTATAGAAGATATTAATATAGAAGAATTAGAAGGTGAAAAGGATGGAGCAAGTCAGTAAAACAATACAAGGACTGATTGAATTAACATGGCCCATGATTATTATTTCAATCGTTGTTGTTGTCTCACTAAGAGTTACGTATTTAATGAAAAATCACCTTCATCTAACTTTATATAAAGAATTACTTATGTTATCTTTTATTATTTATATATTATGTCTTTTCCAAGTAGTTACTTTTCAAGACGCTACTAGTTGGAGTAGTAATAACTTTATTCCATTTAGAGAGATGTTAAGGTATCGTTTAGGTAGTCGATTATTCATTAAAAATGTATTGGGAAATATTACCTTATTTATTCCATTTGGTTTATTTAGTAGTCATTACTTAAAATTAGAAAAGCCTTACCTCATCTTATTGTTGACCTTAATTGCTTCTTTTTCGATTGAACTTGTACAAATGGTAATTGGTAGGGTATTTGATGTCGATGATATTTTACTAAATGTTATTGGGGGAGTTATTGGATTTTATATTTATCGATTTATCTTAAAAATATTCAATAAGTTACCTAATTTTATGAAATCGGAAGGATTTTTAAATATTGTATCTATAATCATATTAGTAGGAATTATTGCACTAATATAGGAGGTAGTAATGAATCATATTGGAGTATTTAATCAAACAGAAAAAGAAATCGAAGAACTAGTAGAATTAAAAAGAGTTTTGGAATATGCTGTTAAGAAAGAAAATCTAGAGAAAGTAGAGTTTAATGTCATTATCGTCAATAATTCTTATATTCATGAATTAAATAAAACCTATCGTGGTATGGATAGGGAAACGGATGTGATTACGTTCGCTTTGGAGGATGAAGAAGAAGTCGTTAATGGTAGTGATAGTAGAATACTAGGAGATATATATATATCGATTGATAAAGCCAAAATACAAGCAGAGGAATATCATCATTCTTTAAAAAGAGAACTAAGCTTTTTAGCGGTTCATGGTTTTTATCATTTACTAGGATATGATCATATCAAAAAAGAAGAGGAAAAAATAATGTTTAGCCGTCAGGAGGAAGTACTAAATGAGTGTGGTATCAAAAGAGAAATTAGTGAGTAAAAAACGTTTAATGAATAGTTTTAAATATGCGATAGAAGGAATGAAAACCGCTTACCAGGAAGAACAAAATCTACGTCTTCATACCATTAGTGCTGTGGGTGTCATTCTTTTAGGAATCGTATTTAAATTAAGTATCATAGAACTTAGTATTTGTCTAATATTAATAGGTTTAGTTTTAATGGCAGAGTTTTTTAATACCGCTTTGGAAAATATGGTAGATATGATAACGTTAGAGAAAAATCCTTATGCCAAAAAAGCAAAAGATATCTCAGCAGCAGGAGTTCTTGTTTTTGCTATCGTATCAGGAATCATTGGTGGTCTAATATTTATACCAAAGATAATAGAATTTATAAAATAAAAAAAGGAGAAAAAGATGAAAGAGAAATTATTAGAATTACATAAAAATGCTTATTCCCCATACTTTCACTTTCCAGTAAGTGCGATTGTTGTGACAAGTGATTTAAAAGAGTTTTCAGGAGTGAATGTAGAAAATGCCAATGGGACTAGTATTTGTGCAGAAAGAAATGCCATTGCGAGTGCGGTTGCAAGTGGTTATAAAAGGGGAGATTTTAAAGAAATCAATATTATGGTATCTAGTGATAAAATAGGAACACCTTGCTTTGCCTGTCGCCAAGTAATATTGGAATTTTTTTCGAAAGAAGCAATCGTTCGTTGTTATTCTACCACTGGAGAATATAAGGAATATACAGTGGAAAAATTGTGTCCTTATCCATTTGGAAGTGATGATTTAGTATGAAGTGCGGATTTGTTAGTCTAGTTGGTAGGCCAAATGTAGGAAAAAGTACTTTGTTAAACCAAATATTAGGTATGAAACTTGCGATTACTTCAGATAAAGCAGGTACAACCAGAAATATTATTAATGGTATTTATAATGATTCGGACTCTCAAATTATTTTTGTAGATACTCCGGGTATTCATAAACCAAATCATAAATTAGGAAATCTACTAAATAAAAAGGCTTATACTACCAATGAGGATGTCGATGTAATATTATTTTTAGTAGACATCGCAAAAGGTTTTGGAAAGGGAGATCAATTTGTCCTGAATAAAATAAAAGACAAAGAAATACCTGTAATTTTACTTTTAAATAAAATTGATCAAATAAGTGATAAAACAAAATTATTAAAAGAAATTGATACCTTAAAAGACTTTTATCCCTTTACAGAAATTATTCCCATTTCTGCTAAAAAACGTGATAATGTAGATAGTTTGTTACAAACCTTAAAAAAGTATTTAACAGAAGAAGAAAGAATCTATAGTGAAGAGGAACTTACCAATGTTTCTACTCGTTTCATTATGGGAGAGTTTGTTCGAGAAAAAGTGTTAAAACTTACCAAAGAAGAAGTTCCTCATGCGGTTACTTGTTATGTAGAAAACTATGAAGAAGAAGAACATGTGGTTCATATTCAAGTACTGATTGTGGTTGACCGAGATAATTTAAAGAAAATTATTATTGGAAAACAAGGTGCCATGTTAAAAGAGATTGGAACGATGGCAAGAAAAGATATGGAACATTTTCTAGGAAAAAAGGTCTTTTTGGAAACCTATGTCAAAACATTAAAAAACTGGAGAGATGAAGAGAAATATTTTTCTGAATTAGGTTTAAAAGAAGATGAATAAAAATTTTATAAAACCACCAATATAGTAATAGAGGTGATTTTATGGATAAAATAGTATGGGATTTATTTAAAGAAACAGGAGATATTAAATATTATCTTCTTTTAAAAAATATGAATCAAAAAAAGAAGTGATGATGTGAAGATTGAAGAAGTAGAAGGAATTATCCTTAGTGAAACCAATTATAGTGAAACCAGTAAAATACTAAATATTTTAACGAAAGAATATGGACTAATTGGAGTAATCTCCAAAGGATGTCGTAATATGAAAAGTAAGTTGAGAGGAGTTAGTAGAAAGCTTGTTTTTGGTAAATTTCATATTTATTATAAACAAAATGGTCTTTCTACTTTAATTAGTGTGGATATTTTGAATTCTTTTACTCATTTATTATCCAATTTGACGAAAGTTTCTTATGCTTCCTATTTAGTTGATTTGGTAGGACAAGTCTTAAAACAAAATAATGATAGTAATATTTATTCTATTTTAAAAGAAACTTTAGTAAAAATAGAAGAAGGATTTTCTCCTGCGGTTCTTACTTCGATTGTAGAGATGAAACTATTAGACTATTTAGGAGTAAAGCCAATGATTGATGGATGTAGTGAATGCGGTTCTACTGCGAATATTGTTTCGCTATCTTCCTCCCTTGGAGGGTATCTTTGTGCGAATTGTTATCAAAATGAAGGAATGGTTAGCGATAAAACCATTAAATTGGTTAGAATGTTTTTCTATGTAGATATAAAAAGTATCTCTAAATTAGAAGTAAGTAATGAAACATTAAAGGAAATTAATCAGTTTTTAGACGATTACTATGATCGATATACCGGTCTTTATCTAAAAAGTAAAGATTTTTTAAAAAAAATAGTAAAGTTAGAAGCATAAAACTAGAAGATATTTTTTTTATTTCCAGTAGACATAATTCATTTGTTATGGTAGTATAATTTCTATGAAAAGTGAGGCATTATAGTTTTAGATAAAATCTTTGAATGCCTTTTGGAAGAAATATAATGTAATGATAGAGAGAAGAGGTTTTGAAATAGAAGGACTAAAAATTTAGTGGTAGCTGATTTGATTTCTGTTATGGATGTCCTATCGACAAGTATTACCTGTTTGGAATCAGGAACTATTATTGGTGATAAAATATGTAGGAAGGAAAAAGGGGGATATCGTGATTTAGAAACGAATCACTTTTATTCAGAAAAACAAAAAACGGGTCTAGATAGAGTAGAAGAAGGAAGCATCGTCCCTTTATCACAATATTATAATGCCTTTGGTTTTCCAAAACTAAGAGGACCAGAAAACCGAAAAGATATTCATCAAAAAGTAAAAAAATTACGACGTGAAGGAAAACTATAGTATCTTATTGTAAAATATTCATTTTATGAACCGTAAATATTGACAGGAAAATAAAAAGTTAGTATGATTAATTCATAAGTTGTGATGACTGAGGTGGAATCTCACGAGCAGTATAATAAAAGTGATTCTTTTGGAATAAATAAGGTGGAACCGCGGAAGTTATTTCGTCCTTATGCTATTCTAAAAGTTTTTATTTTTTAGGAGGATAATATGAATATATTTATTGGATGTGGTTCAGAAATTGTAGAAGATAAATTCTATAAAAATAGTTTATCTTTGATTACCAAAATAGCAAGCTTAGATAATGTCAATTTAGTATTTGGTGCTTATCATCATGGATTAATGGGAAGTTGTTATGATATTTTTAAAAATCATCAAAAGAAAATAATTGGTATTACCTTAAATTGCTACCAAGAGCAATTAGATGAATTAGAACTAGATGAGACTATTGTAGTGGAAACTTCTATGGACCGAACAAGGGAGATTTATCAAAAAAGTGATATTATGATTTTTATTCCAGGAGGACTTGGTACACATGCTGAGATATTATCTTCCATTGAAGAGTTACGTACAAAAGAAGAGGATAAACTAATCATTCTTTATAATGATGACTTTTTCTATACTCCTTTTATAAAAGAAATGTACTGGTTATATGAAAATAAATTTAATAGTAAAAATATTAGTGAGTATTGTCGAATTGAAAGTAAAGAAGAAGAAATCGTCCGATTAATTGAAAAGGAAATGGAACATTTATCCGATGGAGAATAAATTTAAAACCCTAGAAACCAAAAGATTAATACTTCGAAAGATAGAAAGTATGGATGCCTCTTCTTTGTATCAAGGAATCTATCATGATTTTGATTAGGATAAGTACTATTATCAACTTCCCTTTGAGAGTTTTGAAGATTATAAAAAATTAGTAGATCAATACGAAGAATGGTATCATAATGGTAATCATTTTCGCTGGGGAGTCGAAAAAAAAGAGAATCATAAAATAATCGGAATCGTACAATTACATACAAAAGATAATATCAATTATAACTGTAAACTAGGATATATCATTAGTTCCAAAGAAAAGAAAAAAGGGTATATGAAAGAAGCTTTACAGGAAATCATTCATTTTGCTTTTCAGCAATTAGATTATCATCGGCTAGAAGCAGATATTGTTACCTTAAATACAGATTCAATGCAACTTGCCAAATCTCTTCAGATGAAAGAAGAGGGTATCAAAGAAGAATCTTATTTATGAAATGGAAAGTATTATAATCAAGTAGTATATATATTAATGAACAGAAAGAAGGATGAATAAATGGAAAAATTAACGATGGAGAAATTAGTAAATTACGCAAAACAATATGGATTTATTTTCCAAGGAAGTGAGATTTATGGAGGACTTGCTAATACTTGGGATTATGGTCCATTAGGAGCAAGATTAAAGAATAATATTAAGGATACTTGGAGAAAGAGATTTATTCAAGAGAGGGAAAGAGCTTATGAAGTAGATGCTGCTATTTTAATGCATCCAAGAGTTTGGGAAGCCAGTGGACATGTATCAGGATTTTCTGATCCTTTAATTGATTGTAAGGAATGTAAGATGAGACATCGAGCAGATAACTTAATTGATGATTTTGATAAAAATGCAAATGCAGATGGTATGAGTCAAGAAGAAATGATTTCTTATATTAGAGAAAAGAAAGTTCCTTGTCCTAATTGTGGTAAAAGCAATTATACGGATATCAGACAATTTAACTTGATGTTTGAAACGCATCGAGGTGTTACAGAAGATGGTAAGAATAAAGTCTATTTAAGACCAGAGAATGCCCAAGGAGAGTATGTAAACTTTTTGAATGTACAAAGAACAGCAAGAGCAAAGCTTCCATTTAGTATTGGGCAAATTGGAAAAGCTTTCCGAAATGAAATTACCCCAGGAAACTTTACTTTCCGAACCATTGAATTTGAGCAAATGGAGTACCAAACATTTTGTAAAGAAGGAACCGATTCAGAAATTTATAATTATTTCAAAGAGTATGCAAAAAAATATTTTATGGATTTAGGAATAAATGAGGATAAGTTAAGATTCCGTGATCATGAAAAACTTGTTTTTTATGCTAAAGAGGCATGTGATATAGAATATAAGTATTCCTTTGGTTGGGGAGAAGTAAATGGAACACATAATCGTACGAATTATGATTTGTCAAGGCACCAAGAATATTCGGGTGTCTCACAAGAATATTTAGATCCTGAAACAAATGAGAAATACATTCCCTATATTATTGAATCAACTGTAGGTGCAGATCGTTTGACTCTAGCAATATTAGATAATGCTTATTTGGAAGAAGAGTTAGAAAATGGAGAAACAAGGGAAGTAATGAAGTTTCATCCAGCTATTGCACCATTTAAAGCATGTGTATTGCCACTTGTTAAAAAATATCATTCCGAAAAGGCAGAAGAGATATATAAGAAATTATCGAAAAATTTTATGACAACTTATGATGAAGCTGGATCTATTGGAAAAAGGTATCGAAGACAAGATGCAATAGGAACTCCATATTGTATTACCGTAGATGATGAAACGATGAAAAATAATACAGTAACCATAAGAGATAGAGATACCATGGAGCAAATTACTTTATCACTTGATGAAGTAATATCTTATATAAATAGTAGAATTGAGTTTTAAGATAACATATGTTATTTTGTAGAGGAAGAAGTATATGCAAAATAGAAAAAATACAGTATATGATGAAGAGAATACAAAGATAGAAACAAAAGTAATTGGTTATGCTTGGGGGATAGATTTTTCTTCCGAAAAAGTAGTTATCCAAAGTGTTGCCTACAGTCCTCAATACAATATTTGGCTTTATTAAGCAGGCGCCAAAGGTCATAGAAGATGCATTTAATCATCAAATTGCAACAGAACAGCTAGTAAATGCTAAGAATAAAAAGGATATATATAGTATAGAGCAATGGAATAATCTTATTGAAGAGTATAATATTGCACAATCAAATGCTGAAAGCATTAAACAAAAAATAATGAACAAAAAGTTTTAAGAGGAGAAATTTGTTCCTTGCTTCTTAATTAAACTTTTCTTATTTTTCTTACCATACTTAGTATGGTTTTTTTCTCTTTTCGAGACATTTTCTAGAGTTAACACTTAAGACATTATCATAAATTAATCATATGTGGTATAGAATTTTGTTACTATTTACAGCCTAAAAGCCGATTTTATAAATCCACATCTAAAAGTAGTGATCACTCACTATTTTTTTCATCTCCTAATATTTCCTTTAAAGTATATGGATTATTGTTCATTAAACGTATGCAAGCTTCAATAATATTGATATGATTCTTTTTACAAGTTTCTATGTATGTTCGAATATTAGCATAATATTGCAGGTAACTAAGACTTTGAAATTGACCACTTATTTTCATCTTTGATTTTATGGGTCTTATGTTTCTCTCACTGTTATTATTTGTTGAAGGTAATCTAAAGTCATATGCCCATAAAAGATAATTATTTTTATATTTTATTAAATCATTGATAAAACTTTTTTCTTCTTTTTCATAATAGTTTGTCTTAGTTTTATCTTCATTTTCTTCTTTTGCCTCGCCTAAGGTTTTGTCATACTTTTCATTTAGTTCTTTTATATAGCTAAATTCAAAAGTTTCTTTTCCTTCTTTTAACAACTGATTTCTATCCTTATTTGTGTTAGATAATAACTTAATCATGTTGTCACACCATTCATGTTCTGTTTGCTCTTTCTTCTTTTTTAACCTTCTTACTAAATGAATCATGCATTCTACATTTTCAAAAGAATATTTTTCATTTTGATTTTTTTCCTTTTTTATGGTATAATAGGAACGTTTTTACAAAGTATCTAATAAAAAGGGGGGAATTTAGAATGAGTAAAAGTGAATTACCTTATGAACAAAAAGTGCAAGAGTTTTTAGAAGAAATGAAAAGTAAAGGAGTGATTAGCCTTTATGGTAGTCATTTTTCAGATGATCCATTTGGTCAAAAAGGAAGTAAATACAGTTGGTATCGAAAAGAATGTATGAAATTATTAGAAGAGTTTAAGACGGAAGCAACGATTTCAGAAAAGAGAATGAAAGAAATTATGGAATTTGCAAAAATAGAAAAATATTTCAAAGAAAATTTAGAAAGAAAAAAAATGTCTGTGCTTGAGAAGGCAGGTGAATATCGCGATAAAGTATTAGAATTAAAGCGTGATATCAAAGAATCTGATCATCTTTATTTTTCAAATGGTGATAGGATGAAGGGCTGGTTATATAGAGAAAATATTGGTATAAGAAAAGAGTTAGAAAGTAATAGTCCATTAACAAAGGAAAGAATAGCAGAAATTGATACTTTAGGAGAAATAAACTTTTTGGTTACAGAGGTTTTTCCTAAAAAACAAAAATTATCCTTTGATGAGAAAGCTTATGAATATCAAACTAAATTATATGAATTAGGTAGGGATATTGAAAATACGGAAAACATACGTTTTTCAAACGGAGAGAGTATGCCCGGATGGTTGAATTTTCAAGTGAAAAATCTACGTATTACTACCATGAGAGATGGGGCTGTTGATGAACATAGACTTTCGGTATTAGCTAATATTTTTGATTGTAAGCAAAGATTGAAGGAAGAAAGTATGATAGCTTCGACTGTTTCTAGATATGATGCGTATCTAGACCAATATGCTCAGAGTAAAATTGGTCCTATTATAAATGCATATTATATGGTGACAACGCCACAAAAAAATTATCAAAAAGTCAAATAGTATTTTTCTTGTAAAAAGCGGTTGACAAATTGATGAACAAAGCATATACTAATAACAGTCAAGAAAAAGGAAAGCGATGAATATCCACCTGATTTTCGAAGAAGAGAATAGGTAAAAAGCCAAAAAAATAAGAAATTTATTTCATTTGTCTTTTTAAGTGGGTATTTATGGTATCCACTTTTCTTAATTTTATGGAGGTGTTAGTTATCGCAAAGAATAATGATAACATGATGATTAACGATCAGATTAGAGCACGTGAGGTTCTAGTAATTGGACCAAATGGAGAGCAAGTTGGAATAAAATCAATTGAAGATGCAAAAACATTAGCAAATTATGCATCACTTGATTTAGTATTAATTAGTCCAAATGCAAATCCCCCTGTTTGTAAAGTAATGGATTACAATAAGTTCCGTTATGAAAAACAGAAGAAGGCAAAAGAAGCTCTAAAAAAGCAAAAAGCAAATATGTCTGAATTAAAAGAGTTTAGATTGTCACCAGTTATCGATGTTGGAGATTTTGAAACAAAGCTTAGAAATGCTACAAAATATTTACAAAAGGGAGACAAAGTAAAATTAACGATTCGATTTAAAGGACGCCAAATGGCTCATACTGAATTAGGAAAAGAGGTACTTTTACGCTTTTATGACAGAGTTAGTGACTATGCTGAAGTATCAGAACAACCAAAACTTGACGGTAGAACCATGACAATGATGTTAGTACCAAAAAAAGAGAAGTAATAGGAGGAAGATTATGCCAAAAATAAAATCACATAGTGGATGTAAAAAAGTTTTTAGAACAAATAAGAATAAAGTAACAAAAATAGGAAAACCTGGTAGTAGACATAATACAGGATCAAAATCTACAAAATTTAATAGAAGTTGTAGAAAAGGATCTATGTTATCTAAGGCAGATCAAAATAGATTGAAAAATATTATTTAATAAGAAGTTAAGGAGGAATTAATATGGCAAGAGTAAAAAATGGAGCAGTAACAAAAGCTCGTCATAAAAAAGTATTAAAACAAGCCAAAGGTTATTTTGGTAGTAAACATAGACTTTATAAAACAGCAAAAGAACAACTAATGCATTCTGGACAATATGCATATAGAGATAGAAGACAAAGAAAGAGAGATTTCAGAAAATTGTGGATTACAAGAATTAATGCAGCATGTCGTCAAAATGATATCAGCTACTCTAGATTTATTGAAGGTCTTACGAAAGCTGGTGTTGAAATCAACCGTAAAATGTTATCAGAAATAGCCATTAGTAATCCAGAGGAATTTGCTAAATTGGTACAAGTAGCGAAAGATGGAAAAGCAGGAAAAGTTACAGCAAGTGCTACAAAATCATTAGAAGAAGTTACGATTAATGGTGGAGTAAGTACCAAAAAGCAAGTAGAAAAGAAAACGACTACAAAAGAAGCAGCAACAAAAAGTGAAAGTAAAGATTACTCTAAAATGACCGTTGCAGAATTGAAAGAAGAAGCAAAAAAAGCTGGAATCAAGGGAATTACTTCCATGAAAAAACAAGAGTTAATAGATGCATTAATAAAATAAAAAGAATCATATTAGTGGATTTATTTATCTAGTGCCTTATGGTGGTAAATATTAGAAACTAATAGAAGAAAAACGAAAGGTGAGAAAATTATGTCAGTAATATCAATGAATTATTTATTAGAAGCTGGTGTTCATTTTGGACATCAAAAAAGAAGATGGAACCCAAAGATGGGGGAATATATTTATACTACAAGAGATGATATTTATATTATCGATTTATCAAAAACAGTTAAGAAATTAGAAGAAGCATATGATGCATTAAAGGAAATTGCTACAAATGGTGGAAAGGTTCTATTTGTTGGAACAAAAAAACAAGCTCAAGAAGCGGTAGAAGAGTCTGCTGTTAGAACCAATATGTATTTCATGAATGAAAGATGGTTAGGTGGAACGTTAACCAACTTTAAAACCATTCGTGGAAGAATAAAAAGATTGGAAGAAATTGAAAAACAAGAAGAGGATGGGACATTTGAATTATTACCAAAAAAAGAAGTTATTCAAATAAAGAAGGAATATGAAAAACTAAATAAAAATTTACGTGGAATTCGTGAAATGAAGAAAATCCCAGAAGCATTAGTAATTGTTGATCCAAGAAAAGAGGATATCGCTATTAAAGAAGCACACAAACTAGGAATTCCTGTATTTGGTATCGTTGATACGAACTGTGATCCAGATGTTGTCGATTACGTTATTCCAGGAAATGATGATGCAGTACGTGCAGTAAAACTATTAATTGGTGCTCTTACTAATGCGATTGCTGAAGTGAATGGCAATGAGGTGATTGATTATATCACAGAAGATGGTAAGGATTTTAAGAAACCAAAGAAATTTGATGGAAAGCCAAGAGAAGATGGAAAATTTCAAAGAAGAGAAAGACGTGATGACTTTCAAAAAAGAGAAGAAAAACAGGAAAAAGTAACAGAAGAGAAAGTAGTAGAGAAAAAAGAGGTTGAAGTTCAAGAAGAAAAAGAAGAGATGGATTTATCTAGTCTAACGTTATCTGACTTAAAACAAAAAGCAAAAGAAGCAAATATCAAAGGATACTCAACTATGAAAAAACAAGAATTAATTGATGCATTATCATAAAATTTAGGTGGACTTTCCACCTTTTTCAAAATAGAAGGAGGAATTTTATATGTTTAAAGCAAGCGATGTAAAAGAATTAAGAGAAAAAACAGGAGCTGGAATGCTTGATTGTAAAAAAGCATTAGAAGAAACAGAAGGAAATATGGAAAAAGCAATTGATTGGTTACGTGAAAAAGGTATCTCAAAAGCTGCAAAAAAAGAAGGAAGAGTAGCAGCAGAAGGACTATGTCAAATTGTAACAGATGGAAACAAGGCTGTTATTCTAGAGATTAATTCAGAGACTGATTTTGTTGCGAAAAATGAGGAATTTACTAAATTTGTTGATTATATGGCAAATCTTATTTTAGAACAAGATTTTAAAAGTAATGAAGAGGTATTAAATTATCAAGATGGTTCTGAGACTGTAAATGATAAACTAGTTTCTATTATTTCAAAGATTGGCGAAAAAATTAGTTTTAGACGTTTTGCTAAGGTTATTAAGAATGACAATGAGGAATTTGGTACTTATAAGCATATGGGTGGAAGGATTGGCTCTTTAGTGGTATTACAAGGTACTACTCAAGAAGTAGCAAAGGATGTGGCTATGCATGTTGCTGCGATGAATCCAACTTCTATCACAAGAGATGAAGTACCAGAAGAGATGCTTGAAAGAGAAAAACATGTTATCAAAGAACAAGTAATGCAAGAAGGAAAACCTGCTGATATTGCTGAAAAAATGGTGGCAGGAAGAATCAATAAATTCTATAAAGAAATATGTCTAGAAGAGCAAGCTTTTGTAAAAGATAGCAGTATAACAGTATCCGATTATGTAAAAAATAATGGTGGAAAGATTGTTTCTATGATCCGTTTTGAAGTAGGAGAAGGAATCGAAAAGAAAGAAGAAGATTTTGCACAAGAGGTAATGAATCAAATAAAAGGATAGTATATGAAAAGGGTAGTAGTTTTGGTTGCTTTCCTAATTTTACTATCAGGATGTTCTGTGAAAAAAGTAGAAGAGGTAACTGATAGTGAGAAGTTTTCTCAAGAATATAATGTGAGTAAAAATAACCCTATGGTTTATGTTAATTACGATAAGCTAATGAAGTTATTTGAAGAAGGTTCTCATATTCTGTTTTTAGCGGACTCTGATTATGAAGGTTCTAGTAAAGCAGCTCAACTTTTATTACAAGAAGCGAAAAAACAAAAAGTAGAAAAAATTTATTATTATAATCCAAAAAAATTAAAAGAGAAGAATCCAAAAAAGTATAAGGAACTAATCAATCATTTAAAAGATTTCTTAGAAAAAGAAGAGGAGGAGTATCTTTTAAGTCTTCCGGATATTTATTCCTTAAAAGATGGCAAAATTTTAAATCACAGTAATTATTTTTCGAAAGAAGAAGAGTTATCAGAAGAACATCTAACAAAAAAGATAAAAGAGGAAATTCGAAAGAAGTATCAGGAAATTATTACTTTTAAAGAATGTATTGAATGTGATTAATACATTCTTTTTTTGTTAGAAATTTCCAATTTCACTTCGTAGCAAATAAGTGTAAAATCCTTTTTCAAAATTTGTATACTTGTCTTTAAAAAACAAATTCTTTTTCTAAAATTCTTTTCTAATAGTTTCTTATCGTATATAATAAAAGTAGAAATTTGGTGATAATATGGAAAAGATAAAAGAAAGAAGACAAAAAAGAGATAAAAAAAAGATAGTGATAGTAAGTATCAGTATTTCACTAGTTGTAATCGTTAGTGTTTTTGGAGTTATCAAATATAGGAATTATAGACAAAAAATAGAAAGAGAGGAACTAATCGAAGATATCAAAAAGTATTATAGTAAATATGTTGTAGTAAAGAAAAAAACAAATCTTTATCATAAAGATTTAAAGAAAGTAGGTGTGGTAGAAGAAGAAAATGACTTTGAAATTGTAAAATCAAAAGATAAAGATTTTCCATATTATCAAATTAAAGATACGGACCTATATTTGTATTATAAGGATGTGAGAAAAGAGAAGGAATTAAAGAAAACGAATCAATATGAAAACTATATCGATTTAAATAAAGTAGTAACAACAAAGAAAAACGTAAAACTATATTTAGATGATAAAAAAGCAATTACGCTAAATCAACCAATAGAAGCCACGATTAAATTTATAAATGGTGAGGATTATTATATTCATTATTTAGGTCAGATTTATCATTTGAATAAACAGGAAGTAAAAGAAGTAAAAGAGGTTGAAAATTCTTCAGTAGAAGAAGCAGATTATATTAGTATTTTAAATTATAATACTGTTGCTAATCAATGTAGTAATACGGATTGTGTTAGTGTGAAAAAGATAGAAGAACAGCTAAATTATTTAAATGCAGAAGGGTACTATTCTATTAACTTAAAGGAATATAAAAATTGGTTAAGTGGTAATCTTCGGCTAAAGAAAAAAGCAATCTTTCTTATTTCATCAACGGAGACAGAAGAGGTGAAATCCTTAAATGAAAAATATCATCATATGATAAATCTAGTAACTACAAATGAAGAAATAAAATTTGTTGATAATAATAACAAAACAACAAGAGAAAGCAAGCTAGATAATCTTTCACGGTATATCATGAAAACTACTACGAGTTTAGAGGATTTTAAAAAGATGGTAGCAGGAGAACATGTAGAAGAGATAAAAAAACTAAATACTAGTAATCAAAATGGACCTAGAATTCCTGTT
The DNA here is from genome assembly GCA_910586865.1 of uncultured Bacilli bacterium. Classification (GTDB taxonomy): domain Bacteria; phylum Bacillota_I; class Bacilli_A; order RF39; family UBA660; genus UMGS995. Next base: position 32,295 of record CAJUIY010000005.1, read on the forward strand.
TTAAATTATCATTTCTTTTATGATGCAGGTGCTGGTGAAATCTGTAATGAAAATATTTGTCTTGATACTGGAGTTTTCAGGCAACACTTAAATTACTTAAGAGATAATAATTATAAAACGTTAACCATAGAAGAATATCGAGCTTGGTTATATAACGAAATAGAACTTCCTGAGAAGAGTGTCTTAATTACCATTGATGATGGTGCCTTAGGAACTGGGAAACATAATGGGAATAAATTAATCCCTATTTTGGAAGAATATAATATGCATGCAACTTTATTTTTAATTACAGGATGGTGGGATATCAATAATTATCGTTCTAAAAATTTGGATGTAGAATCTCATACTTATGATATGCATAGTACTGGTCCTTGTGGAAAAGCTCAAATGATTTGTGCCAATCATGATGAACTAGTGAATGATCTACAAAAATCTATTTCTGTTACTGGTAGTACAAAAGCCTTTTGTTTCCCATTTTATACCTTTGATGAAGAAGCCATTAATGCAGTAAGAGAGGTAGGGTTTCAAATGGCCTTTGTAGGAGGAAATAGAAAATCATCTAGAAGTGATAACAAATATAAAATACCAAGATATCCAATTCATAAAACAACGACAATGGATAGTTTCATCAAGATGGTAAACTAATTGTTTCTTCATTCTACCTAGCCTCAACCATAAGTTGCTTGTGTTTTAAAAATAAACAATATACAATGAACATGGAAGTGAGGGAGTCTATGAAAAGAAAAAAAATAACCGTTTTTATCCTATCCATTCTTTTAACAATATGCACTCTTATTGGAGTCAGTTTTTCTAAATATAATAGTCTAGAATTTATCTATCATGAGTTTTTGAATTTCATTCTTTTATTTAGTATTCTTTTCTTTCTCTTTTACAAAGTTATCTATTCTATCTATACCATATTGGATATGAAAGAAGAGAAAAAAGGGAAGCCTAAAATAAGAAATAATAGATGGATTTCCTTGTTTGAAAATAGACCTATTTTCGTTTCTTTCATCATTCTTTTAATAGGTTGGAGTATTTACATTATTGCTTTTTATCCTGCAATTATGTCATTTGATCCTAGTTTCCAAATTCTCCAGTATTTTGGGATTGATAATAAGTATTCTTATTATTCGGTATTACTAGATAAAAATATGATTATTACCAATCATCATCCTGTTATTCATACTTTATTATTAGGAACTTGTGTAAAAATAGGATTATTATTTCATAGTACTAATTTAGGATTATTTCTATATAGTATCCTTCAAATTACTTTTTTAGCGTTTACACTATCCTATACCATTTCCTATATGAAAAAAATCAACATTTCCTTTCAATATAGACTGTTATGTTTAGGAATTTATACTTTTATCCCCGTCTTTCCATTTTATGCCATGACACCTTTAAAAGATGTTTTCTTTTGCTGTTTCATGATTTTGTATATCATTAAAATTACAGAATATGTAACGAGTAAGCAATATGAATTCTTTCCAATGCTGATACTATCTATTTTCATTATGTTATTTCGAAATAATGGGTTTCATATTCTTCTTTTATCCATTCCATTTTTACTTATCATAAAGAGTAAGAATAGAAAAAAAATAGCTTTTCATTTTCTGGTTGTTATCGTATTTTTCTTTTCTTACCATCATATCATATTGCCATACTTTAAAGTAACACCATCTAGTCCTAGAGAGGTTTTATCCGTTCCTTTTCAACAAACGGCTCGCTATGTTTCCAAATATGAAAAAGAAGTAACGGAAAAAGAAAGAGAAGCAATTGATAAAATTTTAGGATATGATACACTAAAGTATCGATATCATCCAGAAAAAGCAGATGATGTGAAGAACAAATTTAATCCTCATAGTACAAAACAAGATATGAAAGACTATTTTAACATATGGTTGGAACAATTCAAAAAACATCCACTTACTTATTTAGAAGCTACTTTAAATAATACCTATGGGTACTATTATCCATTTACGAGTGATTGGTATATTTATACGAAATATAATAAAGTATTAAAAGAGCATCACTTTGACTATCATTATAATAAGTTAGATTATCTTCGTTTCTTTTTCATTATATTTGGTGTTATTTTTCCATTTCTTCCTATTGTTGGTTTGTTTGTCAATATTGGTTTTTCCACTTGGATTTTATTTTTCATGATTTCCTATTTAATCTATTTAAAAAAGTATAAAAATATTCTATCTTATCTTCCTTCTATTCTTATCTTACTTGTCTGCTTTGTATCTCCTGTTAATACCTATTTCCGATATATGCTTCCTAATATATTTGCTATGCCTACTATGATTGCTATCTTTTTAAATACCATAAAGAAGTAGGCTAAATGATAAAATGGTAGTATAATAATTTTTATGGTGGTTTTATGAATCAAGAAAAAATAGGTAAATTTATTAGTTCTTTACGAAAAGAAAAAGGATATACACAATTAGAATTAGCAAAAAAATTGGGAGTGACTGATAAAGCAGTAAGTAAGTGGGAGAGAGGATTATGTTTTCCAGATATGTCATTATTAATTCCAATCGTTGAGATTTTTGATCTCACTCTTAACGAACTACTTCTTGGGGAAAAAAGTAGTAAAAAAAGTCAGGAACATATAGAAGAAGTAAACAAAGATATTTTAGTATATAGTTCTAATGAAATAAAGAAAACAAAGAAAAGAGAAAAGATACTTAAATGTATTATTTTTATCGTAAGTTTCCTTTTTATCTTAGTTGCAACTTTTTCAGTTATTCGCTATTATTATAATCAAAAGCAAGAAAAAGAGTTAGAAAAATATGTAGAACATATAGAACAAAACTTAAAAGATTTGAACTTTAAAAAAGATAATCCACTCCGTTCTCCTAATTCTATTCTTAAAATAGATAATGTTACTTATGTAGTTCCAAAAGTTTTTTATCGGTTATTTAATCAAAATAAATCAATAAAGGATATTCATAAAGAAATATTATCTTATTCTGATTATGAAAATCTAACAGGAATTATTGTATATTTTAATGGGATAGAGATAGATGTTCATCAATATAAAACAATTGGTGAGAAGGTGAATAAGATGGTAAGTATACAGTGTAATCAAGATGGAAGTCTAGTAAAAAAAGATAGAACGGACCAAGAAAGACAATTTTATCAAGAGAATAAAGAAGAAATACAAGATCGAATCTATAAGATTATGATGATGTGGAATAGTGTTTTTGAATACTAGAAGATTTAACGTATGTAGGTGGTAGAATTATGAATATTTATAAAGGATTAAATGAAATAACAAAATATATTGAGGAACATTTAGAAGAAGACATTCAATATCAGAATCTTGCCAAAATAATTGGTGTAGACGTTTATACTATGAAAAGAATTTTTTTCCTTCTTTGTAATATTTCGATAACAGAGTATATTAGAAAAAGAAGACTTTCCAATGCAGGCTGTGATTTAATGAACCAAAAGCAAAAAGTAATGGAGATTGCTGTTAAATATCAGTATGATAGTGCCACTTCGTTTTCGAGAGCATTTTCACACTTTCATGGAATAAAACCTAGCAAAGTAGATAAAAATACCATTTTAAAAAACTTTCCTAGAATTGTACTAGATGAAAAAATAAAAGTAGTAAAAGATATTGATTATCAAATTGTTACTTTGGATACGATGACTTTATATGGGGTAGGTATGGAGGTAACAAATGAAACGATTCCTAAATTAGCTCCTCAGTTTTTTTCGGATTCTAGAAAGAAATATGAATCTCTATATGGAGATATCCCTTATGGTATGGTAACTTACGATAAAGAGGATAGAGAGTTTTGCAATGGATACTTTATCGCTTATGATAAAAAGATAAAAGGTTTTCAGAAATTTACAATTCCAAAAGGAAAGTGGTTAATTTTTACCATTCCATCTTATGAGGCGAAAGAGATTCAAAATCTTTCTAGAACTTTTTATGCGGAATTTCTTCCAAGTGCTAAATATAATTTAAGAGGGACAGCTGAACTAGAATATTATCATGATGGTATTACTGAATTTTTAGTACCTATTCGTTAATGAAACTGACAAAAGAGCAGATAAAAATGTCAGTTTTTCTTTGCAAGAATTTGATAAAATGGTTAAGAGGTGATACTATGCAAAAAGAAATATTAGATTTTTATTTAGAAACAAGTGTCTATACCAATTATTATCCATTTAAGGAGTATTATAAATCATTACCGGATGATATGGAAGAACTTGCAAAACTATTATGTCATCAAGTGATTCATAGACAAGAATTAGTAAGAAGTTACTTAGAAGATGCTAGTAAGTTTGATAATAAAATAGAATTAGAAAAAATAAGGAATCGTTATCCTTGGTATCGAAATCGCTGTGATGATGATATTTTGTTAACAGCTCCAGCTATTACTTCAGAACTTTTTAGACAAGACAAAAGAGGATTTACCTTAGGGCGAGAAGTACAAGATAAAGTAGTCATTACTTGTCGCTATGTTTCGGTATTACTTGCTTCTATTTTAAAAGCAAAAGGGATACCTGCTAGATGTCGAAGTGGTTATGCTAATTATTTTTCAAAAGAAAGAGGAAGTACTTATTATGATCACTGGATTGTTCAATATTATAACGAAAAAGAAAGTCGTTGGGTAAATGTCGATGCTGATAATATTTATCAGGTTGATTTTAATCAATGGGACTTTCCTAAAAAAGAATTTAAATGGATTGCGGAAGTGTGGTTAGATGTTAGAAGTGGAAAAGATTGTCATGAAAACTATATTCATGGAAGTCATTTTAATGGTTTGGATAACTTGGCGTATGCTTTGTTTTTTGACTTTCATTCTTTAATGAATGATGAAATCTCTTATCTCTTTTTTCCAACGGTTATGGATAGCAAAGAAGAGTTCCTTCATTTAACAGAGGAAGAGTTTCAAAAACTAGACGATTTAGCAACATTAATGCTTGATCCAGATAAAAATTTTGATGAATTAAGGTATTTATTCCGCAATGACAAATGGTTACGTGCCATTAACACACCACTTTTAGGTGATAGAGATCATCTTGAATTACAAACAGAATAAAAAATATTCTATGGATAGGGGGATAGGTGGTGTATGTGTACGAATTATATCTTGTAAAAAAATATATGAAAGAAAAAGAATGGGAAAGTTTTATTAAAAAAATTTCAAGTTATCTTTCCTTCTTAGAATCTTGGGATTTGATTGTAACTATTTTGAATAGCCAAATAAGATATTTTATCCATATTAACGTTTCTTTAAAAGCTACGATAAACGATTACCCTTCTTTTATGATGAAAAAGATAAATAGAAAAAAATTACCTGAGGCAATTCTTTCTTTTCCTCTATTAAAGAAAGATAGTAATCTAATAGAATTAGAAGAGTACTGTGAAATTAAAAAAAAGAGTTCCTTAAAACTAATTGAAATTCATTTTAAAAAAATCTCAAAAAAGAAAGTTATCTCTAAAATATTTCTTTATTATCAAAAGAAAAATAAGTTATATAAGAGTAGACTAGTAGGAGAAAATTATGCTTCTTTATTATCCGTAGACTTTTCAAATAATCAAAGATATCTTTATCAGAGTGCTCCGAAGTATTTAGATATTAGTAAAAATTTTTCTATTTTAAGTAGAGATAGATCCTCTGCTATTTTAAAAGTAGATACTTATCCGTATCTGGAAGGAAATTATTATATCAAACAAAACAGTTATGATTTTAATAAACATTCTCTTATTTTAGGGTCTAGTGGATGTGGGAAATCAAAATTTTTAAGTTCCTTTATTAATCAGATTAACAAAAGTAATGATTTTTCGCATTCCTTTCGAGTCGTTTTCATTGATCCCCATGCTTCTTTAGAAAAAGATATTGGTGGTATTGGAAAAGTTATTGATTTTAATAGCATAGAAGATAGTATAGATTTATTTGTAAATCATCAAAAAGATGCTGTTTCCTCCACAGAACTGTTATTAGAATTATTTCAATCTCTCATTGCGGATCAATATAATGCGAAGCTAGAAAGAGTATTAAGACATTCGATTCATACCCTTTTAATAGGAGAGAGATTTGATTTTGGGAATTTAAGAAAATTACTTTTAGATGTTACTTATCGTAATTCGATTTTGGAAGAATTAAAGGAAGATTTGCCGGCTAGTGTCATTCATTTTTTTCTTTCGGATTATAATGATTTAAAGACAAAATCTTATATGGAGGCGATTTCTCCAATTTTATCTTTTATTGATGAGATGGAAATTTTTCCAGCATTCTCAAAAAAGGGGAGTCAAAGTAGTTTGAACGATACCATTCAAGATAACTTTTTAACTTTATTTTCTCTTGATCGAACGAAACTAGGAGATAAAGTAGTAAAGACAATTTCTGGTTTTATTATGCAACAATTACTAATCTTGATTCAAAGTACAAAACTGCCTTATCCTATTCTTTTTATTATTGATGAAGTTGCAACGGTGGAAAATCCTATTCTCTCTCGATTTTTATCAGAATCTAGAAAGTATCATCTATCTTTAATGGTTGCTTCTCAATATTTTAATCAAGTATCGGAATCCCTAAAAGATTCTATCTTTGCTAATGTGGCTAATTATTATATCTTTCGGGTTTCTAGATTAGATGCAAATATTTTAGTAGATAACTTTCAGATGAAAATTCCATTGGATGATAGTAGAGAAAAAAAGATAAAACTATTATCCGAGTTAAAAACAAGAGAATGTGTCGTAAGACTATCTTCTAATGGCAACTTACTACCAGCAATGAAAGCCAAAACGTTAGATTTTCATAGTATCCCTAGGAAAAAGAGGTTTATAGAGGATTTCAAAGAAGAAGAAACAAGAAAAAATAAGCCAAAAAGTAGTTTTAAATTATCTAGTAATGTAAGTTTAAAAGAGATTTTAAAGTCAACTTCAACCAGTAGAAAGGAAATGAAAAAATGAAAGAGGAAAACGTGTTAGAAATAGTAAATCAAATATTTAGAAATGTTTTTTCAGAAAAAAATAGAATTTCTCTTGAGAAAATTTTAGAGAAGTTTGCATTTGATATAAAATTACCAAAAGAGGTTAGAGATACAACTACCAATGAAATTACTTGGGCAGATTCTATTCATAGTGGTAAATATATTACTTTATGTAATATGGAAGAAAAAGATAAGATAGATGGTTGGATGGTTCCTAAAAAAGAAATTACCAGTTTGGAAGAACTAATAAAAGCATGGCAAGATATTAATTATACCACAACAGAAAGAGTATATGAATCCGAAAATGTTTCTCAAAGTGATACGATTTATCGATGTCAAAATGTATACCGTTCTAGTAATTGTAGTGATTCTAAAAATATAGTTTATTGTGATTCTTGTGGAGCTAGTGAATATTTATTAGCTTCGAAAAGAACCGGAACTTCTACTTTTTGTATTCGAGTTGATGATTCGAAAGATTGCAGTAATAGCTACCATGTCATTTGCTCCAATAAAATTATGAATTCTTTCTTTATCCAAGATTGTTTTGATTTATATGAATGCATTTTTTGTTCTCATATTTCAAGTAAAAAGTATTGTATTGCCAATATGCAGTTTGAAAAAGAGGAGTATTTTGAAATCAAAAAGGTGATTATCGAATGGATTTTAACTAGCGATTAAAATAAAAAAAGATAAATATCTTCTTATATAGCTCGATATTTATCACTATCTTTATAAGGATTATTCTTATCAATATGATCATAGAACAAAATACCATTTAAGTGGTCTAACTCATGTTGAAAAGCAACGGCTAACTCTTCACGACCTCTTACTCTAATTTTATTTCCATTGATATCATATCCTTCTATCGTTACTCTCGCATATCTTGGAATAATTCCTTCTACCTCTCGATTAACAGAAAGACATCCTTCTCCACAGTCCACATAGATTTTTTCCATAGAATTGGATACCATCTTAGGGTTGATAATAATATAATTATCAAATTTCTGTTCCTCGTACTCATGAACTACCACAAAATATCGTTTTGGAATCCCCAACTGGATAGCAGATAGCCCCATACCAGGTCTTAATTGGTATTTTTCAGCAAGTTCTTCTATTTGACTATTCGTTAGGTATTCTATCATATCATTGATATGTTTTTTATCTTCTTCCGTTAAAGGAAAGACTACTTCTTTACTAATGGTTCGGAGTCTTTTATCTTTTTCGTCGATAATATCTTTATTTTTTAACATCAAATCACCCCAGCTGTTCATATTATACTAAAAAAAAAGAAAAAAGGAAAGCCCTTTTTCTAATGTGAAACTATTGTGGAACTATTGAGCCCAACGAGTTCCTATCACGATAACTAGTAGAATAAATAATACTAATATAATAGCGTAGATTGAGTTATTATTGTTATTACAGCATCCACAGTTATTGTTTGAATAACATTGATTCATTTGAGGATATCCACCACAGCAAGAGGATCCTCCACCATAGTAATACATACTTCTTTGCCTCCTTTTACTTAATCTATTATAGGTTATGTTATTTTCTAAATTGTGTTAATATTATTTACCTATTGTCAAGTAAGAAATAGTATCTATAAAAAAAGGTAGAATTGTGTTATGATATAGTTAGAAAGGTAGAGGTATATGGCAAAAAAACAAAATACAAAAAAAGAAAAAAGAATTCTACGTTATTTAGATATGCCACTGTTATTCGTAACGGTTTTATTATTTGTGATAGGACTCGTTATGGTTTTTTCTGCTTCGAATGTTACCGCTTATATGTCTTATGCGGTCAGTCCTTATAATTATTTTGTAAAACAAGGAATCTTTTTAGTGATTGGTGTGATTTTATTCTTTGTTATGATACGATTTAATACCAAAGTTTATGGCATGTTTTCTTGGTTATTATTAATTGGTATTATTGCTAGTTTAGTTGTTTTATTAGTGTATGGACAAGCTACCAATCAAGCTGTCAGTTGGTTTGATTTTGGCCCATTTAGTTTTCAACCTAGTGAGTTTGGAAAAGTAATTATTATTGTTTGGATGGCACGGTTTTATGAAATGAATCAGGAAAAACTAGATAGGTATACTGTTAGCTTATTTCCAGTAGGGGTTGCCGTAGCTATGGCTATCTTAATTATTATTCAACCAGATCTTGGAACAGCCATTATTTTTTCAGTAATTGTATTTTTTCTCTTTTTTTCTTCCCCCATTACGAAAGAAATTAAGGCAAAAGTTTTTTTAGGATGTTCTGCGTTTTTGGTAATTTTATTATTGATTATTACGACTTCCGGAAAGACCGTTTTACTAGAAAGACAACTATCAAGATTTGATTATCGAAATCCTTGTTCGAAACTATTAAGTACTGGTTCCCAAGTATGTAATGGTTATATTGCTATTAATAATGGTGGTTTAACAGGGGTAGGACTTGGTAATTCTACTCAAAAATATTTATATCTTCCAGAACCATACACGGATTTTATCTTTGCCATTATTGTAGAAGAGATGGGTTCTTTATTTGGTATTTTGATTCTTTTACTTTATATGTTTGTTTTATTCCGTATTTTAATGGTAGGTAGGAGAAGTTACACGAATCGTGGGGCTATGATGTGTTATGGAATTGCGATTTATATTTTTTGTCATATCGCTGTCAATTTACTAGGTTTATTTGGTCTTATGCCATTAACTGGAGTACCATTACCATTTATGAGTTATGGAGGAAGTTTTACCATATGTTTAGTAGCTTCCTTAACCATTGTTCAAAGAGTGAGTATTGAAAATAAAATGAGAGATTCTTTAAAGAAAAGTAGGTAACTTTTCTTTTTTTTGACAATAATTTAGTAGGAGGCGTTATATGACATTCAAATATCGATATCGGAAACAAATTATCATTACCTTGATAGTCTTTACCCTAATAGGAATGAGTAGTTTCTTTCTCTATTCTAACTTGAAAAGCAGTAACAAGAAGGAGAAGAAAGAAAATCTACTAACCATAGAAAAAAAGGAAAAGAAGGAAGAAAAGAAAAAAGAAGAAGTAGAAAAGGTAGAACCAATTATGGTAGATGTAAAAGGAGAAGTGATGAATCCTGGTATTTATACACTAAATCCAGAAAAAAGAGTAATTGATGCGATTCAAATGGCAGGAGGACTTACGAATCAGGCAGACACCAGTGTTTTAAATTTAAGTAAAAAATTAAAAGATGAAATGGTTATTATCGTTTATAGTCATTATGAAGTAGAAAACTTTGAAAAAACCAAAGAAAAAGAAGAGATTCTTCATCAAGAATGTGTAAAGGGTGTCAATGCATTAGAAAATAATGCTTGTATTGAAGAAGAAAAGCAAGTATCTTCTTCTAATAAAGTATCCATCAATCAAGCAACGAAAGAGGAATTCATGCAGTTAGAAGGAATTGGAGAGTCAAAAGCGAATGCTATTGTCGAATATCGGAATACCAATGGTCCATTTCAAGCAATAGAAGATATTAAGAATGTATCTGGAATAGGAGATAGCTTATTTGATAAGATTAAGGAAAATATTACTCTGTAATTCTATTTATTATCTTTTGTTAATTTTGATTCTTTTCGTTACGTTTTATCGCCTTTCGATAACAAAAAAGAGCATCTATCAAAAAGAGAAAAGTATTACTGGTTATTTGTATGAAATGAAAATAGAAGCTAGTAAGGCCACTTTTATAGTTGGAAAAGGGGAAAAAGTAGTCGTTACCTATTACTTTCAGAATGAAGAGGAAAAAAAATTATTCGAACAAAATTTATCCATCCATGATGAAATAAAAATAGAAGGAACTATGGAACGAGTAAAAAATACGAAAAAAAATGTTATATTTCATTACCAAGAATATTGGAACCGAAAAAATATCTTTTTTAAGATGAAAGCGAATGCTATCTATCTCATTAGAAAAAACCAAAATTTATATTATAAAATAAAAACATTTATTCTAAATCGATGTCAAAATGCTTATGTGAAAACTTTCCTTTTAGGAGATACCAGTGATATTTCTAGAGATACTCTAAAAAACTATAGAGATTTAGGAATTAGCCATTTATTTGCCATTAGTGGTATGCATATTGGCTTCCTTTCTTCTTTTTTCTTAAAACTTTGGAAAAAATTAAAGATAAGAGAAGAAAAAAGATATTGGATTACTAGTATTCTTTTGTTTTGTTATTTACTACTAACCGGTTTATCTCCTTCTATTTTGCGAGCAGTTCTTTTCTTTTTTTTCTTCTCTATTAATAAGATTTATTATTTCTATATAAAAAAGGAAAATATCTTTCTACTTGTTCTTTGTATTTCTCTTCTTATCAATCCTTATTATGTATATGATATTGGTTTTTGGTATTCCTTTACGATTAGTCTATCTTTATTAGTGGTAGCTAGTAGATTAAGTAGAATTAAAAACTATTTTAAAAGTTTACTTTGTGTATCCTTTCTTTCTTTTGTTGTTAGTATTCCAATTTCTATTTATTTTTTTAATCAAATCAATGTACTTGGAATTTTCTATAACTTATTTTATGTTCCTTTTGTTAGTTTTCTAGTATTTCCAGTTGCAATTCTTACTTTTCTTTTTCCATTTTTGAATATCCTTTTAGAAATGGTTGTCTTTTTATTAGAAGCTAGTAGTGTGTTTTTTCGTAACATCAGATTTTCTATTCTTATCCTAAAATCTTGTTCCTTTATCGTTTATCTTTTGTACTTTTTCTTTATTATTATTTTTTTCTATGGATTTATAAAGAGAAAGTATCACTACTTTTTTCCTATCATGATTTTAGTAATATTGCACTATAGTTATCCTTTTTTTGATTCGGAGGATTACTTACTAATGGTAGATGTAGGACAGGGAGATTCTCTTTTACTTCATTCGAATAATCAAAATATTTTAGTCGATACTGGTGGAATTATGAATTATGATAAGGAAGAGAAAACATCCATTGTGGAGAAAACGACAATTCCTCTTTTAAAGAAAGAAGGAATTAAGAAAATAGATTATCTAATCTTAACGCACGGGGATTACGATCATTTAGGAGAGGCACTTTCTCTTACGAAACAATTTCCAGTAGATTCTATTTTTATCAACGAAGGAAAAATCAATTCTTTAGAGAAAAAGATAATTCGAAACCATCCAAATGTACAAAGACTGAAACAAAACGATTATTTCGAGGTGGGAGATTTTAAAATACTATCCCTAAATAGTGATTTGAAGGAAGAAAATGATAGTAGTATTGTTTTATATATCGAGATAAAGGGTAAGAAACTTTTATTGATGGGAGATGCTTCCATTAAAACAGAAAAATATATTTTGAACCAATATGAAATAAAAGATATTGATATTTTAAAATGTGGTCATCATGGAAGCAAAACTAGTAGTAGTTATGAGTTTTTAAAAGAAGTGAATCCTAAAATTGCTTTGATATCAGCAGGAGTGGATAATAAATTTCATCATCCTCATAAAGAGGTAACGAAGCGACTAAAAAAATTAAAGATTAAAATATATAATACCCAAGAATTTGGAAATGTAAAAATGAATTTTCCTTAAACAGGTAAAAATTGGCAATTTAATCAGAAGCAAGTTATACTCTCCTTTTCTGATATAAAAAAGAAAAAGTATGAGTAAATGACTTGTAATTTAAAAGTATTTTTTATAAAATGGAATTATGGTGGTGGTAGTTATGAAAAATGTATCCGATATTGTAAAAAAGAAGAATTCTACTACCTTAAAACAGTCTTTTATTAACGCTATGAAAAATAGGGAATTTAAGGAATATAGGAATACACTGAAGATGGAAGAAAATATCTTGATGAAATATACTTCTACCTTAGAGGAAGCATCTTTTGAATATCATAACTGTAAGAACTGTTCTAATTTATGGATGTGTAAAAATAAAGTAGAGGGGTATCAATTAATGCCTCAAAGAGAAAAAGATACGCTTTCTTTTTCTTATGTAATGTGTCCTTATAAAAAGAAACAAGAAGAAGAGAATCGTTATTTACAAAATATTTCTTATTATAATTTATCCAAAGAATTACAACAAGCTTCTTTTCAAAAACTTTATAAAGATGATGTTAGTCGTGTTCCTATATTAAAATATATGACTGAATTTATGAAGTCCTATGAAAATCACGAGGATACTAAGGGTTTATATTTAACAGGTTCCTTTGGGACTGGAAAAACTTATTTAATATCGGCTTTATTTAATGACATGGCAAAAAAAGGAGTAAAGTGTGCTATTGTTTATTATCCTGAATTTTTAAGAGATTTAAAAGCTTCTTTTCAAACGAATTATCAAGAAAAGTTTGATTATATCAAAAAATGTGCCTTATTATTATTAGATGATATTGGTGCAGAAAATGTAAGTAGTTTTAATAGAGATGAAGTCTTAGGACCTATCCTTCAATATCGAATGGAAGAGGGTTTACCAACCTTTTTTACATCTAATTTAACTTTAGAAGAACTAGAAGAGAATCTTTCGCTTACTACTAGTGGTTCTGATAAAGTAAAAGCTAGGAGAATCATAGAAAGAATCAAGCAATTAACAAAACAAATGGAATTAGTAAGTAAAAATAGGAGGGTTTAAGGATGAAGAGTGGATTAGTAAAATTATTAGAAAGTATTTTTAGTAACGATGAGGTAACAGATGAAGAGATAATAAAAATATTAGGTACTTCTGATAAGATTACAAGCACTCTTTTTGATTTTATAAATCAGGAATTACCCTATATCAATGAAAGTATAGAAAAAAGAGAAGTATTTCAAAATACATGGAATTACTTATATAAAAATATGAAAAAAGATTTAGAAAATAATTTAGCTATTCCAATAAAAAACTTAAAAAATCTCCAATACAAGATAAGAAGATTACCAAGAATTAAGCAATACGAAAAAGAAAAACAGGGTATTCTAAATCAGCTAGAAGAATTAATTGATAAAAATAGGTATGCTTTTTTAGAATATATTGTTTATGAAATACGCAATTTAGACAAACTATCGATGGTGTTAAAAAAGAATAAAGATATGGTAAATTTAAAAGATAAAGAAAATGTTCCTTTTTATTATCGAATGATACAGGAGTATATCAAAGCAATTACTTCGATTGAATATCATGAAAAAGATATTCTATACTTTTATGGTGTTTTACTTTTAACAAAGAATAAGTATTTATATGAGCCAAAAGATTTTAAAAATGCTTGTTTACAATTAATAAATGAGGAAAAGAAAAAATTAGATATAAAGGATAGCCATTATAAAGAAAGAAAAAAATTATTAAAAGATTTATACCAATTTGTATTAGGTAAAGAAAATGGGATAGTAGACGCTTTTGAGTTATTAGGGAAAAATCATATCCCTGTTTGTTTTTGTGAAAGAGTGATAGGGAAAATGCATCAATATACTTGTCCTCCTTTAGATAATAAAAGAATATTCTTGGATGAGTATACGATTACGATTGATAAAAAAGGCACAAAAGAAATAGATGATGCCTTAACAATTAAAAGACTTTCTAATGGAAACTATTTACTAGGCTGTCATATTACGAATGTATTAGGTTATTTACCATATCATTCTGAAATTGTTAACAATGCTATTGAACGAGGAAAAACAATTTATATACAGGATTATAATCCTTATTCAAAAAATTTAATTTCTATATTTCCATTAGAATTCGCAGCATATCATGCTTCTTTAGTACAAAATCAAAAAAGACTGGCGAACTCTTATTTCGTTGAATTAGATAGTAATGCAAATGTTGTAGATTTTTATATCTTAAAAACAATCATCAGAAATGATGCGAAATGTAGTTATTCTTATATAAATAAAATTTTAAAAACAGGTTGCCAAAACAGAAAAATGATGGAAACTCTCCTTCTGTTGGATGAATTGACTTATAAATTAGAAGAAAACTTAGCAACTCCTTTTCGTGATAAAAGATCAGAAGCAATGGTGGAGCTTACTACAAAATTAGTAAATTCTCAGATTGCAAACTTTTTCTATGAAAATAGATACCCATTACTATATAGAGTTCATGAACTAGAAAAGGAGAAAAGACAAAATCAAGGTTTAGTGAAACAAATCAAAAGCGATACCACTACTTTTCATTGGTATAAAGAAATAGAAAAATCGTATTGTACTAAATTTGATACCAAAGGATTTCATGAACGCTTAAATAATATTCCTTATTGCCATGCTACATCACCACTTAGAAGAGCAGAAGATATCATAGTAGAACATTGTTTAGATATTTGTTATTTTCAAAGACCAACCAATCAAGATTTATGCTATTTAGAAGAAGAGGTAGAAAGAAAAAAAGATATCATTAACTTAGCATATGATCGAATAGAGATGTTTTCAACAGAAAATAGTTTTTTACAAGAAAATAGGAGAGAAAAGATGAAAAACTTAAAAAAATAGTTGCGTGTTTTAAAAAAATGGGGTATCCTATATAATATAGAGAAGGTGATATAAATGAAGAGTGTAGAAAGAGAAAACGAAGTAGAAACTCATGGTAAAAAAATAATAGCCTTAGCCCTAGCGTTGGTGTTATTAATTGGAGGAACATACGCATGGTTATCATTAACATTAGAGGGTAATAAGACAGTAAGATTAGAAGCTGGAACTTTAAGTTTGAGATTAAAAGATGAATCTAATGCAATTGATATTGAAGATGCATTTCCAATGACAGATGAAGAAGGATTAGCTACAACACCTTATACCTTTATATTAGAAAATAATGGTACTATCGCAAGTGATTATTCTGTTTTTTTAGATAGCGAAGCGATTCCATCAGGATATAATCCAATGAAACAACATCTTATTAAGTATAGTATTACAAAAACAGTAAAAACGAAGGTTGGAGATGAAATCGACCAAGCAAATGATACGACAAAAGATACACAAACGGTAACAGAAACACTAAATCCACTAAAGACGGATGCAGTAGCTCCTGATACTCCAGAAATGGGAACAAACCCTGATAGAGTACTTGATACAGGTTCCTTAGAAGCCGATGATTATATTGTCTATACCTTAAGATTATGGGTTGATTATAGGGCCACTTTAGAGGAAATGGATAATGCAGCATTTGCAGGTAAACTTAGAATAGAAGCAGCACAACAAGGTATTGAGTAGAATTGATATAATAAAGATACAAAAAATTAATAAAGAGGAAAAATATTAGTACTTGTCAAGCACTAATAAATAAAAAGGTTAATTAACTTGAATATTTAAGTCAATATTGAACAGGAGATAAATATCCAAGATTCTTTTAAATACGCTCGTTGTTATATCAATGAACGTATTTTTAATGTTTTCCCGTCGATTGTTTTCTAGTTAATTTAATCAGACACTGAACCTTATTTATAAGGTGTTTTTCTTTTGCTCTAGAAACAAATAATCCTTTCTTAGTTCGGTTTCTGGTTCTAAATTTATAATATGATCATATCTTTTCATTAATTTATTTTCTATATTCTTCTTTAATCTTATTGTTTCATAATTCCCTTTAACTTTTTTCTTTTTTCTCTAAAGTTTATTTTTTAAATTTTCTCATCAAAAGATAACTTCTTGGTTCTTTCTAAATAAATTTTATTATTCTTTTTGTTTAGCTTGAACTTTAAAATAATCTAAAAAAACTCTTACCAAAAAAAATTTTTTTTGGTAAAATAGAAGAAGATAGGTTGTGTATGAGAATGGGTAAGTTTTATAGTAGAAAAAAAATTATTTTTAATAGTTATGTAATAGCAATTTTTGTCGCATTAATTGCCTTCTTTTATAGGTCAGAAAATGTTAAAGCTATTGCTGTCGGTACAAAATGGGAGTACAGTTATACAGGAGAATATCAAACATTTACAGCGCCAGAAAGCACATGGTATAAGGTTGAACTTTGGGGTGCTAGAGGGGGACAAGGAAGAACCAACTGGACCATTAAGCAAAAAGGTGGTGCAGGAGCTTATACTAGTGGAGAGATTTATTTAGAAAAAGGTACCAAATTATATCTTTATGTTGGTGGAAACGGCGTTTATGGTGGCGTTGGTGGAAAATGTAAAGGTGGAGTCGGCGGTTGGAACGGCGGCGGAAACGGTGGAAACGATTCTAACTGTGATAGTAACCCAGAACCAGGAGGTGGAGGTGGAGGAGCTACGGATGTCCGTTTAGTTCCTACTTCTGCTCCTACTGTATGGGATGAATTTGATAGTTTAAAGTCGCGTATTATGGTCGCAGCTGGCGGTGGCGGAGGTCATTATACCTATGCTGGAGTAGCTGGTGGTAGACACTATGGCATTGCAAGATTTCAAGGTTCTAATATTACAGCAGAGCAGACGACCGGTTTTGCCTTTGGTATGGGTGCAGTTGGTGCTAACAATTCTTACGGTAATGGTGGTGGTGGCTCTGGATACTTTGGGGGCTTTAGTCATAGTAGTGGTGACGGAGGCTCCTCTTTTGTATCTGGATGTTATGGATGTGTTGCTATTGATAAAGATTCCACTAGTACAAATATAATAAGTACGAACAGTAATATCCATTATTCAGGATACCAATTTGATAAGATTCAGATGTTTGCAGGAATAGAAGACAAACAACCAGATGGAAATGGGGGTTATCAAACAGGAAACTATGGAACTGGTTGGGCAGTTATTACAGTAGCAGATCATCGTTCTAATAATAATTACTTAAGAAATATCATATCTAGTAATGGAACTTTATCGCCAGCATTTTCAAAAACTGTAGAAACTTACGATTTAGTATTAGATTCTAATGTGAGTGAAGTAGAACTAAATGCTCAATTAGAGGATACTAAATCAACAATTGGTGGTCTAGGTAGATATCAAGTAGATTATGGAAAAAAAGTAACAGCGAACCTTTCTGTAACTAGTGAGGCAGGAGAGGTACGTGTTTATAAAGTTAATATCACAAGAAGAGAGCTAGTATCAGGTACTCATTCTTCAAAACTTGCAGATTTAAAAATGAAAGCAGTTAATGAGGGAGCGCTTCTACCAAAATTTGAAAATGGATTCGACTCCAACACGTTAGAATATAACATTACAGTCTCTTCTACAGTAGCTGCACTTGATTTTGATACTATTGCTTTTGATACTGATGCGACAATTGTGAAAGAAGGAGCAGGAAAAATCTTAGGAGATACTGGAACCATAAAAATTATAGTTTCAGCCCCTAACTGTAGTGATACTACTTATTTAATTCACTACACAAAAGAATATACAACCAAACTAGCTAATGAATATACAGCAACTGGAGATTACCAAGAATTTATTGCACCTGTTTATGGTAAGTATCGAATACAACTTTGGGGAGCACAAGGAGATGGGAAAGTTGGAATTCCTGGAGGAAAAGGTGCGTATACGAAAGGTGACATCATTCTAGAAAAAGGAGAAAAGATTTATTTCTATGTCGGAAATGTTATCCGAAAATCTGCCTCTTTTAATGGAGGCGGTTATGCTGGTCTTGGGTTAGGCAATGGACTAAGTGGTGGAGGAGCTACCGATGTTCGTCTTGTAAGTGGTGCATGGGATGACTTTGATTCATTAAAGAGTCGTATCATGGTTGCTGCTGGTGGTGGTGGATCCACAACATGGAAAACAGGAAGTAATGGAGGTTCTGCTGGTGGATTATTTTCTTACGATATTCCAGTTTTTCATTACAATAATACAGATTTATCACCTTATATTTTAAATACCTCTTCCACTCAAACATCAGTAGGTTTTGGTTTTGTCGGACAAAGAGAAAATTGGAGTGGACAAGATGGAAAATTCGGAATTGGTGGAGATGCCTCTAAATGTGCGGGTTGTGGTGCCGCAGGAGGAGGAGGTTACTACGGAGGTTCTGGTGGTGGAGCATCAAACGCTCTTGTAAGTAGTGGTTCTGGAGGTTCTTCCTATATTTCGGGCCATATTGGATGTAAGTCCATTATGGAACATTCAACACCAACTGATATATTTCATTCAGATAGTAACATCCATTATTCTAATAAGGTATTTACGAATACACAAATGATAGATGGTTTAGGTTATAATTGGGTAGATACTAATGGTCCTACCTATACACCTAATGATATTCAAGGAAATCATGTTATTCTTGCAGATGGAGAGTATACAGGACAACCAACAACAGATGGAACAGGTATTCAAGAAGGACAAGAAGGAAATGGATTTGCTAAAATAGAACTTATCAATGAATCTAATAATAACTATTTAGCAGAATTAAAAACAAACTATGGGACATTTAGTGAAGATTTTGATCCGTTTAAAAATAAAATCACATTAAATTTAGATAAATATGAACAACACTTTACATTAGAAGGAGTGTTAGCAGATAAATCATCTACTGTAACAGGACTTGGGCAATACCGAGTTGGACTTGGAGAGACAAAAGTAATAAATATCGCAGTCACCTCTACGAATGGAGAAACACGTATTTATGAAGTAACAGCAATAAGAGGGGATTTAGCACCAGGAGAACATTCTACAAAACTGGATGTATTAGATATTAATGGGGGAAGTTATTCCTTAGATCCAGAATTTATTAGTATCGAAACAGACTATGAGTTAAGCGCACCATATAGTGCGATTGCCTTAGATGTCGATGCAATTCCATATGATAAGACAGCAACAGTAAAAATAGAAGGAAATGGATATTTAGGAAGTCAAAATAATACCATAAAAATAACAGTAACACATCCAGATGTAGAAACAACTGTTTATACGATTAAAGTCAAAAGAGAAGAAAATATTGAAGGAAAAAAAGTTCAATATAACTGTACAGAAGAAGAACAAGAGTTTATTGCACCAGCTTCTACTTATTATCGAATTCAATTATGGGGAGCATCAGGTGGTATTGGTAGACGCGATTGAGTTTTGAAATATCGTGGAGGAAGAGGTGCTTATACGGATGGAGAAATTTACTTAAAGAAAGGCCAAAAACTATATGTTTATGTAGGTTGTATCGGAAAAAATGGAGGATCCGTTTCTAAATTCGTTGGAGGTCTTGGAGGCTTCAATGGAGGATCAAAAGGAGGAAATGACTCTAATCAAGATCGAACACCAGAACCAGGTGGCGGCGGTGGAGGAGCTACTGATATTCGGCTTGTTCCTACATCCAATAAAGTAGATTACTTTGAATTTCCAAGCTTAAAATCAAGGATTATGGTTGCTGCTGGTGGAGGAGGTAGTACCTATGGAGGTATGGGAGGCTCTGGAGGAGCCTTAGAAGGACTACAAGGATATGGAGCAAAGGCACTTGCCACACAAACATCAGGTTACTCTTTTGGAACTGGAAAAATAGGAGCCAATGGAGCCTCAGGACATGGAGGCGGTGGCGGAGGTTATTATGGAGCACTATCTTATGGAGCTGGAGGCGGAGGAAGCTCGTTCGTCTCAGGATGTGATGGCTGTCTTGCTATAGAAAAGTCCTCTACAGAAACGAATATTATTCATAAATCAGATAGTATTCATTATTCTGGAATGGTTTTTGATAAGATTTCTATGAAGTCAGGAGATGATACACAACCAACTATTACAGATAGTTATCAAACAGGAAATGCAGATGATGGACATGCCATCATAACAGCAGCAAAACCACGAAGTGAAAATAATTTCTTGTTAGAACTAACCGTAGATAAAGGAACACTAACTCCAGAATTTGATATATTAGAAAAAGACTATACTGTAAAATTAACATCAGAAGAGGATACGATTACAATTGATGCGAAATTAGATGATGAAAGTGCTACTATGACAGGAACAGGAACTTTTGATGTACCAGCAGGAAAAACGAAGTTTCCAATTACCGTAACAGCAGAAAATGGAAGTATTCGAATTTATTCTGTAACAGTAGAAAGAGAAAAATCAAGTAATCCCTATCCATTAGATATAGAAATCAAAGGCTTAGTACCAGCATTATGTAATGTAAATGCATCTTATTGTCATTTAACACCAGGATTTAATCCAGATACAAGTAGTTATTCTATTACGGTACCAAGTCGTTTAGAAACGGTAGATTTTGTAGTAAAAAAATCAAACAAATATCAAACCGTGATAGGTGACGGGACTGTTAAACTAGAAAAAGGAGACAACACCTTTACAATAGAAGTAATATCAGAAGATGGAGAAAAGGTTTCTACATATATATTTAGTATTAATAGAGATATGACGGGGGATACGAATATCAAAAAATTAGAAGTATTAGACCCACTGACAGATATCAAATTTGATCCAGGAGTATTAGAATATAGTTTTTCTGTTCCTAATTCATATACTAGTGTAGTACTAGATATTGAGTTACAAGATCCAGATTCAACTTATAAAGTAGTAGGAAATGAGAACTTTAAGACAGGTTTAAATCTCGTAGAGATAGAAGTAACTGCCCAAAATGGAGATAAGAAAACGTATGTATTAAAAGTCTACCGAGAACAAAGTGGAAATACTTATATTGATGAGATAAGAGTAGAACATGATAGTGTGATTTATCCATTAGTACCAACTTATAATAAGACAATTCATGATTATACTGTAAATGTAGGAAATGAGATTGATGAAGTAGATATCATTGCAACCCCAGAACATAGTTTAACTACCATTACAGGAGATGGAACAAATCCTTTAAAAACTGGAGTTAATAAATTTGAAATAACTGCCACTTCAGAGAATGGAACAACACAAATTTATACAGTATCCGTTATCCGTGCGAAATCTAGTGATGCTACTTTATATAGTCTAGATGTTTTGGAAGGGACGTTATCACCAAATTTTCAGAGTAATATTTTAACTTATGACATAGAAATATCATCAGGCTATACTTCGCTTACTATGAACCCTATTGTTAATCACCCAAATGCCAAGTATAGAATAACTGGAAACAGTGGATTTAAGGCAGGAAAGAATGTAGTTTATATTACAGTAACTGCAGAAGATGGAACGAAAAATACTTATACTATTAATGTAAATGTAAAACTAAGTAATAACAATTATTTAAGTAGTCTAAAAGTTGGTAATTATGCTCTAGACCCAGTTTTTGATAAAGAAACACAAAATTATGATGTAACCGTGGCAAGAAATGTATATCAAGTAAATATTACTGCTTCCCCAGAACATTGGGCTGCTAAAACGTCAAATACAGGTATTTATAATCTTAAATCTGGACAGAATACTATAAATATCGATGTAACAGCGGAAGATGGAAGTGTAAGAACTTATACCATTAATATATTAAGAGAGATGAGTTCTGATAGTACTTTGGCATCTTTAACAACAAGTTCTAAAAATAGTTATACACCAGCATTTGCACCAGCAACAACACAGTATAATTTGGAAGTAGAACGAGAAGAAGATAAAATTACCGTAGTAGGAGTAAGTAGTGATACAACAGCCAAAGTAACAGGAAATGGAACATATGCCTTAAAAGTAGGAATAAATACGATTGATATTAAGGTGGTCGCAGAAGATGGAACAGAAACAGTTTATACCTTAATAGTAAAAAGAAAAGCATCAGATAATGCCAATCTTTCTCTATTACTTGCGAAAGAGAGTGTTTTGGATCCGGCTTTTGAAAAGGATACTTTAAACTATGAGCTTCGAGTATTAGAAAGTGTTACTAGTCTTACCTTATTTGTCAATTTAGAAGATCCTAATGCTACTTATGAAGTAATAGGAAATGAAAACTTTGTAATAGGCTCTAATACAGTGACAGTAAAAGTAACCGCAGAAGATGGCGTAACGACAAAAGAATATGTCTTAGATGTATTAAGACAAGAGGCAGGAACAACTAGTAATCGACTAATTAAATTAGAAGTAAATGAAGGAACACTAGATCCAGTCTTTAACCCAGATACAATGTATTATGAAGTAGAAGTTCCATATGAGACTTTAAATATTACTTTAGACGGAGAGTTAGAAGATAAAAATGCTAGTGTAACAGGATTCCAAAATTATCCACTGAGAGTAGGAAAAAATCCATTATCTATTAAAGTAACCTCTACGGAAAATATTGTTCGTTATTATCAAGTGGTCGTTACTAGAAAAGGAAAGAGTGAAGCAAGACTAGCCTTTCTTTCAGTAGATAATCATCAACTAACACCAGCCTTTGATAAAGATACATATGAGTATAGTATAACAACAGAGAATACAGATTTAATTGTTAATGCAGAGCCATTAGATAGTGATGCCACTGTTAAAATAACAGGAGAGACACAATTACAAGTAGGATCTAATGAAGTAATTATTAAAATAACGGCAGAAGATGGAGTAACCGTGAAAGAATATAAAATCAAGGTCGAAAAAGAAAAGTCAAAGAACAATAATTTAAAATCATTAGAAGCTAGTGGAATCACATTAACACCAGAATTTGCTAGTTCTACAACAGTCTATCTTGGAGAAGTAGATAATAGTGTAGTAAATACTATAATAGAGGCAGTACCAGAAGATCCAAAAGCAACAGTCTCAGGAGATGGACCTATCAATTTATCAATAGGAGCAAATTATATCGATATTACAGTAACAAGTGAAGCAGGAACTAAGAAAGTATATACGATAGTAATCACCAAAGTAGGTTCTTCTGACAATACATTAGTAGGGTTATTCACGTCAGAAGGAACATTGACTCCGAATTTTGAACCAACAGTAAATGATTATACAGTAACTGTTCCATACGAAATAGAAGATATCGTTATTAGTGGAACACCAGGTGATGTAAATGCCAGTGTGGTAGGATTTGATAAATATCAATTAGAAGTAGGAGATAATAAGGTTAAAGTTATTGTAACAGCAGAAGATGGAAGTGTTAACGTTTATAATATCGTCGTAACAAGAGAAAATATCGTTAGCTCCCTACTAGAAAGTCTAAGTATAAAGGATTACAAGATGGACCAAACATTTGCAAGTGAAGTATTTGATTACACGGTAACAGTAGACTATGAAATAACAGATTTAATTTTAGATATCAAAACACTAGATAAAAATGCAACGTATGTTGTAAATGGTAATAGTAACTTTAATATCGGAATGAACACAGTAGAGATTGTAGTAACCGATAGTCTAGGACAAAATAGTTCTACTTATACGATAAATGTAAATAGACAAAACTATAGTAATACCTATTTATCATATATTTATACAGATAAAGGAAATCTAGAACCAGTATTTACCAAAGAGAATCTATCTTATAAAGTAGAAGTTGATAGTGATATAGATTTAATCAACATCATGGCAGTAGCAGAAGTCTCTACTAATACTGTAGAAGGAACAGGACCATATTCATTAAAACCAGGAAGTAATATAGTACCAATTACAGTAAAAACACCAACAGGAATAAAGAGAGTTTACTATGTAGATATCATAAGAAAACAAGACGCTAATAATGATTTAACAAGATTAAAAGTAAAGGCAAATGATGAAGAACAAGAATTAACACCAGCCTTTGATAAAGATACCTTAGAGTATTCTGTAACGGTATCACCATCGACACCAAAAGTAGAAATATTAGCAACAACAACAGGAAATGCATCTATCACAGGAATAGGAGTTAGAGACTTAAAAGTAGGAGATAACATCTTTAATGTAACAGTAACCAGTGAAGCAGGAGTAGCGAAGGTATATAAGATAACAATACATCGAGAACCAAGTAATAATAATTATTTAGCAAGTCTAGTACCAAGTGCAGGAACCCTAGATCCAGTATTCAATGAAAAAACTCAAAGTTATACCTTAACAGTAG